>DASYTZ010000159.1:0-18249 GCA_036001745.1 Pyrinomonadaceae bacterium
GGCGAGGTTTTCGCTGTTGAGTTCATCGAGATAAGTGATCTGCGCCCCGCGACTGAGAGGCGTCAGGAAACCGGTCGAGAATTCGAACGTGTGATGCAGCGGCAGAACCGACAACACGCCGTCGCTCGTGTCCATGTCGAACACGGACGAGAGCATCGAGACCATGCTCGTCAGGTTGCGATGCGACAGCATCACGCCTTTCGGGCGACCCGTCGTGCCCGATGTGAAGATGAGCGAGGCGACTGACTGCGGCGACACGCGCTGTGGCAAGAGCGCGATGCGCTCGTCTTCAACTTCCTGTGACGGCAGTTCGTAAACTTCGTCGAACGTCCAGATGCGAACATCCTTCAGTCCGGCCGCGGTGAGTTTGTCGCGCAAATCGGAGTGCTCTTCGAGCAACTTCGCGCTGATGACGATCGCCGCCGCATCGCCAGCACCGGCAAAGTTGACCACTTCATTCGCCGAACTCTCAGCATCAATCGGAATGCAAGTCGCCCCGGCCTTCAACACGCCAAAGTAAGTCATGCCCCATTCGGGCGCGTTGTGACTGAACAGAATGACGCGATCGCCCGACTTGATTCCATGCGCGGCAAAGAACGAAGCCGCGCGGGTTGCCAGCTCGCGCAAATCTGCGTAGGTGTATTGTTCTTTGCGGCCGTCACGCTCAATGCGCATCGCCACGCGGGTTGCATGACGTTTCGTGGTTGTTTCAAACAGCTCGACAAGATCGCGATAGGTGTAGACGCGTTTCGGCTGCGCGCGCATATCTTCTTCAAGAGTCGGCAGCACCCATTTCGTCAATCCGGGCAGGTGAACCTTGAGCCAGTAGTCGTGCCAATCGAACGTGTCCGGGTTCCAGGTGAGAAGTTGTCGTTCATCTTCGCGAATGCGATTGAACAACGCGCGCACATTGTCAGAGCGAAATACGTATTCGTTCTCGACGGTGAAGGGAAGAAACATCTCGAAGGCTTCTTTCGCCTCGCGCGTCTGCTCCTCGACGCGATCGACGGTCTCTATCATCCGATTGATGACGCCTTCGTAACGGCCGCCACCCCAGCGGGGACGCGCCCAATCCAGCAGTTCGGAAGTTTTCTTCGCGGCCTTGTTCATCAATGGGATCGACGCCGATTCAAAACGCTCGGGCGAGACGGCAAACGGCTCAAAACGTGCCGAAATCTCGCGAAACAGGCGCAAACCCGTCTCTTTCTTCACTTCTTCCTGACGGCGATACAAACCGACCAACCCGATGATTCGCTCCATGTTATTCGGGTTCGAATCGCCCGTGGCGGCTTGATGGACGAGCTTTGGCTGCTCGAGGCACGCCTGCGCCGCGACCGCGAGCATCACCGCCGCCACCTGGTCGACGGGCGTGATGTCGAGAATCAATTTCTTGTTGGCTGGAATCTGCCGTTGTCCCTTGAAGGTCATGAAAACAATCGGCGCGGTCGTCGTAAAGCCTTCGTTCCAACCGGGAAAGGGATAATCTTTCGCCGACTCAACGATGCTTGGCCGCACAATGCTGCGCACCATGTCTGTTTCGGCGGCGACCAGTTGCTCGCCCAGAGCCTTTGTGTAGGTGTAGATGTTGGGCCAGCCCCAGAACTCAGCGCGCTGAATTCCCATCTCGGTGAGGCGGTTACGCACCCAAACTTTTCGCTCGCGCGCGACCGCCAGTCCGAGCGCGTCGGGGTCGTCAGCATCGCGCATCTCTTCATTCAGTCGCTTGCGCGCCTGCTCGCGAAAGTACGCGGCCATCATTGCATCCTTCGCTTCTTCACGAGCGCGTTCAGACATCTTCGCGCAGTCGCGTATCTCTTCCTGCACGGAAAACTCGACGCCGCTCAGTTCAACACGACGCGGGAAGTATCCGAGGACCTCATTGTCTTCCCAGATGGATCCGGATCGGTTGCCGGCCACGAAACACGTCGAGATGTGGACCAGGCAGGGGCGCTTCATCCGCTTCGCAAAAGCGATCACGTTTTGGGTGCCGACGACGTTCGTGCGCAAGGCGCTTTCGAGAGTTGGGTTGAAAGTCACGTTGCCGGCTGAGTTGATCAGCACGTCGATGTCGCCGGCGACACGGTTGGCGGCTTCTTCACTGAAGCCGAGGTTCTCTTCCGCGATGTCGCCGCCAACGACGACGACTTTGTCGCGAATGAATCCGTCGAGCGCGTCGCCATAACGCTCACGCAAAGGATCGAAAGGCGGCGCGGTGATGACGTTGTTCCAGAATCGCGCTTCTGACTCTTCCTGCGACCGCGCGCGCACCGTCACGTAAACTTTGCCGATGTTCGGAAAGCGGTGCAGCAACATGCTGAGCGTGACTTTGCCGAGAAAGCCGGTCGCGCCAATAACAAATACTCGCCGGTCCTGGAAAATCTCAGTTGGTGAAAGTTTCGTCGTCATCGTCAATAACTCGTCAGCAGGATCTGTCAAGTTCACAGGCTCGCTTCGCCCCGTAATGTTTCAGTAGCTCAATTGCAGCCACACGATTTGTCTGCACAGCAACGTCGAGAGCTGTGCCTTCATCTGAAATCGCATTCAAGTCCGCGCCCCGAAAAATCAATTCTTTGATTATCGCGGGGTTGCCGTAAAATGCGGCCTCCGTCAGCGCCGAGCGTCCGCGTTCGTCGCGGGCATTCACGTCGGCTCCTTGATCAAGCAGATAACGAACAGCGTCGAGTCGGCCTTCTCCCGCCGCGAGAAAAAGAGGCGGGCAACAACTGCCGCTCGAGTTGATGCTGGCCCCCGCCATGCGCAGAAAGCGCATGCTGCGAACGTTGCCGTCGGCTGCCGCCCGGGCAAAATTCATTTGCCTCCGCGCACGAGCGCTGGGCAGCAGACTCACCAGCGCCATTGACAGCAGTAAAGTGCTGGCGAATGCGATCACTCGCGGCAGAATTCCTTTTGCTGTGCCCAAATCCAAAGTTCTATTCCATATCCGCGATGCCGATCATTGGTTGATGCAGCATCGTAATTTCCGCTGAATTACCCATGTAATTGCGGGCCATCGCGACGGCCTCCGTCAGGTTATCGGCGCGTTCCCACCCGAGCATTGCAGGCACGTGCGCGTTCTCGGCGCCCGCGGCGATTACTTTGCCGACGTGCTGGCGGCCGTTCTCGCCCCAGTACCACATGAAAAACGGGTGCGCGCCGTGATACGCATTGCCGCGGCGATACATCTCGACGTAGCTTGGATTGTTGGCGAACTCGCGCTCGTACTTTTCGCGCAAATAAAAAGCGTCGCGCGATTCCGGAAGCAAACGATTAAAGAACTCGATATAACTCGGATGAAAGTTGTGATCGAACTGGTCGTAGCACGGGTGATGAATGATCAGCACGCCGCCTTTCTTTAGCAGCGGCTTATTGCGATAGAAGTTGAAGTGATATCCAAGGCCCATCACCTGCACGAGCAGCGGATTCAAAATCGAATACACGTTGTAGGGAGAAATATCCGGAATTCCAGTGATCAAAATGTCGCATTGGCCACGCACTGGAATTGCATATTGCTGGAATCCCTTCTCGATGATTTTTGCATGGACTGGTTCGGTCTTGCCGGCGTAGCACGCGGTCATCTGATATTGCGAGGGCCGCGAGTGCAACAGCTTTCTCCGCGCCGGTCGCGGCAGTTTGCTCATGGTGTAGCGCATGGCTTCGAACTTCATGCGATCGAACGCGGTAAAGTCATCCTCGTTCTTGAGCAGGAAGTCCATGTCGCTTCCGTACATGCGATTGTTTATGGAGGATTCGATGTGAAAGACGTTGAGTTCCTTATCGACAATCTTGCCAAGCCGAATGCATTTGTTGGCAAGCTCGGAGCGTGCCGGATCCATGTAACTGTCGGAATCGCGAATCGTCTGCGGCTCGTGATGCGCGCGCAGCGACTCGTAATCGCAGAGACCGACAGCGACGGATTTGTGCCCGCCATCCATCGGCACGAAGTTGATGTTGCAGTAAATCAGCAGATCGCTTTCCGCGGCGCGACGGTTGAGAACCAGCGGCTCTTTGTGACGACTCTCGCCAATCTTGATTAGCCCTTCTTTCCACTCAGCATCGTGGTTGTAGTAGCGATCGGGATAGAACGCGTCGTAAATCTTTTGCCCGGCCATTCGCTTCATTTCCCACGGCGTCATTTTTCGGTGAAGGGAATTGGCAATGATGATGTGGACGTCGTCGATGCCACTCGCAGCGAGCATGTCCAGCACGACTTCAAGCATGGTCTGCCGAATGTCGGGTGTAGCCATCGGGGGCAGCGGCAGACTAATGTCATCGACGGCTATCGTGACTTTCATCCCCGGCTCGAGTTGCGCAAACAGCGGATCGCATCCGAGTGGATGATTCAGCGCGTAGCGAATCGCAGCTTCACGATTCGGTAACCCTTTCAGCGGCGGGTTCGGATAAAGCACGCGCGTGCCGACGGGAATGTCTTCGAGAATGAAATCCTCGCCCGACGGCATGATGCGCGGTGCGCTGTCACTGTCGATGTAGACGATCGATTCGTGTGTCTTTTTTCTCAGTTGAAGTGCCATATTTAGGACCAGCCACGGATTAACACAGATCTGCACAGATAAGCAGAAAAGAATCGGTGTGAATCTGTATTCATCTGTGGCTCATTTCAAATTCAAAATCGGCCAATCGTGATGCAAAGCGGTTTGTCGCAGACGGAAATCCGGATTGACCGCTGCGGGATGACCAACGATCGACAGCATCGGCAAGTCGCTCATACTGTCTGAGTAGGCAAAGGATTCGCTGAGATTGATTCCTTCCCGCTCGGCGAATGTGCGAATCCATGATGCTTTGGTTGCTGAGGCGAGCACCGGCGGCAACAGACGGCCGGTCGCCACGCCCTTCACGAACTCCAAACGATTGGCCACGTAGTCATCGATGCCGAGATATTGCATCAGCGGCATGACCGACACATCGAGCGCGCCGGTCACGACCACTTGTCGAAGTCCGAGGCTCCGCGATTTTTCGATCAATTCAAATGCTCCGGGGAAAACGGCAGGCTTCAGGACCTTCTGAAACAGCTCGTCCGCGAAAAACCGCATGCGATCCTCTGACTCGCCCTTGTAACGTTTGAAGAAGAGGTCGTTGAAGACTTTTCGGCTATACTGATCGCTGACCGCAAAGAGGGGAACGCTCAGAAGTGTTGCGGCGCTCTTCTTGACGCTGCGAAACAGGTCCGGTTGGTTTCGCGCGTAGAACCCCAGCGTGTGGACCAGGTTCGTGCTGACTAGAGTGCCTTCGAGGTCGTAGAATGCCGCCGCTGCCACAGTTTCTCCGTTCGGGATTCGATTGCTGGGGCGTCCACTATACCTGAGACGAGGGCGTTTGGAAAGCTAGACATACGCTGTATGCGACAACCATACAATATAGCTGTCGGACTGAGGCGAATCTCGAATTTAGGCCGGAAAGCGGGCATTCTGTGCCTATGTGGTGTCGCTCTTTCCGGCGTTATGGCGTGCAGAAAATCGTCCGGCGAGGCCGTTCCGGCGCCTCCGACGGCGCCATCGGTTAACTCGGCCGCCGAAGCCGACCAACTTTACGCCCAACGAAGCGACCTTATGAAGGTGCGGCAAGGCTTGATCGGCCTACGGCAGGCCTTGGCCAGCAATCCGACGGATTACGAGATCGTTTGGCGGCTCGCGAAGTTCAACTACTTTCTGGGGATGCATACGACGGACGAAACAGAAAAGGAAAAGGCATTTCGCGACGGAATCGAAGCTGGGAAGCTCGCAGTCAAGCTAAATGATGGGAAACCAGAGGGACATTTTTGGCTAGGCGCGAATTACGGCGGCAACGCAGAGATAAGCACGCTCGCCGGATTGACGGACATTGAAGACATCAAGTATGAGATGGAAGCGGTACTAAAATTGGACGAGGGCTTCGAAGGTGGTAGTGCGTACATGGCGCTCGGCCAGGTGTACTTGAAGGCGCCGAGGATTTTTGGCGGCGACGTGGACAAAGCAATCAGTTATCTCGAAAAGGGATTGAAATTTGGAGAGAACAACGGGCTACTGCGTTTACGACTTGCCCAGGCGTACGCCGAAGCTCATCGAACCGAAGACGCGCGTAGGCAACTTCAAATCTTGTTCGAGAAAGGGCCTAAACCCGGCTATGAGCCTGAATATAACGACGCAGTGAAGGAGGGACGCGAGCTTGAGGAAAAACTAAAGCAGTAATTACGGTTTGCCCGCCGAACGTTTGAGTTCTTCGAGTGTGCGCTTGTGTTCTTCGAGTTTCTTGCCAGCCTCAGCCAACCTGCCCGCCGCTGTTAGTCTCTGATACTCCTCGAATTCCTGAACCGCGCGGTTAATGAGCTGCTGTGTTGTCAGAGTCGGTGGCGACAGTGACGCCTTCGGTTGAGCTTCGACGGAGGGCTTTTGCTCCGCCGGCTTCTGTTCGGTCGTTTGTTTGGCCACGTCACCGAACAAATTAGCCATCGCTTCGTCGAACGATTGGCCAAAGGCCAGTCGCTCTTGCGTCGCCAGCACAACCAAGCGCAATTCGGGCATCGGACTGCTTTCCGCCTTTAGATAAACCGGCTCGACGTAAAGCAGCGATTTGCCGATTGGGATCACGAGCAGATGCCCGCGCACCACGCGCGAGCCTTGCTGGTTCCAGAGTGAGAATTGCGCCGAGAGCTGAGCGTTCTGATCGATGCGGGCTTCGATTTGCAGCGGCCCATCGATCAGGCGTGACTTGGGAAAGTTGTAGGCGAGCAGCTTTCCGTAATCCTCACCGTCTGACCGACCGGCCATCCAGCCGATCATGTTGTTTCGGTTCGCCGGCGTGAACGGCAGAATTAACGCAAACTCGGTTTTCTTCTGCTCTCCCGGCAGTTGCATGAGCACGAAATAGGGGTCAATCGCCTGAACCTGTTTCCTGTTTTGCTCGTCCAAAACGACTTGTTGCGCTACGTTCCACGCGTCTTCTTGTTGAAAGAAGACCCGCGCGTTCTGCACGTGATACAGCCCGAAGACATCGCCCTGTGCGCGCAGCAAGGTCTCGGGATAGCGGACGTGCGCGCGCAGGTCGGCGGGCATTTGGCTCGCGTCTTTGAACAGCGACGGGAACGTGGCGCGGTAAGCCGCAATCAGCGGATCTTCGGGGTCGAATACGTAAAAGTTCGTCGTCCCGTTGTAGGCATCGATTACTACTTTGACGCTGTTGCGAATGTAGTTAACGTCGTTGTCATCGACCTTGTGATGCCGCGAATACGGGTAGCTCGCGGTTTCGGTGAAGCCATCGATGATCCAATAGAGATTTCCATCAGCGCCCGCGACGACGTATGGATCGCGGTCGTAGATCAAGAACGGCGCCAGACCGTTTACTATCTCTCGAATGTTCCGATGAATCAGCAAACGGCTGTCGGGCGTGATGGCGTCAGAGAAAGGAACTTTGCTCAAGTCGCCTTCCGCCCAGGCGATCATCAAGCGCCGCAGGCCACTGCCGATCCTGATGCCGCCAGAGCCTTCGTAGATCGTGTAGTTGTCCGACTCGCCCTGTGGGAAATCGAACTCCTTTTGTTTCGTGTCCACGTAGACGTCGGTGCTGGTCTCCTGCCCAAAATAGATTTGCGGCCGTTTGACCTGAACGTCTGGAGCGGAGGATTCGACGGGCATGTTCGACAGAATGAACCGTGGACGGCCCTCAGCCGTGAATTCATTCGCCGTATTCATCGTCAAGCCAAAGCCGTGTGTGTAAATCAAGCGCTGGTTGATCCAGTTCCGGGAAGTTTCCGGCAGCTTGTTTACATTCAATTCGCGCGCCGCAATCATCATCTGCCGCACCTGTCCGCCCGTTTGATACCGATCCACATCGACATCAGGGAAGTCGTAGTAAATGCGGATTGCCTGCATCTGTTTCAGCGTGTCCTGCAAGGCGCGCCAATCCCAGAGACGAATGTTGTCCAGAGTGGCGCGGTTATCTTGCAGGTTGAACGATTCGACTGAAGTCTCAGCCTCGAAATTTCTCTGTTCGATCTTGTCGATGCCGAATGCGCGGCGTGTCCAGGCAATGTTTTGCTCGATGTAGGGTGTTTCGCGCCCTAACTCATTGGGCTTCACGATGAAATTGGTGACGTACGCGGGGATTATTATGGCCGCGATCAGGTAGACAACCGCCGGCAAGGCAACCGCGCCGACCAGGATTCTGGTCCGGCGGAGACTGAAAGCGTTAATGAGGCAAATGATCGCAGCGATTACCAACGCAACGGCGACCCAGCGAAGCGCGGGAAGCAGATGATTCGCTTCCATGTACGTCACGCCGGAAAATATTTGGTGGTCCTCCCAAAGGTAAGGGTAACGCGACAGCAAAGTCCGCCACGCAATTACCAACAAACATACAGCCAGCGGACATGAAACTACTGCGATGCCGACTCGCCACGGTTTCTTGTCTTTCGCACTCGCGAGGACAGTCTCCTGGGTAGCGGCGAGCGCGGCATAGGCGATTGCTGCGATGAGAATGATCACGGCCAGATACAGCAGCCACGAACTCATCGCGTCATAGACGGGCAGCGTGAACAGATAAAAACTGACGGGTTTATTGAAGATCGGATCGGCGAGACTCGTCTGCGGCGCATGAAAGTACAAAGCAAAATCGCGCCACTCTTCCCGCATGCCGAACCCGAAGATCAGGCCGGCCACAATCGCGACAATCCACGCAATCGGTCGGAGAAAGCGGCCCGGTGAAATACTGACCGGCTGCTGATTAATAAAGACGGTGCGCGGCCCGATATCAAACGAAGCAAAGGCCCGCTCGATCAGCCAGAAACCACCACGCAAAATAAGCGCCGTCAGAAGGAAAAAGATTACGAACAGCTCGAGCTTGAGTTTGAAGATGTACCAGTAGACTGACGAGTAGCCGAGCGATCCGAACCACAGCGTGGACATGTAAATCGACAGCGCGCGGGAGCTGACGAACAATAACAGAAGTGCCGCAATGGCAATCCAAATCCACCAACGTCGTCGTCGCCGGCGTGGCCGTTCGGGCGTGACGTCGATGACATCATCGTCGTGGTTGAATTGAATGGGCTGGCTCAAGCACGGCTAGCATACTTTTAACAGATCCAAAAGACCAATGTTCGCGCTTACTCGTCAAAACAGAACCGACTGCGGCGGCCGGTCGTGTAATTAGTCGCACAAAGGCTGGTGAGGATAGCCTTGCCTGACGCGGCAATGATAAACTCGTCGAGAATTCTCGCAGTTATTGAGTAACTAATGTTGTCACCGGAAACAATTCTGCAAGGGCGCTATCGAATCGTCCGGCAGCTTGGCCAGGGCGGTATGGGCGCGGTTTACGAAGCGGTCGATCTGCGTCTCGACACCGTTGTGGCGCTGAAAGAGACGCTGTTTACTGATGAGAAATTGCGCAAACAGTTCGAGCGCGAGGCACGGCTCTTGGCGCGGCTTCATCATCAGGCTTTACCGCGCGTCAGCGATCACTTCACGGAAGGCGACGGACAGTTTCTGGTGATGCAATACATTCCCGGGGAAGATTTGTTCGAGATGCAGACGCGCCGCCAGGGCGCCTTTCCACCATCTGAAGTTCTGCGCTGGGCCGATCAGCTTTGCGACGCGTTGGATTACCTGCACACGCAAGAGCCGCAAATCATTCATCGCGACATCAAGCCCCAAAATTTGAAGCTGACGGCGCGTGGTCAAATTGTGCTGCTCGATTTTGGTTTGGCGAAGGGTTCCGGCGGACAGATGTCAGTCGTGACCACCTCGGCAAGCATCTTCGGCTACACACCAAACTATGCTCCGCTCGAACAGGTGCAGGGATTGGGAACTGATCCGCGCAGCGACATCTATTCGTTGGGCGCAACGCTCTATCACTTGCTAACGAACGTGAAACCGCCAGATGCGTTGAGCCGCGCCGGAGCTATTGTCAACGGCATGGATGATCCGTTGGCGCCGGCGGATTCAGTTTCTCCGCAGGTTAGACCCTCGATCGCGCAAGTCTTACAGATGGCGATGTCACAGAAGCGCGACGATCGATATGAGTCAGCGCAGGCGATGCGGGACGCTCTGCGCTCTGCCGCAACCGGAGCGCTTGCCGAAGCGGCGACCGTGATCACTTCAACTGGCACGACTACCACTCCGAAGACGAGCTCACCCGCAGCCGGTACACAGATCGCCGGACAGCAAACAAGAGGCTTCGCGAGTGAAGCGCAGACCCTGCTGGCGGATGATGCGACGAAGGTCCGTGGCGGCACAGTCGCTCCGGAAACCGCGACAGTCGTGCGCGCGGCATCCGCGCAACGGAAAAGTTCGCGCACATGGATCGCAGCGGCGCTGGTGCTGCTTGTGATTGCGGGCGGCGCCGGCGGCTTCTTTATCTATCGGGCGCGAAAGTCGCAGGCGGCTGTGACTGTGACTCCGCCGGCAGAAAGCCCTGGGCCGGCCGTTCCGACGCCGGCCTTTGACACGATGGGACAGACGGCGACACCTGAAGTGAAAAGCGCGACCCCGAAAACTGAGGTCACAAAACACACCGCGAAACAGTCGGAGGCTGCGACGAGCAAGCCGACACCGGCAACAGACGCGGCCACTCGCGACCAAAACCGGACTGCTGATCGACCGCGCGTTCCTGAACCGCCGGCCACCGATCCGTTTGGCCATCCGCCCAACACACAACGCTCGCCGGAAGAGCCGCGCGTCCGCACTTTTCCAAACGGAACTCGCATGGAACGCCGGCCTGACGGGACCACTATTGTGACTTTTCCTGATGGTCGCACACGAGTCATTCCGCCCGGGATGATGCCGCCCAATCGGCGCCGACCGCGGCCTGAGTAATGGGGCCCTTTGTAGCCCGCCGTTTCCAATGCGCACCAAAATCGAAAGAAAACACTCCAAGGATCTCAAGATGAACAATAAAACTCGCAGGGTCTTGTTTGCTTTGATCGCGATCGCGGCCGTGCTGATCGTGGGCTCGCCACTCTCGTACACCACAGCCGCAGTGAGCACTGCTGAGCCGCCGGCGATTCGCATCACTCCGCCCGCGCCCGTGTTCGACGATGCGAAGCGTTTAGCGGAGTTGGCCAGCCGGCGGAAACGTGTTGCCGACACGATTGGGCCAAAGTCGCTCTTGATTATGTTCAGCGCCGAGCCGCGCGTTTACACGAACGACGTCGATTTTCCTTTTCGGCAGGAAAACAATCTCTACTATCTGACGAATCTAAATCAGAAGCGCGCAACGCTGGTGTTGATACCGGCTCACAATCCGTCGGAAATTTTGTTTCTGCCACGCCGCGATGCGCGCGCGGAAACCTGGACCGGCCATATGTATAGTCCGCAGGAGGCGGCCCAGCTTTCGGGCATCGCAGAGATTTGGGAGGCGAGTGAATTTGCGCCCTTCATTCAAGCCGTGCAGAAGCATGAGGCATACAACCCCAAGCCGGAGAATGTTTTGTTATCGAATCGTCCTAGCCCTCCACCGGGTCTCATTGACGAGACGCTCCCGTCGTTCAGTCCGCTCTTTCGGTCGGCAGAGCAAAACCAAGCTGCGCTTTATCTGCTGGTGAACACGCAAGCCAATCCCCAGCTCGAAAGCCGTGAATATCGTCAGGAGCAGCGCTTGGCCGCAAACTGGCCGAAAGACAAGGGGTTCACAATCCAGAGTGCGTTTCCGATCTTCTCGCAGATGCGCGTGCGCAAATCGCCGATGGAACTGGAAATCATGCAGCACGCGATCGACATCAGCATCGAAGCCCATCAACGCGCGCAGGCTTTTGCTGCTCAGACCAAGTGGGAATACGAAGTCGATGCGCAGGTGGCGTACACGTTCAAGCTGCGCAACGCAGACAACTGGGGTTACCCGGATATTGTCGGGTGCGGACCGAATGCGACGACCTTGCACTACGAAGAGTCGCAAGGTCCGGTGAAACCGGGCCAGCTTATGTTGATGGACGTCGGCGCTGAATACGGTCATTACTCCGCTGACGTCACACGAACATTTCCCGTGAGCGGCAAGTTCACGAAAGAGCAGGCTGAGATTTATCAAATCGTTTACGACGCGCAGGAAGCGGCCGCGAGAGTCATCAAGCCCGGCGCGAATCTTTCGCAGGTCCACAACGCGGCGACCGAAGTTATCAAGGATGGGCTATTGAAACTCGGGTTGATCACGGATCGCAACGCGGACTGGCAATACCGTCTCTGGTTCATGCACGGAACGTCGCACTGGCTCGGCATGAATGTACACGATGTTGGCGGCGGCACAACATTCGAACCCGGGATGGTCTTCACCAACGAGCCGGGGATTTACATTCGGCTGGATGCGCTGGATAACTTGCCGAAAACACCGGAGAACGAAAAGTTCATTGCTGCGATTCGGCCGGCGTTTGAAAAATACAAAGGGATTGGCGTGCGCATCGAAGACGACATGTTGGTGACCGACACGGGCGTGAGCTGGATGACCGGCGCCTTGGCGCGCAGCATCCCGGACATCGAAACGTTCATCGCCCGCGCGCGCCGCCAAGCCGGTGTCCGCTAAACTCTCTGCACAATTTGTTTTGAGGCGGGCGTGATCCGCTTCTTTGTTATCAGAGGAGAGAACCATGAAATCGTTGATACATCGATCTCTTGTCGTAATCGTCTTTTCGCTGGCGGCTTGTTCAGCAACTGCGTTTGCGCAAAAGGCCGACAATGAGTATCAGGTCGGCGCAATCGTTTGGACACAAACTTCGGCTGAGAAAGCCGCGCTCTCTTATCAGGCATTTTCCCTGGCGCGTCTGCGGTTGGATCAAGATTTCCGCGCTAATCGAAACAAGAAGATACGCCGCGCAGTAATCGTCGATGTTGATGAGACGGTGCTCGACAACAGTCGCTATCAGGCGATGCTGGTTAAGAGCCGCCGTTCGTATGAGTCAAAAACCTGGACCGAATGGTGCAATCGTGCCGAAGCAACCGCGTTGCCGGGCGCCGTTGAATTCCTGCGTTACGCGAACTCGCGGGGAGTACGCGTTTTCTACATTACGAATCGCAAAGTGGCTGAGAAAGTAGGCACCGCGCGAAACTTGAAAGCCGCGGGCTTTCCCGACGTGACTGATGAGACGTTGCTCATCCGGACTGACAGTTCGAGCAAAGAACCTCGCCGGCAATCGGTGGCGGCAAAGTATCGAATTGTGTTGTTGATGGGCGACAACCTAAACGACTTTGCGGAAGTGTTCGAGAATAGCAAGACGATTGATAGTCGTATGAGCGCTGCCGAACAGAACCAAAATCAGTTCGGGTCGCGCTTTATCGTTTTGCCCAATCCGATGTACGGCGCGTGGGAAGATGCAGCCTATGGCGACACTTCGAAGTTGACGGAAGAACAGAAAGCGGAGAAGAGAAGGAACGCGCCGAGGGGTTACTGAACGGCCTATCCGAAGTTCTCATCGACATTGAGAATTACTTCTTTAACGATCACTGATTTGAACTGCTCGCCACGTTTTAGGATCTGTGTTACCCGATAGTTGGTGGTCTCTGGCTGGGAATAGTATTCAAGATGTTCATCTGGCAGACTAAAGATCAGCGCTTCTGGTATTCCGGCGCGCGCGTAGAGAGGAATCTTCACCTGTCGATCGAATTGTAGCGTCGTGTCCGAGACTTCCACGACCAGCAAAACGTCTTCCGGTCTTGGGTGCGCTGCGCGATAAAAATCTTTTCGTAGCTTTAGCACTGCGATGTCAGGTTGTGGTTCTGAAAAGTCGTCCAGAACGATTGGATTTTGCGTGCGGACGAGAAATCTTCCGCGCACTTGTTGACGAATGTTTTCGGCGGCTAACTCCACGCAGGCCGCGTGAGGACTGCCGATGGGAGACATCTCAATTATCTCTCCTTCAATGAGTTCGACCCGAGCGTCGGGGGCAAAGACACCAGTCTGGCCCATGCGCTCGTACTCGCTCACCGTGAAATGGTGTTGTCTGGCAAATTGAACTGACATCCAATCCTTTTCCTATTTCCTAAGCTTGGCTGCAAAAAAGTATAACACGCCGAATCGTGCCATCAGGTTATTGCCCTTGAGCCGTATCCGAAATGTCTGCGGGAGATTTCACTTCAACTTCGAGCGCGGAAAAGAATTTCGCCGCCATCATTTTTGCCGCGCCCTCAATCATTCGTTGGCCCACGCCGGCGATTGTCCCGCCGATTTGCATCTCGCCTGAGTACTTGATCAGCGTGCCGCCATCTTTTTCTTCCAGATCGAAATCGGCGGAACCCTTGGCAAATCCGACGGCGCCTTTCCCCTGCACGACGATCCGGTAATGTTCATGCGGGCGCATGTCTTCGAGGCGGACTTCACCTTTGAAGGTTCCTTTGATGGCGCCCACGCCCGCCTTTAGTGTCGCGGCGTAGGCATTCTCGTCAATTTTTTCGAGCGATTCGCAACCGGGAATGCAGCGACGGAGGATTTCAGGTTGAGTTAGCGCCTCGAACACGCGTTCGCGCGGCGCGTGGATTTCGTAAGTGGCGTTAATCTTCATGAAAAAATTATCCGCAGATTATGCAGGTCTCGCAGAAAGGCACCGAAACGGATCAAGCCAAAAACTCGTTGATTGTTCTTCCCTATCTGCGTAATCAGCCTAATCTGCGGATTCTATCCCACCCTCTTCATTGCCGCCGCGATCGCGCGTCGCGTGTAGACGGCCGCCAGATGGCGACGGAATTCATCGGACGCGAATACGTCACCGTTGACGTCGATGCCGTCGGTTGCATGTGCGGCCGCACTGTCGATCGTGGAGTCGTTTAGTTCCGCGCCGGTCAGGGCCGTTTCTACCGCGGATGCTCGATATGCTTTTGAAGAGACGCCCGTGATGCCGATGCTCGCTGCCTTGCATTCGCTCCCGCCGTTGAATGAAAGGTTTGCCGCGACGCCAACAACAGCGAAGCCTGACGCCGGATGCGGCATCTTCACGTACGCATGACCGGTGCGACCGTTCGTTTTGTTGACGCGAATCTCGCGCAAGATTTCGCCAGGCTCGAGCGCCGTCGTGAGCAGATCCACAAAGAAATCGTTAGCCGCGATCGTGCGCTCGCCGCTCTTGCTAATGGCCACCAGTTCCGCATTCAGAGCGATGATTGCCGCGGGCCAATCACCGGCCGGATCAGAATGCGCGAGGCTGCCGCCGATCGTGCCTTTGTTTCTCACCTGCATGTCGCCAATGTGCGACGCGCATTCCGGCAGCAACGGGCAAACGTTCTTCAGCAGGTCTGATGATTCGATCTGATAGTGCGTCGTCATCGCGCCAATGCGAATCTGGCCATTCTCTTCGCGAATGTACGAGAGATCTTTGATGCGGCCGAGATCGACGAGCAGAGAAGGCTGCGTCAACCGCAGCTTCATCGCCGGAATCAGGCTGTGTCCGCCGGCGAGAATCTTCGCCTCTTCGTTTTGCGCGAGTGCGCTCAGTGCGTCGTCAAGTGTGTTGGGACGGACGTAGTCAAACTGTGCTGGAATCATGATGATGCTCCTTAACGATTCAACCGATCGGTATTATTACTTCGCCCAGATCGACGCTCTTGGTTTTGTCGTCAGCTTTGAATGACAAAAATTCTTTGGCGTCTTTGCGGCGGATGATTAGCGGCGGTCCATAAGGATTGGATGAATTCATCCCGAATGAAAACTCATGGGTCGCCGCGACCTTCTCGCGCGGGACTTCGAACCGGAGGCTACCCTTCTCGTCCGTAGTACTCTTGATACCAAATAGTTGCTCCAACTGATTGATGTCGCCTTTCTGATCACGTGAGATCGTGATCAGATGAAAGTCACGGTTACGGAAGGCCGAGCCATCGTTCATCCTGATCGTGGCCGTCACCACGATTGGACCCGTCTGAGCCGACGACGCGCGTTCTTCTTTGATCGACTTGTCGGTTTGAATACTGCTGCTACAAGAAACCACTGCGAACGCAATGAACAAGAACGTGACAATGTAAGTGAGTCTTAGCCGCATAGTCAGGCTCCGAACTAGCCGCGAATCACTTTCCAGATGGCTTCTGGTCGCAGCGGCATGTCCAGGTGCTTTAC
The DNA here is from genome assembly GCA_036001745.1 of Pyrinomonadaceae bacterium. Taxonomy (GTDB): domain Bacteria; phylum Acidobacteriota; class Blastocatellia; order Pyrinomonadales; family Pyrinomonadaceae; genus UBA11740. Next base: position 16,009 of record DASYTZ010000159.1, read on the forward strand.
TCCATAAGGAGCCAGCGCATCGATCACCGCATTGACGATCGCGGGCGTCGCGCCGATGGTTCCTGCTTCACCCACGCCTTTCACTCCGAGCGGATTAACCGGCGAAGGCGTCTCAGTCCGATCAGTTTCGAACCACGGAATCTGCGCAGCCTTCGGCACCGCGTAATCCATCAATTCCCCTGTGACGAGCTGACCCTGGTCGTCATAAATCACTTCTTCGTAAAGCGCCTGGCCAATCGACTGCACGATGCCGCCGTGGACTTGCCCATCGACGAGCAGCGGATTGATCACTTTGCCGCAATCATCGACCGCGACGTACTTGATGATCTTCGTTTCGCCCGTGTCTTTATCGATTTCGACCACGCAGATGTGCGTGCCGAATGGGAAAGTGAAATTCTTCGGCTCGAAAAAATAAGTGGCCGACAATCCGGGTTCAGTGTCGGGAGGAATTTCCTTGGCGATGTGCGCCGCCAAAGCGATCTCCTGTATGGTCAGCTTTGTGCGGCCATTCGTTGGTGTAGGCACTTCATTCAAAGCGCCACCAGGGGCTTCACCGACGGGAACGACCGGCTCGGACTTGCCGGTCGCAGCCGCGGCCGCAGCTTCCGCTCTCGTGTAACATCCGGCTTCAAACGACAAGCGCGACGCATCGCACTGCATCATGTGCGCGGCAATCTTTGCGGCTTTCTCTTTCAACTTCTGAATCGCAATAAGCACCGCCGTGCCTCCAACCGCCGTCGCGCGACTCCCGAAGGTGCCAATGCCGTATTGCACGACGCCCGTGTCGCCGTGAATGACAGTGACGTCGTTGAGATCGACGCCGAGTTCATCCGCAGCAATCTGCGCGAACGAAGTCTCCTGCCCCTGTCCATGCGGAGAAGCCCCGGTCAGAATTGTCACTTTGCCAGTCGGCTCGATTCTGACAGTTGCGCTCTCCCAACCTCCCGCGGGCATAGCCTGTGACGGTCCCAGCGCGCAAATCTCGACATAGCTGGATACGCCGATGCCGATCAGCTTGCCGTTATCGCGAGCTTTTTTCTGCTCTTCGCGCAGCTTCTGATAGCCCGAGAGATCAAGAGCTTTGTCGAGCGCCCCGTCGTAATTGCCGCTGTCGTAATCCAAGCCAGTTGCGGTGTGGAAAGGGAACTCAGACGCCTTCGGAAAGTTCTTGCGCCGCACTTCGACTGGATCAAGATTCAACTCGCGCGCGACGATATCCATCACGCGTTCGACGACATAGGTTGCTTCGGGCCGGCCCGCGCCGCGATAAGCGTCGGTGGACATCTTGTTCGTGAAAACGCCGGTAACGTTCATCTGAATGGCGGGAATTTTGTACGCGCCGCTCAACATCAATCCGGTCAGTGTCGGAATCGCGGGCGTCAACAGTTGATGATAAGCGCCGAGATCGGCGACGACGTTATAACGCAGTCCGGTGATCGTGCCGTCGTTCTTCACGCCCACTTCAACCGTGCCGACCTGCGCGCGGCCGTGAATTGTGGCCTGCATGTTTTCGCGGCGCGACTCGATCCATTTCACAGGTTTGCCGAGCTGCATCGAAATCCAGCCGAGCAAAGCTTCTTCCGCATAAACGTTCAGTTTCGATCCAAAACCACCCCCGACTTCCGGCGTGATCACGCGCAACTTGTTTTCGGCAATTCCGATCATTAACGCGAGTTGCGTGCGCAGCAGGTGCGGAATCTGCGTCGAAGACCAGACGGTCAACTCTTCCTCGCCCGGAAAATATCGAGCGAGCACGCCGCGCGGCTCCATCGCGATGGGAGCAAGCCGTTGGTGGATCATCTTTTGCGTCACGATGCGATCCGCCGCCTTCATGGCGGCATCGATATCGCCTTCGCCTGAGGTCAACTTATACGCGATGTTGTCGCCGAAGTGTTCGTGGATAACGGGGCTGGTGGGCACTCCGTCGATCACATGGACGACCGCCGGCAACTCTTCCAAATAGACGCCCGGGTGTAAATATTCGACGGCATCGCGAGCGGCATATTTGTCAGTCGCTACGACTGCGGCGATTGGATGGCCGACGAACAACACTTTATCGGTCGCCAGTACGCGATAATCCGGCACTTTCAAGTCCGGCAGCGCCGCCGCGCAGGGAACTGGTCCAATCTTCGACGCGATGTCTTTGCCGGTGTAAACAGCAACAACGCCCGGCGCTTTCATCGCTTCAGAAGTATCGATGCCGGTAATGCGCGCATGCGCGTACATTGACCGCACGAACGC
>DASYTZ010000160.1:0-2070 GCA_036001745.1 Pyrinomonadaceae bacterium
GCAGTGTCGGGCACAGGGCCTCTATCCGATGGCCTACTACCCGCACAACCTGCACTTTCTCTGGTTCGCGGCGACTGCCGAAGGCAACAGCAAGCTGGCCATCGCAGCCGCGCGCAAAGCAGCTTCGCAAGTCAGCGACGACACTCTGAAAGCAGTTCCGTTGCTCGCCGGATTTCGTGTCGTGCCTTACTACGCCTTAACGCGTTTCGGAAAGTGGGACGAGATGTTGCGCGAGCCTGAACCGCCGACAATCAGCGCGTACCTAACCGGCCAATGGCATTACGCGCGTGCGACCGCGTTCCTCGGCAAAGGCCAGACAAATGATGCCGAACAGGAGTTCGCGAAGCTGACAGCATTAATGCCGGACAAGTCACTCGATGGCCCTTTGTTCTCGCCGAACACGGCGCGCGCGATTCTCACGATCGCGCAGGAAGTTCTGTCCGGCGAAATGGCCGCCGCGAAAAAGGATTACGATCCGGCGATCGCGCATCTCGAACGCGCGGTGCGGCTTGAGGATGCGCTGGTTTACACAGAGCCGGCGGAGTTTCATTATCCGCCGCGGCTCGCGCTCGGCGCAGTGTTGCTCGAAGCCGGCCGCCCCGCCGAAGCTGAAACGGTTTATTGGGAAGACCTGCGACGGAATAAAGAAAACGGCTGGGCGCTTTTCGGTCTGACGCAGGCGTTGAAGGCACAAGGCAAGAACGACGATGCCGCTCTCGTCGAAGCGCGCTTCAAGAAAGCCTGGTCGCGTGCTGATGTGACGTTGAGTGCGTCGCGGTTTGGACGGTAACGGATTGAATAATCCGCAGATTACGCGGATTACGCAGAATTAGCGACAGCATCGAGGCTAGCGTAGTCAACGGGTTTAGTCTGTGAAATCTGCGTAATCTGTGGATGACTTCTTAAGTCTTTAATCGCTGTTCCGCCAAACGATCGGCGGCTTTGTTGGTCGGAATGCCTTCCGCCTCCGCAGTCCGGAAGATGTCCAGGACGGTATCGTAAATCTCGTCAACTTTCGCGAGCGATTGTGACGCTTCCCAGCCGAGTAGCTCGCGGCAGCCATTGATGATGCCGCCGGAGTTGGCCGCGTAATCAGGTGCGTAGAGTATTCCACGCTTCTCTAGTTCGTCGCCGTGCCGCGATTCCAAAAGCTGATTGTTCGCGCCGCCCGCGATGATCTCGACTTTGAATTGCGGAATGGTTTCGTCGTTGATGACGCCGCCGAGCGCGCACGGCGCGAACACGTCTGCCTTCGCCGCGTAAATTGTGTCAGGCGCTGCTGCTGTCGCTCCAAACTCCTTCACCAGTCGCTCGGTTTTGGTCGCATCAACATCCGACACAATCAAGCGCGCGCCTGCTTCGCTAACCTTCGACGCAACGTGATAACCAACATTGCCGCAACCCTGGAGCGCAACGGTTCGTCCTGCTAAAGATTCGGAACCCCAGCGATATTTCGCCGCCGCCCGCATCGCACGAAAGACGCCGCGCGCGGTGAATGGCGAAGGATCGCCTGATAGTCCGTGCAAGCCAGCGACATGCTTCGTCTTTTCTCGGACAATTGCCATGTCATCGGGATTCGTGCCCACATCTTCAGCGGTGATGTATTGTCCGCCGAAAGATTCCACAAAGCGACCGTGTGCGCGAAAGATTTCTTCGCGATCGATCGCCCCGTCCCGACGCAGCACGATCGATTTGCCGCCGCCAAAAGGAATTCCCGCCAAAGCGTTCTTGTAAGTCATGCCGCGCGCCAGCCGCAGTAGATCTTTGATTGCGGCCTCATCGCTCTCGTATTTCCAAAATCGCGTTCCACCAACAGCAGGACCGAGTTTCGTGCTGTGAATTGCGATGAAGCCGCGATAGTCGCCATCGACGGCGCAGGAGGCGACGCGCTCGTAGTCAGGAATTTCGAGCTCGGTAATTTTCAAGATTGTTCAGTTCGCGTAGCGGACGCTTGATAATAGCCCACCGATTCATCGGTGGGTTATGCCACGTCAACATTAATGAGTCCGTGAAACGGACGGCTGAAATCCTCGGTCCGTTTTCAGCCGTCCGTTTCACGGACTGAAATGA
>DASYTZ010000161.1:0-5979 GCA_036001745.1 Pyrinomonadaceae bacterium
AGTGTCTGAAGCGAATCTCGCCGCGCGCGAAATTCCAACCAGCTACGTTCCGTTTCGCAATTCGCACTTGCTGTCGATTGCTACGAGTTGGGCGGAAGTAATCGGCGCGGGACGAATTTACATCGGGGCGGTTGCCGAAGATTCTTCCGGATATCCCGATTGTCGGCCCGAATTTTACCAGGCTTTTCAGCGGGCCATCGACATCGGCACAAGGCCCCAAACCCGAATCAGAATTGTGACCCCGGTCATACACTTGCGTAAGTCAGAAATAGTAAAACGGGGCGTGGAATTGGCAGCGCCGCTCCAACTTACCTGGTCGTGTTACCAGTCTGAAGATCGCGCGTGTGGCCACTGTGATTCCTGCGCGCTGCGTGTTCGTGCATTCAGCGAGGCTGGGATAAAAGATCCAATTCCCTATGCTTGACACTGCGGGTGCGGGTATTTACCTTTAGGCCGGGTTTTCGCTACAACTACTGTTAACTCAACGGCATCTTAAAGCTGGCTGCACTCGAATGGCAGCAGCTTTTACGGAGGAACTTAAATGCGTCGGTATCTATTTAATATTGTTATTGGCTCGGCAGTGATCGTGGGCGCGGCGCTGGTGGGCTCGGCCCAGACGGGCGCGCTGCGCGGCAGCGTGAAGCTGATCGGCCCGGATGGCAATGCGGCGCCAGTCGTCGGCGCGATAATTGATGTTTACCGCACGGACATAAGCGGCGAATATCACACGAAAACAGACAAGAGTGGAAAATGGGTTTTTGCGGGACTGCCGCTTGTGGGTGAATACGTTGTATCGGTCAGCGCTCCCGGCGCTCAACCCAACGCGACCGGAGGCATCAAGGTTATCAATCGAGACGCTCCGGTCGACGTTGTACTCAATCCCGGGGACGGGAAAAAGCTGTCTAAGGACGAGGCGATAGCAGTTGCCAAGAGTGGAGGTGCTACGTCGTCTGGGAATACGGGCGGCGACGCGGCGGCGAAAACAAAGCAAGCGGAAGAACTAAAGAAATACGAAGCCGAGAAGAACCGCGTAACGAACATTAACGAGACGTTACAGCGCACGTTCAAAGCAGGACAGGACGCCATCAATGCCAAGAATTATGACGAGGCCGTTAAGCAGTTCGACGAAGGACTTGCCGCTGATCCTGAACAGGTTGTGCTTTATTCGAAAAAGTCCCTGACCCTGCGTCTGAGGGGCGTTGATCACTACAACGCTTCAGTCAAAGGCACCGATCAGGCTCAGAAAGCTGCCGATATGGAAAGCGCAAAGAAAGATTTTCAGGGGGCAGTCGATGCCGCAAATAAAGGCCTGGAGGTAGCTAATAAAGAAACTCCACCGACCGACCCCCAGGCGCAGGCTTCACAAACCTCTAAGAAGCTCGAAATTCTCTCTTACCGCGCCGAAGGGATGCGTTTACTCGTCAAGACGGATGCATCGCAAGGTGAGGCTGCGTTGAAGGCTTATGCGGAATACATAGCCGCCGAAACTGACCCGGCTAAGAAAGCGAGGGCGGAAAGAGACGTCGCGCAAATCCTATTTGATACGGCAAACGCAGCATCGGATGTCGGGGCTGCATACAATCGCGCGGTGGATGCTTACAAGAAAATTCTTGAGGCCGATCCGAACGACACCGAAGCAATTCTGCGAATCGGACAGAGCCTCTTTAATATCGGAGCCATCAACAACGACAAAACAAAATATCAGGAAGCAGTCAATTATCTACAGCTGTACGTGGACAAAGCTGCCGACGGCCAGCTAAAGACTGAAGCAAAGGAATTGATCGACGTGTCGAAAGCCCAAGCGAACGTGACTCCAGAGAAAATAAGCACGCCGCCTCGACGCAAGCGACCTTAGACAATCGCAATGGTATTCAGTGGAAGGCGGGCTGCGGCCCGCCTTTTGTTTTTACAGAACCGCTTGCAGTAGCAAGCGGGGTGATGGTGGCGTGTCGTCCTGCTCGCTAACGCACGCGGTTCTGTATCTCTAATGAAAATCGTGCGATCCCGGCGATTCAATCTTCATTTGTAGTGGCTCAATTCGTTTTGCTTTGACGGAAACAACATTGTCCTGATGCTGCAAAACTCCCTCGATCAGCAGAAACGGATAGTTCACGAGCGCGAGGCGATTGGTTTCGAATATTTGCGGATTGACAATGATGTTCGCGATGCCGGTTTCATCTTCGAGACTTAAAAAAACAAATCCTTTCGCGGTGCCTGGTCGCTGACGCACGATTACCCAGCCCGCGACTTTCACCCACATTCCGTTGCGCATGCCCTTGAGAGCTCCGGCGCGCGCAACACTCAGTGTGTCGAGCCATGCGCGTTGATGCGCCATCGGATGGCGGCCAATCGTGATGCCCGTGCCGCGCAAATCCGCATTCAATCTTTCATTCAGCGTCATCGGCTGAAGCGGCGAGCCGGCCGTCTCTTCCAGCTTCTCGTACAACGGGCCGGGATCGCGCGAGACGCGTTCAACGTGCCAAAGAGCATCACGACGGTGAGTCGTAGGGGGTAGGGTGTGGGGGTTAGGGTGTAGTTTGTTGTCTAAAGTCCAACGTCCAATGTCCAACGTCTGCACAGTTTCATCTTTTGATCTCTGACTTCTGACGTGTAACTTCTGACTTCTGAGTTTCGGCTTTGGATTTTGGTCTTTGGAGTTTATTTCTGACCTCTGATCTCTGACCTCTGACCTCTGTTCTATCAAATTCAGCGCCCCCACCGCCGCCAACTTTCGCAACTCATCTCTTCGCAATTCCGGCACGCGCCGGTGCAAATCATCGACACTCGAAAAAGGTTTCTCCGCTCGCGCCCGCACAATTGCGCGACCCGCTTCTTCACGCAAGCCTTTGACGCAGAGAAGACCGAGCCGAAGTGCGGGGTTCCGAATATCGTTTTGACCGCCGCAGAGCGGCGGAATGTTTATAGAATCTGAACTTAGAAATGAATCCGAAGCTCCGTAGGAGCGAAACACTTTCGCCCCTAAAGGGGCTTCGGAAAATTTACTATCACTTTTATCTATAAATATTTCATCCCTACGGGACTGCAATGGCATTCGACCAGCGTTCTCGAACTCTCGATCAGGAGTGGATAACTTCTGACCTCTGACCTCTGATCTCTGACCTCTGTTTTTCTGCTCACTGCTCACTGCCCACTGCTCACTGTCTTCCACCGTGCATTGCCACTCAGATCGCGTTACATCCACCGGCCACACTTTCAATCCATGCCGCTGCGCGTCTTTGATAATTGTAAACGGTTGATAGAAACCCATCGGCTGATTGTTCAGCGTCGCCGCGGTGAACGCCGCCAGGTAATGACACTTCAGATACGCGCTGGCATAGGCAATCAAAGCAAAGCTGGCTGCGTGCGATTCCGGAAAACCATACAGCGCGAACGAAGCAATCTGATCCACAATCTCCTCTTGCACTTTTGCGCTGATTCCCTTCCTCGTCATGCCGTGCCGCAGTTTTGTTTCAATGTCTTTCATTCGCTGCTCTGAACGTTTGAAGCCCATCGCGCGCCGCAACTCTTCTGCCTCACCACCGGTGAAATCCGCACAGATCATTGCCATTTTCAAAAGTTGCTCCTGAAACAAAGGCACGCCCAACGTGCGTTTCAGCACCGGTTCCAAATCCGGATGTGCATATTTGACCGGCGCGCGCCCCAGCCGCCTCTCCAAATAAGGATTCACCATGTTGCCGACGATTGGGCCGGGGCGAATGATCGCCACCTGCACCACGATGTCGTAAAACTTTTGCGGCCGCAGACGCGGGAGACAAGACATCTGCGCGCGACTTTCAATCTGAAACATGCCAATCGTGTCCGCTTGTTGCAGGGCGGAGTAAACAGCCGGGTCGTCCTGTGGCAAGTGAGCGAGATCAACTTCTTCGTGATAATCATCGCGAATGATCTGAATCGTTTCTTCCAGCACGGCCATCATGCCGAGGCCCAGCAGATCGACCTTGATGATGCCGAGGTCGGCGCAATCTTCTTTGTCCCATTGCACGACGACGCGGCCGGGCATCGCCGCCGGCTCGAGCGGCACGACTGAATCAAGCTGACCCTGGCAAATCACCATGCCGCCCGAATGTTGGCCCAAATGGCGCGGCAAGTCCTGCACGGCCAGGTACAGCTGAAAGAATTTCTTGATGCGTCGGTCGCGTAGATCAAGGCCGGCGTCTTTGAACTGCCGCTCCGTTGTGTCCTTCGGATCTTTCCACTCCCAGGTGTGGACCAGACCGGACAAACGCCCGAGCGTTTCATCATCGAAGCCAAGCACCTTGCCAACCTCGCGCGCCGCTGACCGCCCACGATAAGTGATCACGTTCGCGGTCATTGCTGCGCCAAGTTTTCCGTAGCGCTCGTAAACATATTGAATCGCGCGCTCGCGCTGATCGCCGCTTGGCAGATCGAGATCGATGTCCGGCCATTCGCCGCGTTCTTCCGAAAGAAAACGTTCGAACAAAAGTTCCATGCCAACCGGATCGACTGCGGTGATTCCCAATGCATAACAGACCGCGCTGTTTGCTGCTGATCCTCGCCCTTGGATCAAAATTCCGTTGCGTTTGCAGAACTCGACGATGTCCCAAACGATCAGGAAGTAACCTTCGAGCTTCAGCTTCTCGATCAACTTCAATTCATGCTCAATCTGTTTCTGCGCCCGTGCGAATCCCGATGCATCGGGATTGCGGCCATAACGCAGACGCGCGCCTTCATAAGTTCGCGCCCTCAGGAATGAAGTCATCGTTTCGCCGTGTGGCACCGGATACTTCGGAAATTCATAACCGAGATCCTTCAGCGTGAATTCGAGTCGCGATGACAAATCAACCGTATTCGCGATCGCTTCCGGCAAATCAGCAAACAACGCCGACATCTCTTTCGGCGATTTCACAAACGTTTCGGAATTAATCGAGAGCAGACGTCCGGCGGTTTTCAGATGCACATGATTGCGAATGCAAGTGAACACATCCGCAACCTGTCTTTGCATGCGCGTCGCATAACAAACACCATTCGTCGCCAGCAGCGGCAGTTTCAAACGGCGCGCGATTTCGATCACCGCGTGATTGCGCACTTCTTCATCACGATTGAAGTGTCGTTGCAACTCCGCATAGACGTTCTCTTTACCGAAAATGTCGATCAGCCGCTCAGTTAATCTTTCTCCTCTGTGTCCTCTGTGGTTAATATCGCTTGCAATCGGCCCGTCGCCATCACCAGTCAAGCAAACTAACCCCTCCGCATACTCCGCCAATTCATCGAGAGTCACCGCGCACTCGCCCGGCTTCGCGTGCTTCGGCACACGCAGCTTCATCAGGGTGATCAAGCGGCAAAGGTTTTGATAGCCCGTACGATTCCGGACAAGGAGTGGAAGCGTGAAAATCGAATTTGAAATTTGGAATTTGGAATTCTGCCGGCGGGATTTTGTCTCCGCACTCGAAACCTGAAACTTGAAGCCTGAAACCGTTATCTCCGCCCCAATATGTGCCTTTATCCCAACCTTCTGCGCTGCCAGATGAAAGCGCGCCGCGCCGTAAACGCCGTCGTTATCGAGCAACGCCAACGCCGGCATGTTCAATTCAGAACAAACCGCGATTAATTCTTCAGGCGTCGACGCTCCCCGCAGAAAGCTGAACGCCGAACGCGCATGCAGTTCCACGTACTTAGTCATAAATACCCGCAACGAACCATTGCTCAGTCGTCCAGTCGCGAAAGATCCGACAGAGCACTTCGCCTTCAAACGACTTCGGATCAATCACCGCGACATCCCATTCATCTCTTGCCCAAACATCTCCGCGCCACCAATCACCAGAGCCTCGCCACGGGCCGGCGACACAAACAATTTCCCCGTGAATGCTGCATGATGTTTGCTCGCAGCGCGCGTTGATACGCGTTGGTGTTCCATGTCTTAGTCGGACATCAGCTCGCCACGGCGGCCGAAAGATTCTCAAACCCATCACCGGGAGCGCAGGCGCCTCGCCCGCATTG
>DASYTZ010000162.1:0-5748 GCA_036001745.1 Pyrinomonadaceae bacterium
TGCGCGCGATGAACATGCTGTACGAAGGTTTGAAAGAAAAGGGCGCGCTCATGCTGGTGCCGAGCAGCGCGGTCGAATCGATGGGCATGGGCGGATTGATCGGAGCAGCGGCGCTAAGACAACAGAAGTTGACTGGCAGTGACGAGCCGGTGGAGTAAGGATCGAATTTGACATTTGGCATCTGAGATTTGTCATTTGGTCATTGGCCTTCATCAGCAGGCGAATGCAGTGTTTTCAATTCACCAATGACAGATGTCAAATGCCAAATGTCAAATAATTACTCATCCGGATCGATCTTAATCTTCATCGATCTCAGAATGCGCAGATCTTCTTCGGTCAAGTCCAACGATCCGCTGGGCTGCTCGCGGCCATCCTCGCTCTGCGGCCGCAGACCAATCTCCAGCTTCAGGGTCAACTCCATGTCGAATCCGGCTTCGCGCAGGCGCTCGATGGCGGCGGCGACGCTTGGTGATTCCTGCACAGATTCGTTTATGGCGGTGCCGACTTGTTCGGCAAGTTCTTTTACGTAATCGTCAAGTTCCAAAACACACCTCTCAAGATTTAGACCGCTGCGCTTCGGCAAAGGCGCCTTCGGATAATGCGAGACGCAGGCGTTTCGTCACCACCTCCGGTGACAGTTTCGAAGCGGCAAGCGTTCCGTTCTCATTCGAGAATTTGACGGCTGACGCCAACTCGCTGCCATCAAGTCGCCATCTACCTTCGTTGCCTGGCTCAAGTTCGTTCAATCCTGCGACGACTGAGTTGAAATCACGCCGCGCAATTCGCGGTCGCACAACCGTCTCGGCCCACGAATAGTACGGATAGTCGATGCGATACGCCCACCCATCATTCAGCGGCGTCGCGATAAGGAAAAGCTCGCCGTGTGCGTGATGCGAGATCGCCGTAAAGGGAGCCGCGTGTTGCTTTGGATCGAAACCAGCGGGGCCAAACACGTTCGCAGCAAGAGTCACGAGCGAGAGTCTTGCGTCAGCGATCTCTTCGACCCGTGATTCGCCTTTGGCAAAGCTCTCGAGCGCGCGCTCGATTCGCGCCCACGATGCGCGCCAGAGTGGTTCGTAATCATCGGTCTGCGTGATGACGCGTTCGACGTGTGGCAGCGCCAGTTCATAGGCTCGCTCTTCGTCGGTCACGGGCTCACCAGCCAGTTGCGCGGCGAGTGGCGATCCTGATTTGTCTGTGGGCGAGTCCGAACCCTGAATGACGATGCTCGCGCGCACGCCGTCCGTGCTGCTGAACTCGGAAAAATCCCCGGCTTCCGCCGCTGCAATCAATCTGTCGCGCAGTTCGAGCGCGCGTTCGCCGTTCAGCATTGTCCACACAGACAGCACGCCGTCAGTATCGAAGTGGTTGTTCGTGACGAGATCGATTCCCTGCGTCAGCGCATCGCGATTCGGAGCGGCCGCAACGTTCAGAGCAATCTCAGTCGACGTATCGGCCTTCACTGAGGCAGGCGTTTCGTTTCCTTGCCAGTGCGAGAAATGGACGGCGTCATCAACCGTACCGTCAACTGAAAGCTTCGGCAGATCGGCAATCGCATCGCTGTAGAATTCGAATCTCATTGATCCTTCCACTCCGGAATTCGTCCCGGTGTCCAGGGCGCGCCGGCGGCTTCCATCTGCTTCTCCAACCTCTGCAGATCGACTTCGATCAGTTGGCGCAGTTGGGCCAGCACCCCTTCGAATTCGGCGGCAGCCGTCGCGTATTGATCCATCTGCGTCTGGGTGGGACGCGCGGTCGACATGCGCTGCGCGCCGACGATGCTGCCGAAGCGTTCATTGATCGACGGCGGCAGGTTCATGTTGCGCTGGCGCAGGGCCTGATCGCCGCTCAACGCTCGCAGGATCTCATTCTTGCGTTTCTCAAGCGCCGCCGCATCGTCGAGTAATTTCTCAGGCGCGTTGGGCGTCTCGATCAAAGCGCGGCGAATGGCCGCAAATCGTGGCGTCAAAGCATTAGCAGCTTGCGTGGTGCCTTGCACGGCTCGCTGCAGTCTCGCAGCCTTCTGCTGAAATTCCACCAGCGCGATACGATCCGCCGGCGACATGCGATCGAGCCCTTCGACGATGACCTGGAATTCCTGCGACTGAGCTATCGGAGTTGTCACACCATCGACGCGCTTCATCATCGATACTTTGTAAGTGCCGGGCATCACCAGCGGACCTCCGGGCGGTTCGGCGAAAGGATCCTCGCCTTCCGGATTCGGAGGCGGCGGAAGACTCGACGCGGGATTTCGCAGGTCCCAATTAACGCGCTGAAACCCTGCGGTCACGGGTCCGGTCAGCCGGCGCACGACGCGTCCCTGCGAATCCGTGATGACAAAGATCATCGCGGGCGCTTCCTCTTCTTCCTCCGCACTTAATTGTGAACGACTGGGCAGGGTGATGGCCGCGCCGCTCCTTTGGGCCGCGCGCTCAGCTTCCTGACGCTTCGCCTTCTTCGTCTTGAGTTCCTCTTTCAAGTAGTAAGTGAACGTTGCGCCGAAGGGCGGATTCTCGGCTGTGAAAAACGATTCGCCCTGAAATGATTTGCCCCGGCCGCCGATTGGCTGGGCCTGGATATACATCAGCGCGTCCTTCACAGGAAAGAGCGCAGCCTCCTGCTTCAGCATCTCCGGCGTCACCGCGCGCAGTGGCGCATAGTTGTCGAGAATGTAAAAGCCGCGGCCGAATGTTCCCAACACCAAATCGTTTTCGCGTCGCTGAATAGCGATGTCGCGCACTTGGATCGTCGGCAGCCCGCCTTTCAATTGAATCCATTTCTGGCCGCCATCGACTGAAACGAACAGACCGTACTCGGTGCCGACGAAAAGCAGATTCGAATTGACGTGGTCTTCGGCAATCGCCCAGACAGGTTGGTTGGCGGGAAGATTACTCTTGATCGACGTCCACGTCCGTCCGGCGTCGGTGCTCTTGAACAAATAAGGTTTGAAGTCCGCGTTCTGATGATTTTCAAACGCGACATACACAATGTTCGCGTCCGCGTTCGAAGCGATGATGCGGCTAACGTAAGCGAGCTCCGGCACGTCGCCGATTTTTTCCACCTTACGCCAGCTCTTCCCACCGTCTTCGGTAATCTGGAGCAAGCCGTCATCAGTCCCGACGTAAATCAGGCCTTCTTTCTTCGACGATTCAGCCAGTGCCGACGCGTTGCCAAAGAATGCCGTCGATTGGTTCTTCGCGACCGCGTCCATGCTCCAGACTTTACCCATGACCGGCAGCTTGTCCCGGTCAAGCCCGCGTGAGAGCTGGCCGCTGATTACTTTCCATGAGTCGCCGCGATCGTCGCTGCGAAAGAGTTTGTCGGCGGCAAAGTAGAGCCGCGTGTGCGAATGCGGACTGATGATGAAAGGCGAGTCCCAATTCCAGCGCAGCGGATCTTCGTTGCGGCCTATGTTGGGCGTGATGCCGTGGCGCTCGCCCGTGCGTTTGTCATCGCGCACCAGATTGCCGTTTTGAAGCTCTGCATAAATTGTGTTTGGGTCCTCGGGATCGACCTGCGTACGGAAACCGTCGCCGCCTTGCGTGACCCACCAATCGCTGTTCACGATTCCTGAAGCATTGCGCGTGCGCGAAGGCCCGCCAAAAGCAAAGTTGTCCTGTGCGCCACCAAAGACGTTGTAGAACGGCGCCGCATTGTCAGTCGTAACGTCGTAGAGTTGCGTCACCGGCAGATTGTTTTTGAAGTGCCAGTTCGCGCCGCGGTCCCAGCTTTCATAGACGCCACCGTCACAGCCGACCAGGTAGTGATCCGTGTTGTTCGGATCGATCCAAATCTCGTGATTATCGACATGCTTCGATCTTTCGCCCAGTCTGCGCATCGTTCTACCGCCGTCGTCGGAGACCATCAGAAAGACATTCATCACGTAAATGCGATCGACGTCCTTCGGATCAGCGACGATGCGCGCGTAGTACATCGCGCCTGCGTCGAATTCATTGCGCCGCTCCCAGCTCCCGCCGCGATCGCTTGAACGAAAGATGCCGCCTTTGCGATCGGCGGCTTCGATGGTCGCGTAAACGACATTCGAATCAACCGGCGAAATAGCCAGACCGATCCGGCCCATCTCGGTTGTGGGCAAGCCTGCACGCATTTTGTTCCACGTCGCGCCCGCGTCCGTCGATTTGTAGATCGCGCTCTCGGGCCCGCCGTTGATCAGCGTCCACATGTGACGGCGCCGTTGGTACGAAGCGGCGTAGATCGTTTCAGGATTATTGGGATCGATGACAACGTCAGTAACGCCGGTGTTCTCGCTGATGTTGAGAATTTTGTTCCACGTCTTGCCGCCGTCAGTGGTTTTGAACAGGCCGCGATCTCCGCCGGGCCCCCACAGCGGACCCTGCGCCGCGACATAGACGATGTTGGAATCTTTCGGGTCAATCGCAATGCGGCCGATGTGCTCGGACGTCTTCAGGCCGACGTTCTTCCACGTCTTGCCGCCGTCATCTGATCGATAAAGGCCGCTGCCGTACGAGACGCTGCGCTGGCTGTTGTTCTCGCCGGTTCCCACCCAGACCGTCAGCGGATTTTTCGGATCAAGTGCGATGCAGCCAATCGAGTACGAACCTTCTCGGTCAAAGACCGGCGTCCACGTGATGCCGTTATTGACCGTCTTCCAAACTCCGCCTGACGCGCTGGCCAGCAGGTAGTGCGAAGGATTGTTCGGCTCAACGGCGAAACCAATCACGCGGCCTGACGTGAACGCCGGACCGATCGAACGAAACCGCAAGCCATTGAAAGTCGGCGTTGACATCGGATCGCGCGGTCGGCCTTCTTCCTCCGGCGAAGCCTGCGGCTCAGGTCTTTTTGCTTCAGGTGATGGTGTGGGCGTTTGAGCTGCTGGCGGCTGCCCTTCCTGGTTGCCGTCCCGCGTCTGCTTCTGGCCGGCAGCGCCTCGCACGGCGATAAGGAGCGCTGCAAGCGCAAGTATTATGACGAGCCGATTCGAATTAGGCAGAAAAACATTGCTGGGGAATAACATTGATCGTCTCCTTATTAAATTGTCTGCACGCATGAAACTGGAAACATGTCGTCATGCCGCTGAATGCTCAACGGTAGCTTGCGACCGTCTCTCGTTACTGATCGTCGTCACGGTCCGCGGTGGCGCCACGTCGAGGTCCAGGCGCAGCGCGCTCAGTATTGAGCGAATCAAAATTCAAAGCCGCGTTCCAGATCATAAAGAAGCTGCCTTGTGTCTGATGTCGCCACATCGGGTTATTGGCAAACATCACGACGTGACCCTTGCCCACCGGCACATCGACGACGGCGGGCGCATTGGCGAGTTCAGATCCACCGGCAAGCATTCCACTCACCAAAAGATTCTTTTCGTCAGACACGAAGCGCATGACGATGCGCGGTCGTTGATTCGGCGGCACGTAAAAGGCGCCGAGTTGCTGTCGCTGTTCGGCTGTCGGCTCACCGGGCGGTCCCGCAGGTGATGCGGCCGGTGACGCCTGCGGCATCGCTTGCACAATATCGGGATCAGTGAGCGTGCCACGGCCCGACGCTCTGCTACCGCCTCCACCTCCGCCACCAAATCCGCCGCCGCCACCGGCCGCTGCTACTTGAAACACGGGCGCCTGATTGAAGTAGATCGGCAGAGTTTCATCGTATCCGTAAGCGATCGGACTCTTGCGATCGGTAAACCGCGCGTTGTAAACCGAGCCGCGCGCTTGCAGGGTGCGCGTATCTTGAATCGAAACGCCCGTAGTCAAACCATAATCAATCGCCAGC
>DASYTZ010000163.1:0-4960 GCA_036001745.1 Pyrinomonadaceae bacterium
GAAAACATTCATCGTCGATGGAAAAGCCGCGCTTGCCGTCAGTGGCATTTGGTTCGCCCTCGACTATTAATGCCAGCAGCCGGTCTGTGCGGCCGAGGCGCTTGAACGCCAAAATCTCTTCGTTGACCCACTGCGACTTCGCTGCGCGGGGAGAGCAAATTACAACCAGATAGCGTGACTGGCTGAGGGCTTCGTTGATGTTCGCGCCGAGGTCCGCCGACGCCGCAAGCTCCTCGCGATCGCGGAAGATGGGGAAGACGCGCGCAGGCACGAAGCCGTCTGGTGACGGCTTCCCGACTAAAACGCGGGGCACCCGATACGTTTCCAACGACCGGTGCAGCCAATCGCCCCAGCGCTTGTCGTGATGGCTGTAGCTAATGAAGGCCCAATACTTGAAATTGTTGGTGGAAATTTCGCCGGTGACTTCGCTCATTTAGCAGGTTGTGCGCTGCGGACGTGATAAGTAGCAAACGTGCCGTAACCTTTCGCAAGTGGAGTTTGACCGACGTAGTCGCACGTGAATTCTTTGACGCCCTGGGCCGCGGCCAGCGCGGCGAATGCCTGGCTGCCATAGACCTGACCCGGCGGCGTGATTGGTTCGATGCGCGCGGCGCGGCTGACGTGAGTGCCGGTGTAGCTCGGTTGTTCGGTAACCGGATCAACGCACGAGTAAACCGGCCCGGCGTGCAGAGCAATGCGCAGGTTGATGGCTTTCGGCAATCCTTTCCTGCTCCAATCCGTATTCACCATCAGCTCGCACAGTTCAAGCGCGAACAAGCCGGCGTCTTTCACATCGTCGAATACGAAATACAGACCATCACCCCAGGTGTTCTTGATCGACGGCGCATGTGGTGAAGTCGAAATCAATCTTCCAATCGCGCCGAGAAAATGATTGAGAAACAGCGGAATCTGTTGTTCCGTGAGCTTGCTGAAGTTGACGGCGTCGGCGAATAACATCGCCATGATGCGTGTGGGAAGAGTGTCGCGGTTCCTTGCGCGCTTCTTGCGGGGCGCGCTGCGCCCGTTAGCGGCTTTGAAGGCGGCGGTGTTCTTAAGACTCGCGCTGCCGCGACCTTCGCGTTTCAGAATCTTCGATAGGTCAATCACCTGAACATCGAGTCCCAATCTCTTCCAGTGTTCGACCGCGCTCGCCGTCCCACCAGGGCCGTCGCCAGGCTGCTTGTCCCAAACCGCCAGCGGCACGAGATCGGTTTCCAGTTGCCGCGCGCGAATGTCCGCCAATCCGTAAAGCAGAAGATTCGCATACTCGAACGACATGCTGCCTTCTTCGATTCGCTCATTCGAAGCGACAATCACACTCGCCGCGCGTTCGAGCACGCTTTCAAAACGCTTCACCCAACTCGAGTTGGCGAACCCGACGCTGTCATGGATGAACTGTTCCTTTTCGAACGGAAGCACAACGTGCGCTTCGCCGCCCAGGTCCAAAAGCGTTTCTAGAAACAGGATGTCCGCGCCGCAGCCCGCCGACGCATAACCAAAACCGGGCGCGATTTTGCTGACATGCGATTTAATCGCCCCGCGCACCGCGGGTTCAATTGAAGCAGGGAATCGCGGCTCCGAACGATCGGGCTGATCTATTAAGTGTCCCGCGAAAACCACGATCCCCGGAATCTTGAGCGCTTGTTCGATGGCGGTGGCATCGCGACGAAGATGATCGACCAGGAGACGCGCATTACGTCGCGTTGAACTCAAGTCAGCGAATTGGCCACGGCCTATTTTTGCCGCCTGCGCATACCAATCTTCGGCCTCGCTCCATTGGCGCAGGATTAAGGAAGCTTCTCCGAGCGTTGCCACCGGCCAATATCGGTCGGCGGAATCTCTCCGCAGTGTTTTCAATTCAGCGAGGCAAGCTTCGCGAACCTTCTGGGCCAGCGTGCGCGCCTCGTCTTTATTGCCCAACAGCACCGCGAGCGTCGCCGCGTTGATTGCGGAGTAGTAACCGCGATTCAGCTTGTAGGCCTCGTGATAAAACTTGTGCGCGAGTTTCAACTGCCTCTTCGCTTCAGTCTTTGTGGTTGCGAGCATCCAGAGATCTTTGTGCGTGCGCGCCAGTATGCCGAGCGTCTCTTCATCGCGATGACCTTCGGCGCGAAGCTGCGTCAGGATCGAATTCGCGCGTTGCGTCGCGCCGCTGCGCGCCAGCGCCAGAGCGAGCAGTTGCCGCAGCTCGACGTCTCTGGGCTTGTTCTTCAGGCCTTCCGTCAAAATGTCGTAGGCAACGAGCGGCTCGCCCAGCTTCAGAACTCTTCGGCCGGCGCGCCGATAAATCCCCGGCGTGTTCGCCCATTCTTCGAGCGAGCGCGCCTGCCAAAGGCCGAGGAGCGACGAAAGATTGAACGACGCAATCTGATCGAGGTTCTGCGCCGCCGCCGATATTGCAACCTGGCCATCGGAAGCGACGGCTTTCGGTCCCTTCGGCTCAAGCCTGTATCCGAGACCGCGAATCAGTTTGAGCGTTTCAATCGCTGTGTTGCGATAGTCCTGCTTTTCACTTTCGGGCAGCTCTTCGTAGGGCGGGAAGGCGGTTGGTTCGCCGTCACGATTCGCCGTTGCGTCGTCCACTGCCGCCGCCAGCCGGGCTGGCTCGACTCTTTGTCGAGCGCGCAAGCCATACGCACTCTCAGCAAGTGTTTCGATCAGTTCCTGAAAATTCCCAGAAGATTCGCCAGCCGTCTTAACCATATCGAACTTTATTTCCCGAGGCCCAATGTTCAGGGTCAGTATAGCCATATTGACCACGTTGGTCAGAATTTTGTTGACCAACTCGCGCCCAAAAACTGCAAAACCAATTCGGAGCGCCAGGTACATTTGCTTGAGCGCCCCGAAATGCTTTTGCGTGCAGACTGACGTTTCTGCCAGCCAAGCCTCAAAATAGACACGAGCGAAATCCGGCATTTTGCTCCGATGGAGACAGGGCGCGCGAACTTGTGATATAAAATCGCAAAATCGGAATGCCCTTCGGGTCTTGCCGTTTTCGGAGGCGGATGTGAGCTTTCTCCCGGATTACGAAGACGACATCTTCATCAGCTACGCGCACAACGATAACCAGGCGTTGATCGAGGGACAGCGCGGCTGGGTGGACATTTTTCATCAGGCGCTCGAACGCCGACTGCAAGTTCACCTCGGCGCGAAACCCGCCATCTGGCGCGACCCCCGGCTTCAGGGTAACGAATACTTCGCTGACACGCTGGTCGAGCAAGTCCCCAAAGTCGCTATTCTGATCTCGATCCTTTCACCCAGCTACATCAATTCGGAATGGTGCCGGCGCGAGATGCGTATGTTTTCAGAGATCGCGCACGCGACGGGCGGCATGCGTCTCGGCAACAAGGCGCGCATCTTCAAAGTCGAAAAGATTAACGTGGCACTCGACAAACACCCGGCTGAGTTGCAGGGAATGACCGGCTATCAGTTCTACTACATGGACGATCATCGCGCGCGCGAGCTCTCGGCCGAAAGTGGTCCGCACGCAGTCGATTACTGGCAGCGCATCGATGACGTGGCGCAGGACATCGCTGGGCTTCTGCAGGCGATGAAGACAAGCGGACCGAGTCCGGATGTGCAAGTGTTCCAGGCGCCCGCCGGCGAAACGATCTATCTCGCCGAGACGTCGTTCGATCTTTCGCCGCAACGCGACAACATCAAACGCGAATTGCAGGAACGCGGACACGTCGTCATACCGGATCGACCGCTGCCTTTGAATGGGCCGCAGCTCCAGGAAGTTGTTCGCCATTATCTCGAAACGTCGAAGTTATCGATTCACCTGATTGGCGCGAACTATGGCGTGATTCCGGAAGCCGCCGATCGCTCGGTCGTGTGTCTGCAAAACGACCTGGCAGCCGAGCGCAGCAAAGAAAATTCGTTTGCGCGTCTGATTTGGCTGCCTGAGGGTTTGGAAACTCGAGAAGAACGGCAGCGCCAATTCATCGAGTATTTGAAGTTCGACGCGACGGCACAGCAGGGCGCGGACGTTTTGCAAACTTCAATCGAAGAATTGAAGACTTACATTCAGGACAAGCTGCGGCCGAAGGCAAAATCGGCCGCGTCGAACGGCAACGGTAACGGCAAACCTCATGATGAAGGGCCGCTGCGCGTTTACCTGATTTGCGATAAGCAGGACTATGAGTCAATCGCGTCTCTCTCGGATCATTTGTTCGATCAAGGGTTCGAAGTCACGCTGCCCTTGTTCGAAGGCGATGAAGCAGAAGTCCGCGAAGATCACAAAGAGAGTCTCATGCTGTGCGATGCGGTCGTGATCTTTTACGGCAATTCGAGCGAAGGCTGGCTGCGAACGAAACTGCGCGACCTGCAAAAGATTCCCGGCTACGGCCGCACAAAACCGATGCTGGCGCAGGCAATCTACACCGGCCCACCGGAAAATCCTGCGAAGCAGCGTTATCGAACGCACGAGGCGCTGCTGCTCAGAAACTTTGGTGACTTCACACCCGATGCGATCCAACCATTTATCGAAGAGATCAATAAGGCAAAAAGGTAGAAGCAATGACTAACGAGCGTTTCATTAATCCCTTCCCCGGATTGCGCCCGTTCGAGTCCAACGAAGACCACCTGTTCTTTGGACGCGATGGGCAGTCCGACGAATTACTTCGTCGGCTCAGGCGCAGCCGCTTTCTCGCCGTGCTCGGCACGTCGGGCAGCGGCAAGTCTTCGCTGGTGCGCGCCGGCATGTTGCCATCGTTGTTCGGTGGCCTGATGACGCAGGCCGGATCGGACTGGCGCGTGGCGCTGTTTCGCCCCGGCCACGATCCGCTCGGCAATTTGGCGTCGGCTCTGGCGAGCCCACAAGTGTTTGGAACCAGCGGCGACGATGATGCGGCATTGCAGAAAACGATTGTCGAAGCGACGCTGCGCCGCAGCGCCCTGGGATTAGTTGAAGCGACCAGGCAGGCGCGCATGCCTGCGAACGAAAACCTTTTAGTTGTCG
>DASYTZ010000164.1:0-2602 GCA_036001745.1 Pyrinomonadaceae bacterium
TTCAGTCGGCCGGCCATGCGTGGCCCAGCGTGTGTGGCCGACGCCATAAGTTCCGGAAAGCGGATTCTGTTGTAACGCGGCTTCCAGATTGCGCAGCTTGCCTTCCGCGCGCCTGATTTGCAGTTCGTGCTCGCCGTTGACAACAGCAATGCCTGCAGAGTCGTAGCCGCGATACTCGAGCTTCCGCAGTCCGTCGATAATCAACGGCACGACCGGTTTGTTTCCAACGTATCCGACTATTCCACACATAAAGCGGTGAGCAGTAAGCAGTGAGCAGTAGGTAGAAGAAACGTTGAACAGCGATGTGAATTCATGATTTCGACTCTCCGCTCAACTTTCTTTTTACCTTTGCCGGTACGCCAGCGACAAGCGTGTTCGGCGGAACGTCTTCCGTCACGACTGAACCGGCGCCGGTGACGGCGCCACTGCCCACGCGCACTGGGGCAACCAACATCGTATCTGACCCGATGCGCACATGATCTTCGATGATGGTTTGGTTCTTGTTCTTGCCGTCATAGTTGCAGGTGACTGTGCCGGCGCCTATGTTTGTGTCTTCACCAATCGTGGCATCACCGAGATAGGTCAGATGCATGCTCTTTGTGCCGCGACCGATGCGCGATTTCTTCACTTCAACGAAATTTCCAACGACGGCACGCTCGTCCATTTGCGCATTCATGCGTAGATGAGCAAACGGGCCGACCGCACAGTCATCCGCAATATCCGAATCGATAATCACACAATGATCTTTGATCGTGACGCGGTTGCCAATGCGCGAGTTCACAATGCGCGAGCCCTGATGGACTTCGCAGTTTTCACCGATGACGGTTTTTCCCTGGATGTGAACATCGGGATGGATCACGCAGTCGCGCCCAATCTCTGCATCGCTGCTCACATAGGCATGCGACGGATCGGTGAACGTTACGCCGTCTTCGATCATCAATCGCCGGATCGTGTTCCGCCGGAGAAGGTTTTCAAACTCAGCAAGTTCCGCTCGCGTGTTGATGCCGGACACCTCGCGTGCGTCATTGTGCTGATAGATAGTCACCAGGTCGCCATTCGATTTCAAAATTGCCGGCACGTCGGTTAGATAATACTCGCCCTGGCTGTTGTTTGGTTGAATCTGCGTGATCGCCTCGAGCAGCCTGGTACTCTCGAAGCAATAGATGCCCGCATTGATTTCACGAATTTGCCGTTCATCGTCGGAAGCATCCTTTTGCTCGACGATTTTTGCGAAGCCGCCGGCGTCATCTCTCACCACGCGTCCATAGCCGGTTGGATTCTCGAGCCGCACACTGAGAAGTGTGCCAGCGGCGTTCGTCGCACCGTGCGTTTCAATCAGTTTCGTCAGTGTGCTCGGCTTCACGAGCGGCACGTCACCTGAAAGAACCAAAATCGTTCGGCTCTCGCCACGCAGCGCGCTCTCCGCGGCCATCACCGCGTCGCCGGTGCCACGCTGCTTGTCTTGATGAACAAACTCGATGCGATCGGTCGTGGAAGTAAACTCCGTCTCAACTTCAGATCGAACCTTATCAGCCTGATGACCGACGATGACGTGAATTGTTCGCGGTTTCAGCGCGAGCGCAGCGCGGCACACATGGGAAATCAACGGCCGGCTATCCAACTTATGCAAGACCTTCGCGCGATTTGATTTCATGCGCGTGCCGAGACCGGCCGCCATGATGATAACGTCGAGCGTCTGGCCGTTACTCGAAGCTGGCTGGTTAGTTTTCGCGGACTTTTGCAAGGGTTAGAATTGTTGCGTCGTTTAGATAGCGACTGGTAACGGGACAAGCGATCTCGCGCCGCACGCGAGCACGGCGCGCGCCAGCTTTCGCGGGTCGTGGCGAACCATTTCGCCTTCCTCCAACAGATTCGCGCGAACAATCTCGCCGAAGCCGCTGCCATTGCTGAGAGCCGTTCGTTCAGTCCAGGTTACTTGATAAGCTCCATCGGCGGCATACAGGACGGACTGTTTGTCCGTTATCGGATGATCGTTCAGCAAGATGTAGTCGAATCGAATCTGGGGAGCGTATTCCCTGACCGCAGTCAGATGTTTTTGGGCATCAAATCCGTCGGTCTCGCCCGGCTGCGTCATAAGATTGGTGACAAAAATTTTCGTGGCCGAAGATTCGGCGATCGTATCGGCAACCTCTGAAACCAGCAAGTTCGGCAGAATGCTCGTGTAGAGCGACCCCGGGCCAATCGTGACGACGTCCGCGGTGCGAATCGCGGCGAGACCTTCAGGCAGCGGTTCGCAATGATCCGGTTCCAAATGTAATCGGCGAATTGGCGACCTGGCTGCGCTGATCTGAGTTTCGCCGTGCACGATGCGTCCGTCTTCAAGCTCCGCTACCAGCCGCACATCTGTAGTAGTCGCCGGATAAATGTGACCTTTGCTTGCCAGCACTTCCGACGAGAGTCGGACGGCCTCGACAAAGTCGCCGGTCACTTCTGCGAGCGCCGCCAAAAACAGGTTGCCGAAACTGTGGCCCGCCAAGTTACCTGACCCGCCGAACCGGTAACGAAACAAGTGTGCCAGCAAGTTCGAATCTTCCGACAGCGCGATCATGCAGTTGCGTATGTCGCCCGGGGGAAGAATTTG
>DASYTZ010000165.1:0-6435 GCA_036001745.1 Pyrinomonadaceae bacterium
GGTCGCTACGGGCTGGCGACGGCATGCATCGGCGGCGGCCAAGGCATCGCAATGATCGTCGAGCGCCTCTAGATTTTCATAAAAAATCCAAATTCTTGGTTGGGATTTTCATTCAGCGGCGCGCGCGCGCGAAGACAAGCGTTGAAAACAGCACATTTAGCGAGATGGCCAGTCTGGCCGAAACAGGGCACGACAGTTGCCGAATTCCCCGACGCAAGTCTGATCTGTTAATGACTTTTTCATGCTGCAAACACAGTTTTAGTCTTGCGCAACTGCCCATCGTCATGATAGAAACCGCCTTCTGCTTCGTTCACAGATGTGCCTTCGTAACAAGCAGTTCCAAGGTCACGGAAAGTCTCAGTTACTCTGCGCCGACGGCTCGCGCGCAAATGGTCAGCAACGATTCTAATTTCTAAGGAGTTCTCCTGATATGCGTAAATTTGTAAGCTTTACTTTTGCCTCAGTGCTGGTGTTCGCGTTTTGCGCCTTCAGCGCATTCGCGCAATCCACAACCACAGGCGCAATCGGCATCACAGTTACCGACCCGCAAGGCGCGGTGGTGCCTAACGCCACGGTCACAGCGCGCAACATTGAAACTAATAAAGAGGACACCGTCGCGACCGATGGCGAAGGTCGCGCTCGCATCGTTAGTCTACAACCTGGCACTTATGCAGTGATTGTGAAAGCCTCAGGTTTCGCCGATTTGACTCTCGACAAGGTTGTGGTCGAAGTGGGCACGGTCAATCCCATCGAGGCCGCCATGTCAATTACGGGCGGGACGAGCGTAGTCGAGGTCCCCAGTGAAGCGCCTGTAATCAACACGAATCAGCAGGACTTCTCGAGCAACGTTAATCAAACTCAGATTAGCGAATTGCCGATTAACGGGCAGCGGTGGTCGAACTTCGCCTTGCTCAGCCCGGGTACGGTTCCCGACGGAAACTTCGGTTTGATCAGTTTTCGGGGAATTTCCGGCCTGCTGAACAACAATACGATCGACGGCGGAGACAATAACCAGGCTTTCTTTTCTGAAGAGCGAGGCCGCACCCGCATTAATTATGTTGTGAGCCAGCGCGCCATCCGCGAATTCCAGGTGAACACTTCGAATTACTCGGCTGAATACGGTCGCGCGGCAGGCGGCGTAACCAACGCCGTGACCAAGAGCGGAACGAACGGTTTTCACGGCGACGCTTTCTTTTACGATCGCGACAACCGTTTGGGCGCACGCAATCCGTTGGCAACGTTGACCACCTTCGATCCGGCAACGGGACAGCGAACTGTCACTGGAATCAAACCCGTTGATAAGCGGTATACCTTTGGCGCCGACATCGGCGGGCCGATCAAGAAAGACAAAGCGTTCTTCTTCTTAAATTATGACGAAGTGCGGCGCAACTTCCCCGGCTTGGCGATTTTCAGCAACGGCGCGTTCACGGCTCCGATTTTCCAGGGAGGGTTCTTGAACACTTGCACGTCCACGGCGCAAACCGGCTGCACCACCGCGTTGGTGGGGCAGTCGCTGAAGAACCCCACCACACATAACCTTTCTGATGCGCAGATCAACTCGGTCATCGCCTTTTTGACCAGCGAAACCGGTCCGACGCCGCGTAAAGGAAATCAGCGGATCTTCATGCCCAAGATTGACATCAACCTGAATTCGAGCAACACGCTGACGGCTACTTATAATTACTTTCGTTGGGATTCACCTTCAGGCATTCAGACTCAGCCGACAAATACATTCGGCGTGACCAGCTTCGGAGATGATTTTGTTGACGCTGATTCGATCAACGTCAGACTGTCGTCAAACATTACGCCGACGCTGATTAACGAGGCGCGCTACCAATGGTCGCGGGATTTTGAGTTTGAGTTCAGCAAGACGCCGCTGGCGGGTGAGCCACTGACTGCTCCCGGTTATCCAGGCTTCTCGCAAGCGGGCACTCGCTCCCCCGACGTGTTCATTAGTAATGGTATTGAATTCGGTGTCGCGACGTTCCTCGAGCGTCCTTCGTTTCCGAACGAGAAGAAAAACCAGGGATTCGACATGATGACCTGGTCAAAGGGGAAGAGCACCTTCAAAATCGGCGCCGACATTAGCCACGTCAAAGACACCGCTGACAACCTGCGCTTTTACGCGGGCGCTTACTCGTACAACAACATCAATGATTTCCTCATTGATTATTTGAGTTCCCGGACCACCGGCGGATTGTTAGTGCCGGGCGGCACGACTCCGATGGTGTGCGCAACTTCAACTCGGACTGCCGGCAGGTGCTACACCTCGAATTATCAACAGGCGTTCGGAGGAACCGCATTCACGTTTACTGAGAATCTCTGGAATTTCTTTGCACAGGATGACTGGCGCGTTCACCCGCGGCTCACTTTGAACCTCGGGATCCGCTGGGAATATCAGCAGTTTCCGGATCCGATTCTTGGCAATCCTGCCGTGACGCAAACCAATGTCAAACCGAGCGACAAGACCAATTTTGGTCCGCGAATTGGTTTCGCTTGGGACGCTACCGGCGATGGCAAAACGTCGCTGCGTGGTGGCTACGGCGTTTATTACGGATTGATGGGCACCTCGACCATTTACAACACGCTGGTAAATACCGGCATGCCGGGCGGCCAGTTCCAGGTTTCGATCTCGCAAACGTGCGTCCCCTCGGGCACTCCACCGGTTTTGCCTGCCGGTTGCGCGGCCGCCGCGCCGGTTTTCCCAAACACTCTTTCGACTACGCCTTCATCGCCGGCAGTGGCAATCCAGTTCTTCCAACAAGGATTCAAGCTACCGCGAATTCACCAGGCCGACTTGATCGTCGAACGTGAAGTCGCGCGCAACACGGTGGTCTCTGCTTCGTTGCTTCTGAGCTACGGTCAGCGGCTGCCGCTGTTCGTCGATACGAACCTGGCCCCTCCAACGAACTTCTTCAACTACACGATCTCTGGTGGACCGTTCAATGGACAGACCTACAGAGTACCGTGGTTCTATCGCTGCTCTTCCGCGACCAATTGTCCTGGAGGCACCGGCTCGGCTCGCCCGAACGCGGCCTTCGGCTCAATGACCGAAATCAGAAGCATCGTGTGGAGCAAGTACGTTGCCGGTGTTTTGCAGTTCAATCGACGCATGACCAAGGGTCTGCAATTCGGGATCAACTACACGCGCTCGCACGCGACCGACCTGGGTCAAAGCTCGATCACCTTTACGAGCACCAATACCGTACTGAACGCGTTTGATATTCAGGCGGAAGCGGGACGTTCGTTCCTCGACGTTCCGAACAAGTTCGTTGCGAATGTCGTATGGCAGCCGCAATCGAAGAACATCTTCCTGAAGGATTGGACATTCTCGCCAATTTTCCAGTACTACTCGGGCGTGCCGTTGAATACGTTCATCTCGGCGACGGTGCCGGTTCCTGGCTTTTCGCAGGATCCGTCATGCTGGCCCGGTACGGTGACGACCAGCCAGTGCTCGACGCCGGGCGGTGGCCAGAACGGTTCGGGAGGAGCCACTCGTCTGGGTTTGGCGAGACGTAACGGCTTCCGATTGCCGGCCATCGCCAATGCCGATATGCGTGTCTCGCGCCGGTTCCGGTTTAGCGAGTCCAAGGCCTTGGAAGTTTTCATCGAAGGCTTCAACCTCTTCAACCGGACGCAGGTGACGCAACAGCAAAACCAGATCTACTCTGCCAGTAGCAGCTCTGCGCCCACTTGCAATGCTGCACATACGGTCTGTACGACGCAAACTTCTGTCTTGAACTTCAACACAGCTTTCCTAACCACCACCGCTGCCGGCGGCTCTCTCTTCCGTGAGCGCCAGGTGCAGTGGGCGGTGCGGTTCCAGTTCTAAATCGCAAACCTGAACTCAATTGAAAAAGGGGCGACTGCAGAGTCGCCCCTTCTTTTTTTGGATTGTCACGCGCAGATTTAGTCTTTTGGATTCTTGCCGAGCTTGACCATTCGTTGCACCGCGCGCCGCGCTCGTTCTGCAATCGCGGGATCAATCTCAATTTCGTGCTGCATTGTTTGCAGTGACCAAAGGATCTTACTCAACGTGATGCGCTTCATGTGCGGACAAAGATTACACGGTCGCGTGAACTGAATTTCAGGAAACTCAACGGCGACGTTGTCCGACATTGAGCACTCGGTAATCATGACGACGCGGTGAGGTCTGGTGTCCGCCAGGTGATCGATCATGCCGGCGGTCGAACCGACGAAGTCGACTCCCGCCAGAACCTCGGGCGGACATTCCGGGTGCGCCAGCACTTCAATGTCTTTGTACTGCTGTTTGTAGAACCGTACGTCCTCAGCCGTGAAGCGTTCGTGCACTTCGCAGTGGCCTTTCCACAGAATTATTTCCACATCAGTTTGGCTGGCGACGTAGCGCCCGAGAAATTCATCCGGTAGAAAGATTACTTGATCGACACCCAACGATTCGACGACTTGGACGGCGTTCGCTGATGTGCAGCAAATATCGGATTCGGCCTTTACCGCGGCGGACGTGTTGACGTAGGTCACTACCGGAACTCCCGGATATCGCTGCCGCAACAGGCGCACATCATCTGCGGTAATCGAGGACGCGAGCGAACATCCCGCATCCAAATCCGGAATCAGAACTGTCTTTTCCGGACTGAGCAGCTTGGCCGTTTCGGCCATGAAGTGAACGCCGCACAACACAATCACGTCGGCATCGGTCTTTGCGCCTTGGCGGGCCAGCGCCAATGAATCGCCCGTGATGTCTGCGACCCCATGAAAAATCTCCGGCGTCTGGTAATTGTGCGCCAGAATCACGGCGTTCCGCTGCTGTTTTAATCGGTTGATGGCCGCGACGTACGGCGCGTGAACTGGCCATTCGATTTCCGGAATGACCGCCCGCAGGCGCTGATAAATCGGCGCAGTCGCGTGCGCAATTTCGGGCGTGTAATCGAGTACTGTATCTAAGCCAGGCTTGGTTATGACCTCTTCTTGCTGAACTTGCATTTTTCGTTATTCAACCCCGCTTAATTCACAAATGATTAGAAGTGACTCCGTTTGATGCCGTTCTATTTGTGCCAGTTTACCATCAAGCTTACGTCGAGCGCCCGCACCGAATGCGTCAGCGCGCCGACGGAAATGTAGTCCACACCTGTTTCCGCGATGGAGTGAACGTTGGCAAGTGTGATATTGCCGGATGCTTCCACTTTCGCGCGACCGTGTGCCAGCCGGACGGCTTCGCGCATTTCATCGAGCGGCATGTTGTCCAGCATTATCCAACCGACCGCGAGATCGAGACACTCGGCGACGTCTCTCAACGTCCGCGCTTCAACTTCAACTTCGAGCCCGGAGGCCAATGCGCGCGCGCGACGAACCGCTTCGGTAATCGAGCCCGCAAAATCGATGTGATTGTCCTTAATCAGAATCATGTCGAAGAGTCCGAGCCGGTGATTCTCACCGCCACCGAGCCGCACCGCCTCCTTGTCGAACGGTCGAAGATTGGGCGCGGTCTTGCGCGTGTCGAGAATCTTTGCCCGGGTTCCTCGGGCCTCATCTACGAATTGCCGCGTCAGCGTCGCGATCCCCGACATCCGACCGACAAAATTTAGCGCAGTTCTTTCGGCGGTTAGAATCGCGCGTGCTGGACCATTGATTTCAGCCAGCACCTGCCCCGCTTGAATCTGATCGCCATCCGCGACGACAGACGAGAAGACCACCTGCTGATCGAGCAACAGAAAAGCGGTCTCTGCGACTGCCAACCCCGCCGCGACACCTGCGGACTTCGCGACAATCTTCGCGTCAAGCGTAGCGGTTTCCGGAACAATGGAATCTGTTGTCACGTCACCGGAATCGATGTCCTCTGCCAAGGCGCGTTCTATGGTGGCTCGTATTTCAGGAGAAAGCATGGCCGGTCTGGTCTTATTTGCCCACCGAGAATAGCAAACGGATTACCCGAACGATAAACTGTGATGTAATGCTGCCGATGTCAAATACGACGGCTACGGAGGCGCCAACACCGGCCGCGCAGATCAAAAAGAGAGCGCGTGAACTCGGATTCGACAAAGTTGCAATTGCGCGCGCTGAAGGTTTGAACGAAGAACGCGCGCGGCTGGAAGAATGGGTGCGTCGCGGATACCAGGGCGAGATGCCTTACATGGCCCGCGATCCCCAGCAGCGGACTGATCCGAAACAGATTTTTCCTGACGCACGTTCGGTGATTGTCGCGGTTCTGAACTATTACACGCCTCACCAGCATCACTCCCATAGCGGCGCCGGCAAAATCTCTCGCTATGCCTGGGGCGACGACTACCACGACGTAGTCGGTCAGAAGCTGCGCGAACTGCTTGCTTGGGTGAAGGAGCAGCGGCCCGAAGCCCAGGGAAAGGTTTGCGTTGATATTCAACCGACGATGGACAAGGCCTGGGCGGTTCGCGCCGGCCTGGGCTGGATGGGTAAACACACGAATGTGATTACGCCCGA
>DASYTZ010000166.1:0-6958 GCA_036001745.1 Pyrinomonadaceae bacterium
GCGAGCGCGCACAGGTTACAGGCGATGCACAGCGTGTCGTGCGTTTCCGGATCCATGTTCAGGCGCGGCGCGCCATGAAATCGCGGCGCGACGTCTGGCCGGACCTTCGGATATTGCTCGGTGTAGATTCCCTTCCCGGCGACCGCATCGCGATCGGTGAGCGCGCCGATGTTGAAGCCGAGCGTCACGGCGAGTCCTTTTATTAGATCGATCATGAAGAAGCGTTTCAGCTTCTGCGCGAAAGTTGGTTT
Organism: Pyrinomonadaceae bacterium; assembly: GCA_036001745.1. Lineage (GTDB taxonomy): Bacteria > Acidobacteriota > Blastocatellia > Pyrinomonadales > Pyrinomonadaceae > UBA11740. Next base: position 252 of record DASYTZ010000166.1, read on the forward strand.
GGGAACAGGAATTAATGGCATAAAGAAAATCTTAGATTTCTGATTTTAGAGTTTTGATTGTTGTCTTCCTCTGTGTCCTCTGTGGTGAAATCACGTTGCCGTTTCCGAACTCACCGGCATCACCGCCGGCCGGCCCTTAGGCAAATCAACCAGGCGAATCCCCCGTCGCTGCTTCTTCAAATTGAAATCGCGCGATCGCCAATTAATCAAGGACAACACGCCTGCTGTCACTAACACGTTCGCAACGCCGAAGCCAATCGCGATAGCTTTTCCGGTCGGCGTCAGCCCGAGCCCGCTGCCTACCTTTACTGAATCTATCGTATGCATTCCGCGGAAGCCATCGAGGCCCTGAATAACTCCAACGCCTAACGCCGTGACGACAATATTAATGAGTGCCGCCGGCAGCATCCACTTCCAACCCAGATCCATCAACTGATCGTAGCGAAAGCGCGGCAGCGTCCAGCGCAGCCAGAAGTACAAATAAAGGAGCAGGCCGGCCTTCGCAAGAAACACAAGCAGACTAACAGCGACATAAAGATTGTGATAGCCGCTCGTTTCCAGCTTGTGAACCCAGGGGAAATACCAGCCGCCGAGATACAGCGTGGTCGCGATTGCCGTTACTACGACCATCGCCGCGTATTCGGCCATGAAAAAGAGCGACCACCGCATGCCGGAATACTCCGTGTGAAATCCGGCGACCAGTTCCGATTCCGCTTCCGGCAAATCAAACGGCGCGCGATTGTTTTCGGCAATGCCGCTAATCAGGAAGATCATGAAGCCGATCGGCTGATACATTACAAACCAGATCGAATCGGACGCTTGCGCGTTGACGACGCCGGAAAGCGACAACGTCCGCGCAAACATTAGCGCGCCGATGATCGCCAGGCCCATTGAAACTTCGTACGAGACCATCTGCGCGCTCGATCGCAATGCACCGAGCAAAGCGTATTTCGAATTCGACGACCAGCCGGCGAGAATGGTGGCCAGCACCCCGACGCTCGACACCGCGAGAACAAACAGCACGCCGATGTTCACGTCAGTGATCACGGCCCAATCGGGGCCGAACGGAACCACCGCCATCACGACGAATGCGGCGACGACTGCAATGTAAGGCGCGACGAAAAAGATCCAGCGATCGGCATTCTCGGGAATGAAATCTTCTTTCACCAATAACTTCAGTCCATCGGCAATCGGTTGCAGCAAGCCCCACGGGCCGACGCGCATTGGCCCCAAGCGCGCTTGCATGAATGCCGAGATCTTTCTTTCGAGATAGGTTGCGTAGGCCACCCACAGCGCCGTAATCGTTACCACCGCGCCGATTTGAATGAACGGCCAAATGACATAGTTCACCGTTTGCTCGCTGAATAATTTCAGGAGCAGGCTATCGATGAAAGTTGGTGCTGCAAACAGAAGCATCGAACCAGCCACAGATAAACACGGATTGACACAGATCAGAACGCTTGTTTATCCGTGAAAATCTGTGTGCATCTGTGGCTAACTAATTATCTGTCAATCTCGCCGAGAACGATATCCAACGTTCCAATAATGGCGACCACATCGGCAACCAGGTGGCCGATGCAAAGTCTTTTCAAAGCCTGAAGGTTCATGAAGCATGGCGGCCGCACGCGCACACGCCACGGTTGCTGCGTGCCATCAGAAACCAGGTAACAACCAATCTCGCCTTTCGGGCCCTCAATTGAATGATAGTAATCACCAACCGGCGGTTTGATAAGCTTCGGTACCTTCGCGTTGACGGGGCCGTCCGGCAATTTATCGATTGCCTGCTGGATAATTCGGCGCGACTGTCGCATTTCTTCCATGCGGACGAGGTAGCGATCATACGTGTCACCGTTTTCCCCGAGCGGCACTTCGAAATCCATGTCAGCATACGCGGCGTAAGGCCGCGCTTTGCGAATGTCCCAGGCCACGCCCGAGCCGCGGAGCGCCGGCCCGGACAAGCCGATGGCGATCGCCTCTTCGCCGGAAATCACGCCGATGCCGACGGTGCGGCTCAACCAAATCCGATTTTCCGAGAGCACGGTTTCATATTCGTCAAGCCGCCCGCCGATATTTCCAATGAAGCGCCGCACGTCTGCTTCAAAATCATCGTAGGCGTCATTCGGCATGCCACCGACGCGCCAGGCGTGACAGGTCAAACGCGCCCCAAACTGGCGCTCGAAAATTTTCAAGATCTCTTCGCGCTCACGAAATGCCCAGAGAAGGATCGTCACCGCGCCAATGTCCAGCGCGTGCGTGCCCAGCCACAGCAGGTGCGAAGCGATGCGATTCAGCTCAGTCAGAATCGTGCGGATGTAATGGGCGCGCGGAGGGACGTCGAGGCCCATCATCTGCTCGACTGTCTCGACCCAAACCAGGCCGTTCGAAACCGCGGCGATGTAATCCAGCCGGTCCCAGTACGGCGCGATCATCGCGTACATGCGGTTCTCGGCAATCTTTTCCATACCGCGATGCAAATAGCCGATGTCGCAATCGAGATCGATGACAGTTTCGCCATCAAGCTTGAGGATCACGCGCAACACGCCGTGCGTGCTGGGGTGCTGCGGCCCCATGTTGAGCGTCATCTCTGGCGCGTCAAGCAGGGACTCTCGTGTTGTGGCGATTTCTACTTGATGCATTTTCTTAGTTCCCTCTCCCTTTGGGAGAGGGTTAGGGTGAGGGCTTTAGTGTGCTCACCGTTATGTTTCGCTCTTTCCGTGAGGCTGGGCCTCACGGAAAGATAAAAATTCTTAAAGGTATCTCGGTGCTATGCTTCGCACCCTCACCCCAGCCCTCTCCCAGCGGGAGAGGGAGTTTCTCCGTTTACGCAGCAGGTTGAGCCGCTGACTCATTTGGTAAATAACACCCGGTCACCTTCCAGGGTTCGATGACCAATCCAATCTCTTTCACGTCACCTTTTTCTTTCTGCGCGCGCAGTTTCAGAAGCAGAGACTGCGCGGCGCTGGCCTTGTTCCAAACGTTCCGCGGCGCGTGAGTCTCCGTCAAAGTAAAGCCCGCCTGCGTCGCCGTTTCGGGCGAGTCGAAAACTTTTGCTTCGTAATGCGCGGCAATCTCTTTTGGCGTCATCGTCTAGTAAATTGTGAATCGTGAATCGTAAATCGTAAATCGTGAATAGATAAACGCTCTGCTATTTACGATTTACCATTTACGATTCACTTGTCCTTCGGCATCACTTCTTTCCCCGTTCGGAAAAGATCCCGCACCTCGCGCTCTTGCGGAACGGACAAAATCTCCAGCCCGTAAGTTCTACGCTGCTCAACCTGCTCACGCTGCACATCTGTGAATTCAGGCAGATGGCGTTCGGTCCAGGCGTTCTCGACAAATTCGAGCGGATAATCTTTTCGCAACGGATGCCCTTCCCAGTCGGGCGGCAGAAGAATCCGGCGCAGATCAGGATGATTGCGAAATACAACTCCAAACAGATCGTAAACCTCGCGCTCAGGCCAATCAGCCGACGGCCAGACGCTGGTGACGCTCTCAACGCCTTCGCCATTCGTCGCAACCTTCAAACGCACGCGTTCATTTTTTGAGATCGAGTAGAGGCTGTAAACAACTTCGAATGGCGCTTCTCTGTTGTCAGGCCAGTGAACGCAGGTTAGATCAGACAAGTAATCAAAGGGCGTGTCGCCGTCATCGTGCAAAGCGCGGCACGCTTCCAGAATGCGCTCTCTCTGGATGCGAATCGACAACTGGCCCAGAAATTCCGTCGCCTCAATCACTGCATCCGCGAATTGTTCTTTCAGCTTCTTGACGAGCAGATGGTTCGCAGCATCGACCGGCTTCGGCCCTTCTTCCTTCTTTTTGACTGGAGGTTTCGGGGCGCCGGGCGCAGTGGTTCCGGCTTTCTGTGCGGCTTCCTTCGCGGCGACGACGCGCGCTTTCGCGGCTTCAACTTGCGCGTCTTTTTCGGCGTCGGCGGAAAGTGAAGAAGATGAAGTCGCGCGCGCATCGTTTTGCGCGGCTGCATCGGCAGGCGCATCCGTCTGCGATCCCGGTTCTGGGGGTTTACCTTCCTGTGCCATGCGCCTCAGTTACACTATGAGTTAGCAACGCTTCGGGCTTAGGGCCACGGGCGCGCGGAACTCAACGCAACGCTCACGTGTGAATTTAAAACAGGTCGGACGAAGCTGACTTTTAGCATGCGATTTCCGCGATTGTCAATTTGAGTGATCTGCGTATTAGTTCAGAGTTCAACCTTTAGGTTGTGGCTTTCCAACGCAAGCTAGAGCTTGGACTCTGAACTATCACTCACTTCGCGTTGATCAATTCTTCCGGCATCTCTTCCGGCAGCTTCAGAATTCTTTCCCAACCGGAATTGTCCGCGCGCATTTGTTCTGTCAGTTCGTCACGCAGCTTCGCCAATCGCTCGCTCAGTGTCCACGGATAGTTGTGCAGGTCGGCGAAGCGAGTCATCTGGTCGGCCACGAACCCCTTTTGTTTTTCGATTGACGGAATCGCCGAGTGCTGTCCGTTTTCCCAGAAAGGTTCAAGCAAACGCTCGACGCGCACAGCGCCGGGGATTTCAATCTCTTCGTCAGCGAGTCCGGTCACATCAGCAACATAATTTCCTTTCATGTCGATGCCGCGAAAGACTTGCAGGTAACCTGGGAGTGTCGTCTTGTCCAATGAATTGGAGGCTTTCAACGTGGGCCGGTCATCGATCACGCACGCTTTGAAAATCACGCCGGCGACATTTCGTACTTCACTCGAAAGCTTCGTGCCGATTCCAAAGCCCGCGGCTTGCGGAAACTCTGCGACGATCTGTTTGACTTTCTCGACTGTCAGATCGCCGGTGAGGTTCGGCCTCAAACCATGCAAGCCGTTCGCTTCGAAAAACTCCAGACACCATTTGCCCAGATCAGCCAGGTCTCCTGAATCGACGCGGAATCCTTTAAAAGCTTTGCGGCGCGCTTCGCTCGACGTCGCCGCCATCACGGCATGCACCGCGCCCATGTAAACGTCGATCGTATCGAGCAACAGCGTCGTGCCGTTGGGATTCGCGTCGAGCCAGCGCTCGAACGCAACTTGCTCGAAATGTTTCGGCTCACCCGTGCGCGGCTCGATCTCCGGCTCGTACAGATATTCGAGATACGCCTGCTGCCAGTAATGCGCCTCAGTTCCAACGGCAGGAATGTCGAGCCGGTGCGCGGCTTCCATGTTCGACGTATCGTTGAAGCCGCCGATGAAAGCGTACGTTGCGATATCCACCGCGCGTTCGATGTCGCCGTTACGCCGCAGTGAAAAATCCGAAAGCCAACGCTTGCCCGCGGCCATCCGAAACTGCATCGCCACGCTCGCCGTCGTCATCGGCAGATCGAAGGCGTGTTCGAACTTGATCTCCTGAGCTTGAGTCAGGCCAAACCTGCCGGTGATGTCGGCAATTGGCTGCTGCGGAAACATGATTGTTCCGGGACGCACCGCGCGAATGCGGCCAACGAACTGAATGTCTTCGATGGCTTTGGCGAACAGTTGCAATCCGCCACGATCCTGTTCGAGAAACCGCAACCGCGGCCGATCGATTTGACTGTCCACCAGCAAACGCACGAGTCGCTCGTGCCCGAGCACTGGCGCGAACGGCAGCTTTCTTTGGGTGCAGTAAAAGGTGGCGATGATTTCGCTCAGCGGCTTGTCGTGTATGCGCGTCACGTCCTTGTACGATGCGTCGCCCATCGCGGCGTGATACCGGTCGAAGTTAAGCGTGCCCATCGGCAGGGAATGATATCAGCGCGTATCGCAGGCTGCCAGCCTGCGGCTGTTTGTGTCGCGACGGCCTAACAACCGGTTTATCCCGACCCGGAACGACTTTGCGTGACAGTTGAGCGGTAGTATCCTTGCGATCTCTCCTGAAACAACTTGCGAGACAACGGATGCTGGCGCTACGGCGAGGCAAATGCCCGTCATGCTATGCATAATCGTTAGGGAGGAAATAATGAAGATAACTCTTGTGAAATCGATTCTTCTCCTCGGTGTTTTGGGAATGGCATTGGCCGCTGGTCCAGCGTCGCTTTCGACGGAGAGTTTGGCGGCCGGTGGAAATCGCTGCACTGACCATTGCGCCGACGTTTATAAAATCAAACGTGACGCGTGCCGTCTGATTCCTTTCAAAACAGAGCGGAAGATTTGCGAGCGGCGAGCGAAGGAAACAAAGGAAGATTGCAAGCACCGATGCCGGTAAAGTCCGCGTAGCGGACGATTGACAGTAGCCCAGCGCTTCAGCGCTGGGAAACAAGCAAAGAAATTAGAGCCCGCGAAGCGGGTGACAGATTTCTGTCGCCCGCCCCGCGGGCTTGTTGTGTGATAATTGCATTCAGTCCCAGCGATAAATCGCTGGGTATTGTCGCGAAGTCCGCTTCGGGGACTGCAGACTTCTTAAACCGCTCCTGCTGCTTTTGCCTGGTCGCCGACGATTTCTGCGCCCGCTTCTTTCATTTCTTCGACTGCCTTTTTGCCATCGTTGGGATCGACGTTGACGGCCCTCATAGCATCGGCGAGGGCTTTTACTTTGAATCCGTCGCGCACGCCATCAAGCACGGTCTGCTTCACGCAATAATCCGTCGCCAGTCCGCCAATCCAAACCTCTTCGACACCTTCGTCGCGCAGCAGTTGCGCCAGTTGCGTCCCGTCAAAACCGGAATAACCGTCGGCCCGCTCATCAAATCCTTTTGAGATAACGGTGATGCGCGGATCGT
>DASYTZ010000167.1:0-10180 GCA_036001745.1 Pyrinomonadaceae bacterium
GCCGACAACCGATGACTTCTGATCAAGCTGCGAAGGAACTAATCGACCTCCTGGGGCAAACCCGAGAGTACGTCCGCTACTTTGACGAACTTGGCGCTGAGACGATCGCCTTGGAGTCCACAACCGACGAGATTTCTGCGCAAGCTGTCTCGACTGGTCCACAACCTAAGATAACGCTGCCCACGCCGGCGACATCTCGGCTGCAGTCGACGCGTGCACCCGCGCCGTCTACAACTCTCTTTGCGCGCACAACGGCAGCGCCGGCAACAGCTGCTGTTCCGCAGAGCAACCTCTTCGGCGACACAGCGCCAATCGAACCAACGTTGCCGCAATCGACCGAAACGCTCGAAGATATCTGGCGCGACATCGGTGATTGCACTCGTTGCGGGTTGTGCGCGGCGCGCACACAGGTTGTTAACACCTATGGCAATCCAAAAGCGCGGCTCATGTTTGTCGGCGAGGCGCCCGGCGCTGACGAAGATGCGCAGGGTAGGCCGTTCGTCGGTCGCGCCGGTCAACTGTTGACGAAGATGATTGAAGCGATGGGCATGAAGCGCGAGGACGTCATCATCGGGAACGTCAATCGCTGCCGGCCGCCGGGAAATCGCCAGCCAACTCTGGAAGAAGCTGCGATCTGCCGTCCGTTTCTATTTCGCGAAATCAGCGCGGTCCGTCCGGATGTAATTGTAGTGATGGGTAACACGGCACTGCGAAATCTTCTTGAAATCAAGGCCGGCATCAGCAGCGTGCGCGGCGAGTTTCGGGACTTTCAGGGCATCAAAGTTATGCCAACATTTCATCCTGCTTATCTTCTGCGCGATCCTTCAAAGAAACGTGAGACGTGGGAAGACCTAAAGAAAGTCAGGGACTATCTTGACAGTCCGCCCTCGACACGGGATTAGCCGGCCTCCGTGGGCGGAGGCAAAATCCTGAGACTACTTCCAGAACAGTCTTCGCCTACGGCGCGCTCGGCGTTGGGCTCGGGCCGGAAGCTGTCGTCGCCTTCTGCTGGGAAGACCATCCAGTGGTAAATGAGATTCCCGCGGCAAAACATCCCTTGCCGATGAAGTAGAGTCCCAGAGCCCAATACAACCCGGGCGGAATAGTTGAGCCAAACGTTGCTTGACTGGCCAAGAGGCCAAGCAGAAGCGAGACGAGCCCGGCGAGGATGCACACGCCACCACCGATGGCTCCGGCAATCATTCCGACGACACGCAAGTTTACTCCCTGCATAGTGAGCTCCTTTTGGAATTCGCGAAGTTAGAACCAATTTTCGACAGTGGTCTTGCCGATCTATCTCCCCGCTAAATCGCTGCAAGGTGAAAGCTGGGACTACGGCGAGAATTGGGAGCGCATGATACTCAGGTTATCTCGCTTTTTCAATCAATTCTCAGCGTTTATGAGCCAGGCCTCATGCTTTCGCTTTTGGCGTCATTCCAAGTAACCTACGGCCTATTGTGAACGCGTCTCAAGATCAGGATTTAACCGTGCCGCCGGCCATTTTTGCTCAGGTAGCGCTGCCCATTCACCTCCGAAAGCTGTTCATGTATCGCTTGCCTCCATCAATGCAGCCAACCGCACGTGTCGGTTCGCGCGTCGTCGTGCGGCTGGGAGCGAAACCAATGACGGGCTATATCGTCGCGTTGATGCCAAAGCTTCGCGAGGGCACTAGCTTAGTCGAATCCGAACTTAAAGAAATTGAAGACCTACTAGACGTTGAGCCATCAGTGACGCCGGAGGTCGTTGAGCTGACGGGCTGGGTCGCGGACTACTACGGAGCGCCTTTGGGCGAAGTGATGCGCGCGGCTCTACCGGCCGGAATCGACACTTCAATCATGCAAGTCGTGTCGATCACGTCCCAAGGCCGCGAAGCGCTCGCACACACGTCTGTACCATCCGCGTCAGCGGGTGGGACCGAGAGATCTGCCACGAAACAGCGCGCGCTCCAAACTCTCGCCGTTGAAGGCGAAGCGGAAGTCAACGCTTTCTGCCTGCGAATGGGCTCTGCGCGAATTCCAAAGTGGCTGCGAGAGCTTGAGAGCGATGGATTGATTGAGCGTACCTATCGCACTCGCTCCATCGCGGCGCGAGCGAAACGGCAAAGGGCAATTCGCCTAATCGAAGCCGCCGGCGAGAAGAAACTGAGTCAAGCGCAGCAACGCGCCCTTGACGCACTTCGATCACACAAAAACCAAATGATAGCCAGCGAGTTGATCAAGGAGGCGCAGATAAGTCCTTCGGTCATTTCAACGCTGAAGAAGCGGGCGCTGGTCGAAGAATTCGACCAGGAAGTCAGGCGCGATCCACTCGGCCGCGCAGCGCTGCCACCCACAGAAGACTTGCAGTTGACTGTGGCGCAAGGCGCAGCGTTGCGTGCGATTCAGAAGACGTTACGCGAGAAGGAATTCTCGCCGTTTCTGCTGCACGGAATAACAGGCAGCGGCAAGACTGAGGTCTACATTCGCGCGATGCGCGCGGCGCTCGAAAGCGGATGCGGCGCGATGATGCTGGTTCCCGAAATTGCGCTGACGCCGATTCTCTCGCGCAGGCTGCGCGCTCACTTCGGCGATCTGATCGCGATCTTTCACTCATCGCTTTCACGCGGCGAACGATTTGACGAATGGTCGCGCTTGCGAACCGGCGATGCGCGCGTAGTGCTCGGCACGCGCTCGGCGGTGTTCGCGCCTGTGAAAGACCTCGGTCTGATCATTGTTGACGAAGAACAGGATGCGTCGTATCGCCAGGAAGAATCGCCGTTCTACAACGCACGCGACACGGCGATTGTGCGGGCACAGAAGGAATCAGGCACAGTTGTGCTTGGCTCGGCGACACCCTCGCTGGAAACATTTCACAACGCGCAGATCGGCAAGTACGGATACCTGAATCTGCCGGAGCGAATTGGCGAGCGTCGCCTGGCGACGGCGGAACTCATCGACATGCGCTCGGTGTTCATGCGCCGCAAGAAGCCTGTGGTCTTTGCCGATGAAGTTCTCTCAGCAATCGAACAGACACATGCGCGCGGCGAACAATCGATCATCTTGCTGAACCGGCGCGGCTATTCCAGTTTCATTCTTTGCCGTTCATGTGGCGAATCGATCATGTGCCCGAACTGCGAAGTCACACTGACGTATCATCGCGGCGATCAGACTTTGGTTTGTCACTACTGCAATCATCGAGAGCGCGCACCGTCACAATGTCCCGTTTGCGGAAGCAAATACATCTATTACGTCGGCGAAGGCACGGAACAGGTTGAAGAAGTGCTGCGAAAGCGTTTTCCGCACCTGCGCATTGGCCGCATCGATCGAGACACGAAGTCGCGCCGCCGCGAATTTGAAAAGATCTTGCTTGATTTTGAAAAAGGCGAGCTGGACATGCTGGTGGGCACTCAGATGCTGGCGAAAGGGCACGATTTTCCCAACGTAACTTTCGTCGGAGTAGTTTCCGTCGATGCCGGACTCGCATTGCCGGATTTCCGCGCGGCTGAACGAACGTTTCAGTTAATCACGCAGGTCGCCGGACGCGCCGGGCGCGGCGATCAGCCCGGCCGCGTGCTGATTCAGACTTATCACCCGGATCACTACGCTTTGAAGCACGCGGTGGCGCAGGACTATGTCGGGTTCTATAACGAAGAGATTCGCCACCGTCGCAACCACGGCTATCCGCCGTTTGTTGCCCTGGCGCTGCTGCTAACGCGGCACAAGGACCCGAACCGCGCGCATGAGATCGCTCAACAAGTGAAGCAGGCTTTGGTTGAAGCTGACGTTAATCGAACGTGTCGCGTGCTTGGCCCGGCACCCGCGCCTCTGGCTCGGCTGCGCGGCGAGTTCCGCTTCCACGTGCTCGTAAAGTGCCGCAGCCGAAAACAGATGCGTGCGGTTGTTGATCGCGCGCTTGCTTCGCTCGAAAACTCCGGCCATGACTTACGAGCAGTAAGTCTGGAGGTCGATCCGATCAGCATGATGTGAACTTGGCATGATCGCCGTGCTGATTATTCACCAAATGCGATAGACTCTTGCGCCATGAAATTAGCCGAACTTGCTGCGCTGACCGGCGCGTATTGCGAATCGAGCGACGGCGACCTCGAAATTACCGGCGCCGCGGGCCTTGAGCAGGCGGAGTCCGGGCACGTCACGTTTCTTTCGAATCCTCGCTACACGCCAAAAGTCGCCGTGACTGGCGCGTCCGCGATTTACGTCGCTGAAGACGTCGAAATTCCGCGTGCGGATCTCGCAGTGCTGCGCGCGAAAGATCCTTACCTGGCTTTTACTCGCGCATTGATCGCTTTTCATCCGCAACCGCGAATCGAGCCGACGATTCATGCATCCTCAGTAATCGATGAAACTGCAAAAATTGGGGGCGACTGTTTCGTCGGCCCGAACGTTGTCATCGGCAAGAATTCGCGCCTCGGGAATCGCGTACGCATTCACGCAAACGCCACAATTTATGAAGACGTGACGCTTGGCGACGACTGCGAAATACACTCAGGCGTCGCAATTCGCGAGAATACGATCATCGGCAATCGCGTCATCATTCATAACAACGCCGTGGTCGGTTGCGATGGGTTTGGGTTTGCGAGAGACGAAGAGCGCCGCTGGCTAAAGATCCCCCAGGTCGGGCGCGTCGTGATCGAAGACGACGTCGAGATCGGCGCCGGCACTACAATCGACAAATCTTCTACTGACGAAACGCGCATCAAGCGCGGAGCCAAGATCGACAACTTGGTGCAGATTGGACATTCCTGCACAGTCGGCGAGGATTCGCTGCTGTGCGCGCAGGTGGGACTTGCCGGCAGCTCGCACATCGGCAATCGCGTGATTCTTGCCGGGCAGGCAGGCGTCGCCGGTCATAACACGATCGGCGATGACGTCGTACTCACTGCGAAGAGCGCCACCAGTCACGATGTGCCGCCGGGCAAAATGATTTCCGGAATCCCCGCGTTTGATAATCGCGATTGGCTACGTTCGATTGCCGCATTCAGGCGTTTAGGTGAAATGCAGCGCAAGATCCGTGAGTTGGAAAGACGCCTCGCTGAATTGAAGAACTCAGAACATCACGAGTGACCTGGCACCGCTTACGGCATTTTGCTCGGCACAGGTGTGTCGGTGGATTGTGGAATGTTGTATTGCTGCAACCACTGCTCCATGCGCGGGCGATTCTCGGGGCTGCTCTCTTCCTTGTAAGCCTCGCGCAAAGCGTTTGCCAAAGCAAGCTCGGCGCCCGGACGTTCGATGGATGAACAAACCTTTGCTGCCTGCTCGAAAAGCGCCAAGCGCTCTGTCGCTGGGCTATTCAGCAGCAGCGTTTTGAAGATGGCCAGAAACACACCTTCCTGCGCTCCTGCAACTCCGGCGAGCGCTTGATAGTATTGCGCCTTGTTGTTCGATTGGTTGACTTCAGAGTATTTCTTTTCGTCGATTAACTTGATCGAAGCCCGAAGTTGTTCTGTGCCCTTAGTGAAAAACTGCATACCAAGTGACGAAGATTTCTTGAACCCGTCAAATGCAACCGCTGCGATCTCGCTGTACCTTTTTGCGCCGATTAATTCGACCAACTGATCGATTTGACGCGATCCGTTAATGAGTTTCTCGTGATAGCTTTTGTATTCGGGAATCGCTCGTGCGAGGGCTGCGTCCGACTTCTCAAGTTCATCCCGCATCTTTTTGGTTTCTTCCGAAACCTTCTCAACCTTTTTGGCGAGCTCTGATGTCAGCCGCTGCGCGCGCTCTGCTTCTTTCTGGCGATATTCAGCCGACTCGCGCCGACAAGCAGTAAAACTCCCGATAAGCAACACAAACAGCAGCGGGCGAAGAATAGTTTGCATTTAATCCTCCTTTCAGACTCTGGCGCCAAAGATCAGACCGATCAATCCGCCGATCACCATACCGGCGCCAATCAATATCGCTCCGTAGAAAACGAAGACCGCACCGCTCTGCGCGTTGTATGTCGCATAGGTAAGCAAAATGCCGATCAGCAACACGACGCAGCCGACCATCATCAGGCGAATTCCCTTGCGTCGCTGTTGACCAGTGAATGTCTCGCCGCAACTCTTGCAGATGTTGTCGACGACCACGCCTCCACAACCCGGACACTTCTGGCCAAAGACGTCCGGCGGCAGCTTGTCGAACATTTGCGCCAGCTTTTCACGATCGCCATCGTTAATGGCAAACCTCATGAACATCTGCACTTCATTGAAAGCATTTTGGACTTTACCGCGATACGCAAAGCGTCCGGTTTGTCGAACGTTGTTCCGCAAGTCTTCCACGTCAGCCCAGTTCGTGGTTGAGTATGTCTTTCCCTTTTTGTTGATGAGGTGAATGCCTTCCTGATCAAGCTGCAGCGTCACTTTGCCGAGGCGCCATCCGAAGGGATGGACTCCACGAGCTTCGAACTTCGCGGGCTCGAGATCAGCCTTGATTGTGTCTTGTTTGAGAAGAAGGGTGTTCATGGCTGCTTCTTTAAAATGGGTGAATCAACACGACGATTCACGCCAAAGGATTCACAGCCCTCCCTGGCTCGATCGCGAGGAACTCTTTGAGGTGAACGGAATATTTAGGTGACGGCGCCGCCATCTACGATCACAACCTCACCATTCATGAACGAGTTGCGATCGCTGACCATGAAGGCGGCAAATTCCGCCAACTCCTCGGGACGGCCAAGCCTTCCGCTCGAAGTCCAGAAGTCGTGCATTTGCAACCAACGTTCAGGCAGAGCTTGCGCCAGGTCGGTGTCGAAAATACCGGCGGCGATCGCGTTAACTTTGATTCCGAAAGTTCCCGCTTCACGCGAGAGACACTTGGTAAATCCAATCATCGCGGCTTTGGATGTCGCATAGTGAACAGCGGTCGGCAGCGCGCGGATGGCGCCGATTGAAGTAATGTTGAGGATGGCACCCGCGCGCTGGCGAATCATCTGCTTGTACATCGGTTTCGTGACGGCGAACAGACTGCCGACATTCGTTCCGATCACTTCGTCCCAGGCGCGGTCAGTCGTCGTCGCGAAGTTGTCGCCACGGTTGATGGCCGCGTTGTTGACAAGAATATCGATGCCGCCCCATTCCTGGACCAGTTCGCGCGTCAAGTGCTTCATGCCGAATCGATCGGTCACGGAGACCTTGAATGATCGCGGGCGACGCCCGAGCGTCTGAATAACTTCTTTGACTTCCTCTGCCAAGTCGTCGCGCGAGTTGTAGCTGAATGCGACGTCCGCCCCCTCGCGCGCGAAAACCTGGCATAGTGCGGCGCCGATGCCCCGCGTCCCGCCGGTGATGAATGCTCGTTTTCCTTCGAGTAAAAGACTCATGCTCTGTATTGTGAAGAATGTCCGACAAGCTTCAGCTTGTCGCAGTTCTGCGTCGCCGACTATTCGTGCCGGACACGTCAAACTGAAGTTTGCCGGACATTTGAACGACGGGATTAGAACGCGAAGCGCACGTGCCAGTCAAGAAGGTGTCAGAACCGCGAGCGGTAGCGACCGGATCAAACGCTCAAGCAGCTTGCTCCACGACCGGCTCGCTTTTCGTGTTCGCTTGCTCTGGAATCAACGAAACGATCTCTTCAACAATCCGCTTCGTGGCATTGGGAATGGCCACGGTAATCGTCGCCGCGCGCAGTGAAGCGTAGTGTTTCGAGTCTTCGATCATGCGACGAACCACCGGCACAACATCGGAAGCCTTCTGCAAACTCACTGCCGCGCCGCGCTTCAACATCATCTCGGCAGTGCCGGCTTCCTGGGGCATCGGTTCCGTGATCGTATCGGCAATAATCGGCACTCGACAGTTCAATGCTTCAAAGGTCGTCAGGCCGCCCAGCTTGGAAATCATCACGCTCGCGGCGCGCATCAGATTCTCGACTTCGTCAGAATATCCGATGACCTTCACGGGAAACTTTGCTTCCGAAGCCAGTAGCTCGGCTTCGTTGCGCAGTTGGTCATTCTTGCCGGCCAGAAAAATCGCCTGCACATCGAGCTCGCCGCGCACCAGCTCGCGAAAGATTTGCGGAATGTTGCCGCCACCTTCCCAGCCGGCATTCACGAACACTGTAAACTTCTCAGCGTTGAGCCCAAGCGCCGTGCGAGCGGTTTGCGCTGCGGCCTCGCCGGGAAAATCGAATTTCGGGTGCACGGGCATGCCGGAAATCTTGATGCGCTCAGGCGCGATGCCATAGTCAATCAACTGTCGTTGCGCTTCCTCAGTCGCCACGAGATACAAACTCACATCGTCGCAAGCCCAGCCCTTCCAAAAACCGTAGTACGGATCGGTGACGACCGTCACAAGCGGGATTCGATGCGCCAGGCCAAGCTCTTTCAACACACGCGCGAACATGTGCTGCGTCAGCGGATGCACACTCACAACTACATGAGGGCACCATTTGTCGAACTGGCTAGCCACGTAGCCGACCGTTCGCTTGTAAAAAAATTCGCGCGTCTCCGGACGAAAGCGGTTGACCAGCCAGTAGTAATACTTCATCCAATGCTGCCGGTTACGCAGCAACCAGTTGTAAATGGCAACTAGTTTAGCTGCGAGATGATGAGACTCTTCGACGGCGCGAATCACCCGAATCGCGTACGACTCGCCCTTCACAAACGACTGAATGCCGGCAACGATCGCCGCTGCAGCCGAACGATGGCCGCCACCGGTGTCGGATGAAAGAATCAGGATTTTTGGAGCGTTAGGATTCATTCGCACGTGGCACAGACTTTAGTCTGTGGCCTCAAAACGGATAACACAGACTGAAGTCTGTGCCACGGCCGCGACTAAACGTTCACCGCAACTCCGTCGGGCTGCTCTTGCGCTTGCTTCTCCACCTCTCTGCTCGCCTTTTTCATCTCGCGCTCGAGTTTCTTGATTTGAATCAAGTGCTTCGGATTGAAAGG
Source organism: Pyrinomonadaceae bacterium (assembly GCA_036001745.1). Lineage (GTDB taxonomy): Bacteria > Acidobacteriota > Blastocatellia > Pyrinomonadales > Pyrinomonadaceae > UBA11740. The sequence continues at coordinate 8,872 of DASYTZ010000167.1, forward strand.
CAGCGACGGGTAATAGCAGTTCGACTCGTGCGTGCAGAAGCAACCGTCGGCCGCCTGTTTACGCCGGGCCTTCATCGCGTCGGACAGCCAAAGACCCTGGAAATTCCAATCGTAATCGCGCAGGTTTCCGATTGGGGCGAGGTTCTCGCATGAGGACAATGTTCCTTCGTCGTAAATCACGGCGCCAGCCGTGCCGGCATAGCAAGTCAATTGCGCTTGCTGCGTTTCCTGCGTCTTCGTGATCAGGCCGTGCATGTAAATGTCGATTGCCGCCTTGAAGAAGCCCGCCTTCCCGCCGTAATTGTTCTTGATGGCCGCGTGACGTGAATCGTCGTCGATCATGTTCGCAAGTTTCGCGTAGCGAGTCAGATCGATGTCGAGTTCGATCGGATCGGCTGATGGCGGACGAATGTAATTGAAGTTAACCTTGTCCGGCTTCAGCTCGTGCTTCAGAAAATCGTACCACTCGAAGATCGTGTCCTGATTTGAGTGCATGAAGCACGTGCAGGTCTGCAGATCGAGTTTCGGAAACTGCTTCTTCATGGCCTTCAACTCGCGCGCAGTTTCGATGGCAATCTGCCACGAGCCGGGCTTCTGCCGAATCTTGTCGTGCTGCTCCTGCAACCCGTCGATGCCCATCGCCACCGTGACGTTCAGGTTCGGACACTCCTCAAGAATACGCGTGACGTCGGGAAAGATTCGCTTCTGAATCTGACCGTTCGACATCAGGTAAACCGATTCCAGATTGTTGTGGCGATAAAAAGAGTTGACGATCTCCGGCAGGTCCTTCCGCGTGAACGGCTCGCCGCCGGCAAGGATCAGCACGCCGAGATTGCCACCCAACGTCTCAGCGATGCGATCAATCTCGTGCGCCTTCATCTGGAGCTTCTTGCGCGGCCGGTCGTCAAGTTCGTCCGTGAAGAAACAGTGCGTGCAGCGCATGTCGCACACCGACGTGACCAGTATATTCAGCAGCACGGGCGCGAAAGGCTGCCCTGTTGCCAACTTGGCATATCGTTTCAGTAATTCTCGAGTTGTGTAATCCATCAGTTCTGAGATTCCGTCTTTCCTGGCGCAGTTGCATTTTCTGGGAGAGCGCAACTACCAACTCATAAGGTATTCGCAGGCTCAGGTAAACGCAAGTTAAATGCGGGTAGTGTCTTAATTTCAATATGCCTCATTACCATACTTACAGGGATAACCGTCGGGCTTCTGTTGCGACTGAAAGAAACAAAAGTCGGTATGCCGCTGTTCGTTGAAAATGTCCTCATACGCGATCCGGCCCCAGCAATAAAATCGGAGAGTTCCC
>DASYTZ010000168.1:0-10470 GCA_036001745.1 Pyrinomonadaceae bacterium
AAAGCCTGGACCGGCCCAACGTGTTCGAATGCTGCGTGCGTTGCATCCCGAGATATTCGCAGTCGCAACTGAGCGGCTGGTTTGGCAACGCGGACAGAATGCTTTTCTAATGCTCGGTGCGCTGGCCGGCGCGCGCCGGTCAATCATTTTAGATATGCATGGCGGGTGGCGTGAGGAGTCAAAGGCGCATGCTCTGTCTCATGCTCCTGCCCGGCTCGCACGTGAGTTCGCAGTCAGTAGCGCCGCGATCAGACGTGCGGAAAAAGAACTGCGACGGCTCGAGGCGGCCGTGGAGAAAGGCGGTTATCGAAACACTTACTGCAACGAGCGCGACATCATTCCGAACATTGTTTACATTCGCTCTTCGCCCGGCCCCGGCACGCAAGCCGGTGGCGCCGCGAGTCACATCAACGGCTTCGTGAATGCTGCGTTGGAACTCGGCGCGCGGCTTTCGCTCATCAGCAATGACGAAATAGCGGGGCTCGATCAAACGAAAATGCCCACGACGATTGTCTGGCCGAAGCCAGTTGGATCCTCGCGCGCGGCGTTTGATATTTACAACAATCTGCTTTTCACGGAAGCGGCGATCGAAGCAATCGCACAGCAGCAGCCCGATTTCATCTATCAACGTTATGCGCGCTTCAGTTGGTCGGGAGTGGCGGCTTCGTTGCGCACGAATCGGCCGCTGTTTCTTGAATACAACGGCTCGGAAGTCTGGGTTGGTCGATACTGGGATCGCGTCGGCAAACTTGATCTGCTGGCACGTTACGAACGTTTGAACTTGAAAGCCGCCGCACGCATTTTTGTGGTTTCGGAAATTGAAAGGCGGAACCTGCTGAAAGCCGGCGTCCAATCGGAAAAGATCGTCGTGAATCCGAACGGCGTCGATGCGGACAAATTCAAACCAGGAGTCGGTGGCATTGAGACGCGGCGGGAGCTTCGCGTCAGTCAGGACGAGACGCTGGTTGGATTCGTCGGCACTTTCGGACCCTGGCATGGCGTTGAAGTGCTGGCTCAGGCGATTGCGAAGATTCCGCGCGACCGTCCGATCCGCTTTCTTCTGATTGGCAGCGGCGCATTACGTGGACGCGTGGAAGAGATTCTTCGCGAAGCAGGCGTCTTCGGTCGAGTGATCATGATGGGCCCTGTCCCTCACGACCAGGTGCCGCGGCTGCTGGATGCCTGTGATGTGCTCGTTTCGCCGCACGTGCCGCTCGACGCGGGCGCGGAATTTTTCGGCTCGCCAACCAAGCTGTTCGAATACATGGCAATGGGAAAAGGAATCGTCGCCAGCCGTTTGGGCCAGATTGGTGAAGTGCTCGAGGACGAACAGACCGCTTTGCTGGTCCAGCCGGGAGACGTCGATGAGTTAACTGACGCGATTCTGCGTCTGACTACGTCGCCGGAATTACGCGAACGTCTGGGAGCGGCGGCGCGCCGAGCAGCTGTCGAACGCCATACCTGGAAACATAACGCACAGAGGGTTCTCGATGAGTATGCCTCGCTCTGAAAAAGAGCGCGCCCGCGAACAGTGGACACACGATCCCGCCGGCGCTGTTTACGGGCGCGAGCATGAGTTCGGCACGCGCGAATTCTTTGACACGGTCGAGCGCCATCGTTACACCGAGTACGCGCCGTGGATGCCGCGCGTGATGGGCTTCAAAGAGTTTTCCGGCAAGCGCCTGCTGGAAGTTGGCTGCGGCATGGGCACGGACCTTTTGCAGTTCGCGCGCGGCGGCGCACGGGCGACGGGCGTCGATCTCACGCCGCGTTCGCTCGAGATTTCGCGTCATCACCTGAAACTGTATGACGAGCGCGCAGACTTCGCTGTCACAGATGCCGAAAAGCTTCCGTTCGCCGATGAAAGTTTCGACGTCGTTTATTCGAATGGTGTCTTGCATCACACGCCTGACACCGCGGGCGCGGTACGCGAGATTCACCGAGTGCTGCGACCTGACGGTTTGGCGCGCGTCATGCTCTATCATCATCATTCTTGGAACTACTGGTTCGAGGTCATGCTTCATCGCGGCCTGTTGCGCGGCCAGTTGCTGCGCGGACGTTCGCCCGAAGAAATCATGAGCCAGTACGTAGAAGTCAACGAAGGTGAAGGCCGGCCGCTGGTAAAAGTTTACAGCCGCGGCCAGGCGCGCAAATTGTTTTCGATGTTCCGCGATGTGAAAGTCGAAATCGAGCAGTTGACGCGCAGCGAATTCTACCTGCTTGGCCGGCTCATTCCCGAGGCAATCTTCCGCCGCTTGCAGCGCAGCATCGGATGGAACGTGATTATTTCAGCGCGAAAATGAATTTTGGAGTGCGCTGGCTTCGACGGCGCTTTTGATTGATTGCTTTCAAAGACAAACAACCGCGATTTAACGGGCAGCGATCCAAAGCGCCGGCGCCGCTTCGCTCTGCCGGCGCACTCCAAAGGACGACTGGTCGCGCTGTTTTTCATCCTTGCGCTCTCGTTCACCGTCCGCGCGCTCACCGCCAATTTCATTCGTGCTCATCTGAACGATGCGGCCTGGTTTCAGTATGGGTCGTACGAAGTCTTTGACAAGCAGGCGCAGGACGTTCTCGATCGGAAGCAGCCGCTCTTTTGGATTTCCGATTCATCGCGCACGGACAAGATCGTCTATCCGCCAGGATATCCATTGTGGCTCGCGTTTGTTTACAAACTCAGCGGTAGTCGCTCGCCGGTCGCCGTTCAGTACGTTCAACTCGTGCTTGATACGCTGTCAGTGCTATTGATCGTTGGCATCGGCGTCAGCGCGTTTGGATGGGCCGTCGGATTAACTGCTGGGGCGTTGGCGGCGTTGTCGCCTTTGTTGGCGTTCGCGGGCGCGACGCCGAACGCAGATGCGCCTACGAGTTGGCTTGTACTGGGCGGAATCTGGTGCCTAATTGTCGCCGCAAAAACCAAAAAAGTTGGGTATGCGATATTCGCCGGCGCGCTGCTGGGCGTCGCGTGTTGGCTGCGAGTCAACCCGCTGTTTCTCTTCGTGCTCTGGGCGATTGGTTTTGCGTGGTTCGCACGAGGTGGCTGGAAACAGCGCCTCAAGTTTGGCGGGGCCGTCGCTCTTTCAACTTTGGTTGTGATATCGCCGATCGTCATCCGCAACCTCGTCGTATTCTATCCGCAGATTGCGCCAACCGGACTGGGCGTCGGTTGGAACTTACTGGCAGGGATTGGCGAAACTCAGCGCGGCGCGGAATTTGGCGCGCCGTGTTGCGACGCGGAAATGATCGAGCAAGATCGACGCTTGATGAATGTTCCCGCTGACGCAGGATTGTTCTATCCTGACGGCATTCGACGCGATCGAGAGCGAGGAAAAAGAGCGCTCGGCATCATCGCGGCCCATCCCGTGTGGTATGCAGGCGTGACGGCGCGACGCATTGGCGGTCACTTGAAATATTTCGGTGAGCCTGTGCCGAACCTCGGCACGGCGGGCATTAATGTCACCAGCCGGAAATCCCTTCCGCCGGAGCGGCAGGGTGGGATAATGGCTCTCGCCGTTAACCTTCTCGGAATGATTCAGAGCGTCGTGCGAACTATCGCGCTGCCGTTAATGCTGGTCGGCGTCGTGATTGCGTGGCGCAGAGATCGGCGGATAACGGCGCTCATTCTGGCGACGGTTGGTTATTATCTGTTCACGCTGGCAATAGTACACTCCGAGATTCGTTACGGCCTGCCGATGCAGGCTTTATTGTTTTTGTTCGCGGCCGTCAGTCTGTCAGCCAGCTCCAATTTGGTCAGATCCAAAACGAAAACGACTGCCGCGGATTGAACTGTGGCGGCTGGCAAGACAAAATAGTTCCTCGATCAGTCCGCGAGACCCGAGTCATTAATGTCAACGAAAGCTCAAGTTGTAAACGCTCCGCTGCCGCGCGAAATGATGGAGCACACGTATCCCCAACTCTACCAACTTGAGGAGACGCATTGGTGGTACGTGGGGCGGCGACGCATCATCGCGAGCTTCGTAAAAGAGATTTGCGGGCGAGACGCCGATCGCCGGCCAAGAATCCTCGACGTTGGGTGCGGCACGGGCGCGAATCTGAAGATGCTTTCCGAATTTGGTGACGCAGAGGGAGTTGATATCTCGCGCGATGCGCTCGAGTTTTGTCGCGCGCGTGGGCTGACGAACGTAAAGTTGGGCCCGGCTGAATCGCTGCCGTACGACGCGGGCACATTTGATCTCGTGACCGCGCTGGATGTGGTTGAGCATCTTGACGACGATGTCGCGGGTTTGCGCGAGATGCGCCGCGTGCTGCGGCCCGGCGGCCGCGTTCTGCTGTTTGTGCCGACGTTCATGTTTCTTTGGGGCGTGCAGGACGACGTCAGTCATCATCGACGCCGCTATCGCCTGGCTGAATTACGCCGCGCCGTGACCGCCGCGGGATTCGAAGTCGAGCGCACGACTTACGCGAACATTACTTTCCTGGCGCCCACGCTTCTCGGGCGACTGTTCATGCGGGTCACCGGCATCAAGCCCGACAACGAGAATCGCATCAATGTCGCTGCGCTGAATCCAGTGTTCGCGCGCATCCTGGGGGCCGAGGCCGCGTTTCTGCGCTTCATGAATTTTCCGGTGGGCGTGTCCGGCCTGTGTGTTGCCCGCGCGAAATAATCCCAATCGATGAAAAGAAAGTTACTGGATTACCTCGCCTGTCCTTCGTGCGGCGGTGACATCAATCTCAGTTCGGTTGTAGCAGACGACGGGACCGAAATTCATTCGGGCGAGCTACAGTGCGCCTCCTGCGGCAAAACATTTCCAATTATTCGCGGCATCCCGCGGTTTGCGGATTTGCAAAACGTTGAGGAAGAGAAGCAGGCGACCGCTGAGAGTTTTGGCTGGTCGTGGCAGCAGTTTTCTCACGATGACGAAAAGTATGCGCAGCAGTTTCTCGATTGGCTGGCGCCGGTCCAGCCGGAATTCTTCAAAGACAAAATCGTGCTGGAAGGCGGTTGCGGCAAGGGCCGGCACACGCGCCGCATTGCCGGCTGGGGCGCAAAAGACATCGTCGCGGTTGATTTGAGCGATGCGGTCGAAGTCGCATTTGCGTCTACGCGCGGCATCGCCAACGCTCACGTCATCCACGCCGACATTTATCGTCTGCCGCTACGACGCGTGTTTGATTACGCGTTCTCCGTAGGCGTGCTGCACCATCTGCCGGATCCGCGCGCGGGATTCAAGTCGCTCGTGTCCAGGGTCAAACCAGGTGGCCATGCGTCGGCTTGGGTTTACGGCGCGGAAAACAACGGCTGGATCGTGCGGTTCGTCAATCCGGTGCGCCGCGCAACTTCCCGCATGAACCGCCGCTTGCTGTTTCACCTGTCAAAGATTCCGACGGTGTTGATGTACGCGGCCACGAAATTGATCTATCGGCCGCTGAATCGCAATCGCGCCGGCGCGAAACTCGCGCGTCATCTGTTCTACAACGATTATTTGAACTACATCTCGTCGTTCAAGTGGCGCGAGCAGCATTCAATCGTTTTCGATCATTTGGTCGCGCCAACTGCGTTCTACATTTCACACGACGAATTTGAAAGCTGGTGGCGAGACATTGAAGCAACAGAAGTAGTCATCGGCTGGCATAACAAAAATAGCTGGCGCGGATTTGGGCGACTGCCCCGCGGAAGCGGCGACAGGATTTAGTCCCGAGTGAGCGAGCGTAAGCCAGGGAGCGGCGATTATTTAGACCTTCGATTCAATCAATTCACCCGCGCTCCGGTCGAACCGCAACCCGTCAGGGTCCGGCACGTCCTGTGTAATCAATTTGTTGGCCAATTGCGTAGGCTTCGCCGAGCAAATCGATCATGGCCTGATCGATATGCTGCGGGTGACTCAGGCGAAAGTGGTGCCCGTATCCCAGACGGCCGAACGATTCAGTTCGAACGAGCCGCGGATGGTTCACACGCCGTTTCAACCACATGCCGGCATCGAGCCAATCCTTACGCACAACGGCTCCAGCAAACCGCACACGACCCTGCATGACGATCCGAGTCTTCTGTGCATAGACGGTAACCGCGCCGAAGGTTCGTGCTGCCGCCACATAGCGGTCGAATGTCTCGCGCAGGATAGCGGGTTTGCCCTCGAAATGATCTGCGAGTCGGTAGCGGCCGCACGAATGCCACAGGTTCCGCGTGACAAAACGATGACCACATTTCGGACATCGCCACAGGGACTGGGTTCGAGCTGGATATTTCATTGGCAGGTGCCCAAAGTCTGAGTTGACGCGGCGGCGCGATTCAAGTCGACAATCGGCAATTGGAAATCGGCAATGACTTCACGCTCCCGCCGCTCGCGTCCAACGATTTGTTTGGCGGCGCCTCCAGCTTGCGGATGCCGCTTGCCGCCACGCCGTGGGGCTCACGGGTTGGGGAACTCGCGCCTCCAGATCAGAAGTGGAGCGGCCAACAGGGCACCAAAAAACAGGAAGATCAAGACGCTAGGCCTCGTCGGAACCTGTAGGTAGCCTGCAACGCCCAGGACACCTACGAAGATCCCGATTGCAGTGGCTACACGGCTAGCTTGGCGGCTCCCCACGCGGAGTCCTGGCAGTACAAGAAGCACGAGGAGCCCAAGCACACTCATGGCTGCGCCCGAGAACGCGGCATTGACGAGAACGGAATCTCCAAGGCGCGCAGCGATCTCGCCCCGTGCCAGCGCCCGTCGGAATCCTGACACGTTGACGATGGCGTGGAGGATGCCGATCAGGAACAGAAATAGAGCGGTGGGGATCGCACAGAAGTTCGTAATGGCTCTTCGATTCATGGTTTGTCTTCGGACTAACGCGGAAATCTCGCTCTCGCTCTAGCGTGTCCGCCGAACGGCGGAGTTGACGCGGCGGCGCGATTTCAATTCATCCTTCCGCCTTCATCCTTCATCCTTGCAGTTCACGCCCCCGCCGCTCGCGTCCAACGATTTGTTTTGTGCGTGCCGACGAATAGATTTCTTCTCTGCGCCACCAAGTCGCCTATCTTCGAAGCACTCTCATCAAAATTGCGCCAATGAGCACGGCCAAGAGAAACCAGATGCCAATTACTACACCGGCCGCAACCCAATTCGTCGGCTTGCCCTTTTGTATCTCATGCCTTGCTCTTTCACGGCACTCCACCAGCACATCTCGGGGGATTAATTTGATCGCAAGCCAAATCCCAACGGGGACGATGATCAGATCATCCAGATGGCCCAAGATGGGGATCGGATCGGGGATTAGATCTATTGGGCTGAAGGCATATCCGACAACGCAGACCGCGAGTATACGCGCATACCATGGGACCCGCGGATCTCGATAGGCCAGATGGAGCGCGTAAAGTTCCGTCTTGAGACTTCGCGCCCATCCTTTCAGTCGCTCTAACACGCCCCTAATCTAGCATCGTGCCATTCATTAGACAGGATTTGATTTCTCCGATAGCGAGTTGAGCCACATAACGTCTGAGTTGACGCGGCGGCGCGAACTTAATTCATCCTTCCGCCTTCATCCTTCATCCTTGCGGTTCGCTCCCGCCGCTCGCGTCCAACGATTTGTTGGGCGCCGTGTTAGTCAAAACCAAAAATCAATGCCGCCGCGAAGGCCGTTGCCGACAAGATGACAAACAGCCCAAGCAAAGATAATAAAGCCAAGCCCGAAGAACGCATACCTTGTTTGAGGCCTCGCGATTTGAACAAGTAAATAAAGAGCGCGAATAAACCGAAGATAAGAATCACAATTCGGAGCCACGGATAGAATGGTTGGCGCCGTTCGATACTATCGAAATAGCACCACGCCAAAACCAAGAGACTGGTGCAAATCAAGGAAGCAAATCTGATGATGCGGAATTGCGGACTGGTTTCGCTGGGAAGCACTATGAGAGGGCCAAGCACTGCCGCGAAGACAGCAGCAATGACAAGCACAGTTCGCTTCGGTTGCCAGGATGATGATTGTGTCGTGAGAGATTGTGCCATGGCGCTATCGAAAGACGCCCAACGGTGGAATTCACCCGACAGCGCGAACAGTCTTCGATCTGCACCGTGAGGAAAGATGATGAAAGCCATGCTATCGCGGGTCGGGTGGAATGACTTGTTGGGCGCTTCATTAAAACGAACAAGTAGTCTGCTATGGACCAACTATATTTTGGCTCATAGCAAGACCGCTACTGTTTTAATTTCAATGTTTCAATCTGCTCTTTGGCTGTTTTTCTGACAGAGTTGATTACTATCAAATACGCCTTATCTTTCAATAAAACTGAATACGTAAAGTCTGTTTTGGCGTCCGGTTTCCAATCCTTTAATTCGGCAAAGCCTTGTTTGATAAGTTGCAGTTTCTTCTTATTGTCTTTTGAGACGAAAATCACTCTGGTGGTTGGGGCTTTTGCCATTTTTTCAATAGAACTTTCAGAAATACCCTCTAAATATTCAGCGCTTGGGCGATAACGAAATTTTTGGTCTATGATCTTAAAGTCTTCCGCATTGTCTGAGAGAACGTACCTGCCAGGCATTATGAATTCTGGATCCAAAAGCCATTCAGAAAAATTATCGTCGAAAATTTTGATGAAATTATCTATAAATGCTCGGTCAATAGACTGTTGTTTTTCAGCATACTCCTTAACCATCGGGTAGATTTTTTTCGCCATTTCGCTGATGTATTTCACCCCATACCAACGCCCCTCAATCAATTTGCCATTCAATCTTTCATATACATATCCATTGCCTAACGCGGTTGCTAAAGATTCATTAATTAAAGTGAAAGCGTAACGACTGCTTCTGGAAGGATTTGAATCACGCCACTGCCGTATATCTTTTTGCAAAGCCAGAGATTCGTCATCATACAAAATGTGGAACATCTCGTGAAACATTAGGCTCAATAGAAGATTATAGTCCGTTGAGCTAGTAGGCAACGGGCTCTCTGCGTTATTGGCAAACGCAGTTGCCCTATACCCTCTTGAACTAGGTAATGGATAGAATACGAAATTAAATGGGACGGAATTGTCCCAGGACGAGTTGTAAAACTTTATTCCGACGTTGAAATACGAAGTCATGTCTGTCGAAGCAATCAGGTTCCTAAGGTTGGCTAACTGCTGCTCGAACTTTTCTTTATTAGGCTGATAAATTACCTCCCGATAAACGGGCGTAAATTCAGCTAAAAGTGAAACTAATTCGAAGAACTTTTCATTTGGGATAATGCCAATCGCACTAACTTTAAACTCATCTATTGATGGGCTATCTATTAACTCTTTTTTTAACAGGGATGCCGTTGATAGTCCTATTTGCTCACCGCGCGGGTATTCAGGGAAGTCATAATTATAATCAATATTCAACCTATCAAATTCTGCGATGAGCATTTGATATTTCTGCTGATTGAATCTGGAACTGTTGAATAATTGCTTGAAGGGATTTGTCGGCGGAGCGTTTGAAGACAGATTATTAAGAAAATTAAGCACTGCTAACGGCTCGGAAAATTTCACTTGGAAATTAGGTTCGTGACCCGGAAGAGTTGCAGAACCAGTTTGCGCCATACAGATATTCATCGCTCCTGTAGATGCCAGCACAGTAATGAGAATTATTCGCACCATAGATGCTTTCATGCCCTTCCTCCCTCCTGTTCGATAAATCGAAGTTTTGCGCCCGACACCTTTCTACGAGAAGTCTAACTCTATTCGTCGACATTTGTTCCCGAAATTGACCAGTAAGCGCCCAACGTCTGAGTTGACGCGGCGGCGCGAATTCAAATCGGCAATCGGCAATTGGAAATCGGCAATGGGTTCACGCTCCCGCCGCTCGCGTCCAACGATTTGTTAGATTGCGTGCTCATCGCCGATGCCAGTTAAGCTGGCGCCTCCTGCTTTACCTCAACGTTCCCAACCATGACAAGACAGCAATCGCCAAAAATGCAGCCCAGGCAAGGTGACGCCTCAAATGAATCAGGCGCAAGCCCGGAGTTAGAAACACGAGCATTGTGTAGGCAGCAAAGGTGAGCGAAACGATTCTTGCTACGATCAAAGAGGTAGGGCTGAAAGGCATGGACGACAAAAAAACAAGCGTGGTTGCCGCACCCCACATCGCAACCGTTGCAAAATGCCAACAGACACGCAGAGCCACCTTTTTTAGACTGACGCTGCCTGATAAGGCGCTCATCAAGTGTTCGCTTCGTAATATCGGACGGATGAGATACTTCTCGCCCAGATACGAGTGGACAATTCCCAGAATGAAAGCGATCAACGCGGCGAAGACAAAGTACGCATTCATTTCACGTTCTCAGAACCTAGGTCAACAGCAATCTAACGTTTGAGTTGACGCGCCGGCGCGAATTCAATTCATCCTTCCGCCTTCATCCTTCATCCTTGCAGTCCACGCTCCTGATGTAATGAAGCAGGCGTCTCCTGCCGAGAGTTGTTAGACTCAGGGTTGCGAAAGGTCTGCGTTAGCAGAAGGAGACGCCATGGCAACAGTATACTGCGGAGTCGACTTTCATGCTCGCAAACAGACGGTA
>DASYTZ010000169.1:0-12296 GCA_036001745.1 Pyrinomonadaceae bacterium
GGGATTGATTGGGCGCCCTGTCAGTCATTCGATCTCGCCGCATATTCACAACGCCGCCAACGCGCAAGCGAACCTTAACGCGGTGTTTCTTCCCTTCGAAGCAAACGATATCGATGCATTCATCCGGCGGATGGTGCGACCGAGTTCGCGCGAGATCGAATGGAATCTTCGCGGATTGAGTGTGACCGCTCCGCATAAATCCGCGGTGATGGGACATCTGGATTGGATTGAACCGGGTTCGAGGGAAATTGGTGCCGTGAACACGATTGTATTTTCGGGCGGTCAGCTTCACGGGTACAACACTGACGCGGGCGGATTTATCGCGCCGCTACGATCGCGCATCGCGTCGCTCGAAAGCCTTCGCTGTGCAGTGATTGGTACTGGCGGCGCGGCGCGGGCCGTGGTGTGGGCGCTGAGAAACTGCGGGGCTGATGTCGCCGTGTTCGCCCGCGATTGTGACCGGGCAAAGGCCTTCAGCGATCAGTTTAAGGTTGCGTGTCACGACCTGGCGGCCGCGGATCTTCGTGGGTTCAACGTAGTCGTCAACGCAACTCCGCTGGGCACGCGCGGCGAAGGCGAAGACGAAACGCCGGCCGTCGCTGAACAGCTTCGCGGGGTGCGATTGGCTTATGATCTCGTTTACAATCCGCTTGAGACGCGATTTATGCGCGAAGCGCGCGCCGCTGGTTGCGAGACAATCGGTGGCCTCGAGATGTTAATCGCGCAAGCAGTCGAGCAGTTCAAGCTCTGGATAGGGAAGACGCCTAACATCGAAGCGATGCGCGTTGCCGCAGAACGAGCGCTAAAACGTTCAGTCCACGCGCACACCTGAATTGCAGGTCAGAAACTTGAATGGCAACGAATTCCAAATCGCAAGAGCGTTACAGCCGCCAGATTCTGTTCGGCGGGATCGGACGAGAAGGTCAGCAAAGGCTGCTGAATTCTTGTGCGGTAATCATCGGCTGCGGCGCGCTCGGTTCGGCACAGGCCGAGGCGCTGGCGCGCGCGGGAGTGGGGAAGTTGCGCATCCTCGATCGCGATTTTGTCGAAGCCTCAAACCTGCAAAGGCAGACGATGTTCACGGAAAGTGACGCGGCAGAGCGACTGCCGAAAGCGATCGCCTGCGCGAATCACATTGCCGAAATCAACAGCGACATTGCCCTAGACCCAGAAATTGCTGACGTCAACCATTCAAACATCGAGCGTTTGATCGCGGATGCCGATGTCGTCCTTGACGGCACTGACAATTTCGCCACGCGATATCTAATCAATGACGCCTGCGTCAAGCACAAGAAAAATTGGATCTATGGCGCCGCCGTCGGTGCGTACGGCGTGACGATGACGGTTCGCCCCCATGAAACGCCGTGCCTGCGATGTATTTTTCCGGAAGCGCCGCCCGCGGCGAGTGCGCCCACGTGTGACACGGCGGGCGTCATCATGCCGATCATCAGCGTGGTCGCGGCCGTGCAGGTGGTCGAAGCTTTGAAGCTACTGACCGGCGAAGTTGAGAGCTTGCACAACTCGTTGATGCAGTTCGATGTGTGGCGCAACGAGTGGCGAAAGATCTCAATCGGGAAACCGTTGGTAGACTGTCCGACGTGTGCGCTCGGTTTATACGAAACGTTGCATGCCGAAGCCCGAGACTTTGCCGCAGTCATGTGCGGCAGAAATGCAGTTCAGATTTCGCCGTCAGAGTCCGCGCACATCGATCTCGCGGCCCTACGGCAAAAGCTTGAGCCGACAGGCGAGGTCAAGGCCAACGATTACCTGTTGCGCTTTCGTACCGGTGAGTACGAGCTAACAGTTTTTCAGGACGCGCGGTCGATAATTAAGGGCACTGATGACATCGCCACCGCGCGGTCGCTCTATTCGAAATACATCGGTAATTGATTTCATCTCAGTCTCAGAACAGAACCATTTCAATGCGAAAAACTATTTTGACTTCATGCGCCGTGGCGCTCGTCCTGGCAAGTTTATGTCTTGCTCTTGTAACTGTGACCGTGCTCGCCGGCGACCCTGTTGTTTGGGAGATGAGTTCCCGCGCGGAGCTTTTGAAAGGCGAAGCGCGTGGCGTTTCGGTTACCGACAATGGCGTGCTGACGCTGGCGCCCAAATTGGATCAAGTGTTCGACACCGAACAGCCTTACATTTGGTCGATGGCCGTCGATGCAGCCGGCAACGAGTATCTCGGCACGGGACACGATGGAAAACTGTTTCGCGTTACGCCGGACGGGAAGGGGGCGCTGCTTTACAAAGCTTCGGAACTGGACGTGACGGCGCTGGCGATCGCCAAAGACGGCGCGATTTTCGCAGCGACCTCGCCTGACGGAAAAGTCTATCGCGTTACCCCTGACGGGAAGGCCGACATTTATTTCGATCCGGGCGACAAATACATCTGGTCGCTCGCGGTCATGTCCGATGGGTCGCTCGCAGTCGGCGCCGGCGACAGTGGCAAGCTGTACCGCGTACGCTCTGCCGGCGCGAAACCTGAAGCTTCATTGCTGCTCAAGACGAATCAGACACATGTGATGTCGCTTGCAGTCACCAGGCAAGGGGAACTCATTGCGGGGACTGACCCGGGAGGATTGGTTCTGAAGGTTTCGGCCGATGGCAAAGCATTCGGACTATATGATTCGCCGGTGCGCGAAATCCACGCGCTATCAGTTGCGGATGACGGCACGATTTACGCTTTGGCGTTGAGCGACGCGGCTTCGACTGCTAAAGCGCAAGCTTCCTCTGGCGCCGCAGCCGACGTGACGGCAACCGCTGGCGCGCAAGCGGACGAGTCAGGCGCCGCGGCTCAAGCTCAACCGACGCCACAAGGTCGCAGTCGCAACGATCTCACTAATGTGCGCAGCGCAGTTTTTCGTATCTCACCCGACGGCGGCAGTGACGTTGTGTGGAGTTCAACTTCGGTGACTGGCTTCGCCTTGTTTGCGGCGCGCGGTGGCGTTTTGCTCGGAACTTCAGACAAAGGCCGCATCTATTCGATTACGGATGACGGACGCGACACCCTTCTGCTGCAATCGCCGGAAGGTCAAATCTCAGCGATGGCAGTTCGTGGCCTGGACGTTTACGTCGCTTCGAGCAATCAGGGAAAACTGTTTCGTTATGGCGAGTTGGTGCAGCGCGAAGGCAGTTACGAATCGCCGGTACGCGACGCGAAACTGTCGTCCACCTGGGGCCGAATTTGGTGGCGCGGGCAAGGTACGATCGAGTTGCAGACTCGCAGCGGCAACAGCGACAAACCCGACTCAACGTGGAGTGACTGGAGCGCCGGCTACAACGACGCCAACGGTTCGCAGATTACGAGTCCGAAAGCTCGCTTCATTCAATGGCGCGCTACTTTGCGCAGCGCCGCCGGTAATCGTGGCGCGCCGCCGCAACTCGAAGACGTAAGCATTGCGTACTTGTCGCGAAACGTTGCACCTGAGGTCTTGTCGATTACCGTGATGCCTCCCGGTGTCGCTTTGCAGCAGCAGCTTCAGATGCCGACGGATCCGAACATCGAATCCGCCGGACTCGATCCCACAATGTTCGGGATGGGGGTGCAGACGCCGCCGCGACGCGTGTTTCAACGCGGCGCGCGCTCGTTGCAGTGGCAGGCCGAAGATCGTAACGGCGACACGCTTGAGTACGCGGTCTACTATCGATCTTTGGGCGAGACGAATTTCCGTTTGCTGAAAGACCACCTCCGCGACACGTTCTACACCGTGGACGCGGCGAGTCTCGCTGATGGTCGCTACGTTTTCAAGGTGGTCGCATCGGACGCGCTGGACAATCCCACGACCGCGTCAATGTCAGGCGAGCGCCTCAGTGACCCGGTCGATATCGACAACACGCCGCCGGTGGTTCGGTCTGTAGGCAATGCATCCGTTACGGGCGACCGCGTGCGCGCAAGCTTCGATGTTGAGGACGCGACCGGGCGAATCAAGCGAGCGGACGTCAGTGTTGATGGTGGCACTTGGCGGGAAGTATTCCCCGAAGATGGCATCGCCGACAGCCAACGCGAACGGTACTCGCTGGAACTGCCCATCGACGGACCCGGAGAGCACACGATTTCGTTGCGAGCCTACGATAACAGCAACAACGTGGGGACGGTGAGCGTCGTGGTTCGCAGGTAATCGCGTTGCACGATATCGTTCGCGCGACCGCCAAACAGTGCGAGAAAACAGCCTAAACCGCCGAAATTACGCGTCGCCTGCGTGTCGGAATCGGCATCTAAACACCGCCAAAAATGGTAAGGCCATGCATTTTGAGCTAATCTGTCGCACGATGAATCGAGTTTGGCACCCATGTTGCTGAAACACAGGGCGCGCAAGCTCTCCGCCTCTCCCTCATGCGAATGAAATAGACGCGAGGAGGCGGCAAATCAGATGAAGTACCTAAGATCAATTCTGGTGGCGGTGTTAATCGGACTGACAGTTTCCGTCGGTGCATTTGCGCAACGCGGCAGCAATGATAACCGGCCACCGAAAGAGCAGCCGAGGGTTAAGGATAAGGACAAGGAAAAACCACCGCCGACCAACGGCAACAAGAATCGGCCGTAATCGGGCGATTCTAATTAGCGTTTTTACCCGAGACCCGCTGCCAGTTCGCGGGTCTCATGCTTTGAAATGAGCAGGTTGAGCAAACAGATTTTTGGTCTGGTGACCGTGGGCGCACTGGGAGTGGTGGCTTTCGCAACCGCTACGGCCCAACGTGGACGGGTCGTTGATTCCCGACTGGTCGCTCGTGCTGAACAAGTTACCGGCGATCGCTTTCGCGTTGTCACCAACACACCTCGCGGCGTAACCGTCGTGGCGCGCGCCACCCCACGCGCTGAAGTGCTTGACGCGATCGATTCTGGGCTCACGGAACTATTTGCGGTGGCGCGCCGACACGGCTATCGGAACCATTTGTCTTTCGGCGACTACACGGTGTTCATCGCGCGTCCGGATCGAACGACTGATTCCGCCAGGCATTACTCGCCGGACATCGCCGTAGGCGCAGGTCAATACGCCGGCAGCGATTACGATCAGGGTGGATTCATTTACGCGGCGGGCCTGGTGCTGGCGTTCAATCCGTCAGCCTTCATCATCGCCGAACATGATCGTGACTGGCAGCGAATTTCAAACGTTGTGAGGTACGAAGGCGAGCATCTCGTGCTTTACTACAACGACCGTTCCTTATACGAGCGCACCGCCGATCACAGTCGCGGCGGCGGCCATCCAATTCTTCAGTAAAGCAGATATCGTCGGGCTTGCGCTGACGCCCTCCATTGGTTCATCGTGTGAGCGATTACGAGTTACATTGGCTCGAAATCTCGACCGGACTCGCCATCCCTTTAGGACGGCTGGTTCGTATATTAGCTCTGACATCCGTGAATTAGCCTAAGTTGCTGCCCGAATCAACACAACTTACGGACGCAAATCTCCTGAATGCTATCGCCCGCCAGGACGAGCAGGCGTTAGCCTCGCTGTACGACCGTTATCGGCGAATCCTGTTTGGCCTGCTGATGCGCATGCTGCGCAGCCGCGAAGAAGCCGAAGATGTCTTGCAGGAAGTATTCTTGCAGGTCTGGAGGCAAGCGCCCGATTTTGACCCCCGACGTGGCAGGCCGTTCACGTGGCTGGTCACCCTGGCCCGCAGCCGGGCGATCGATCGCCTTCGTCAATTGGGTTCGCGACAGCGGCTGGCCTCCTCGGCGATCGAGTTTGCGGGTGAGGGAATTTCTGATGCCGCAGAGAATACGTTTCGATCCGAACAACGCCAGCTGGTTGCGGCCGCGCTGGCTGAACTATCGGAAGAGCAGCGGCGCACCTTGACGCTCGCTTACTTCGAGGGATTGACACAAGCTGAGATCGCTGAGCGCCTTCGCTCTCCTTTAGGAACCGTGAAAACACGCATGCGCTCTGGCATGATCAAATTGCGCGAACTGCTGAGTCAAAAGATGGAGAGTCGAGCGTTCTAGTTTGAGTTAGAAAATAGATGACGCACCAGGATTATCAAGACATGCTGGCACTGCACGCCTTGGCGGCTCTCGATGGGTCTGATTTGCGCGTGATGGAAGAGCATCTTGTTTCATGTGCGACGTGCCGTGAGGAACTAGAAAGTTGGCGCGATACCGCAGGTGCGATCTGCTTTGCCGGCGAGTTAGTCGAGCCTTCTCCGCAAGTGCGCGAACGAATTCTCGAAGACATCCGCTCCGCTAAGAAGATCAGCGCAGCGTCGTCGAATGTCGTTCCGCTGAAATCAATTCCGCGGCAGGCGTTTTGGGTCCCGAGGTACGCCGCGATCGCCGCCTCGCTGGTTTTCGTTGCACTGATCGTTGGTTTGGTAATTCTGGGAGAGCAGAATCGTCGGGCAAATCGAGAACTTGCGAGGCTGTCGGCTCAATACGAACAGGCGCAACGGGATCGTGAGCGCAATCAGAAGCTGCTGGAGATTCTGAACTCGCCGGGTGCACGCGTTGCAGAGCTTGCTGGAACCAACGAGGCCCCGACAGCACACGCGGTGCTAACCTATGATGCGAAATCAGGTCAAGCGATTCTGATGACGAATGGACTTCCACCGGCGCCCGCCGGAAAGGCTTATCAACTTTGGTTCATAGTCGGCGATATACCGATGCCTGGCCGCGTGTTTGCAATTGAGCCGAACGGCACGGGCGTATCCTCCGATCAACTGCCGGTTGCGGCGCTAAAGACAGCGGGATTTGCGATCACTCAGGAAAGCGCCGCCGGCGCGACCTCTCCAACCGGTCCCATCCTGCTGCGCGGCTCTTCCTAGACCTTTGCTTCTCGTGAAGTACACGTAATGTCCAGGGGTGTGATCCGCAAGTGATGGGTTGATGGATCTGGAGTGAGCGCGGGCATTGGCAGAAGAGTTAAGTTGCTTGGTCAGCGTTTTCGCCAGGCGGCCGTCTTCGTGGCTTTGTGCAGAGTGAAAGAGCAAATAGCAGTTACAGCCAACCTGCGAAACCGATCTCATAGGCGTACGCAAGCCCAAACACGATACTCAAGAGGCTCGCCAATAGTTGCAGCGGAAAATGCGCGCCGGCCAAACTGCGGGACGTAAGTACAAACGGCAAACCAACCAGCCCGGACATTAACAGCATTCCGAGAATGGATCCGGCGCCGAAGATTCCCAGGTAGAGCAGACCGAGAGCCGGGGAATCGATTTGTGTCAGGACCAGCAGAGTAAGCGCCGCCGAACCAGCGAGACCGTGAACGGCGCCGACAATAGTTGGTTTGAAACCAATCCGCGCAACTCGGTGAGAATGGTCTTCAGCGAGCGGCAATTGGTTACCTTCGTGAAAATGAAAATGCGAGTGCGCCGATAGCTCGTGATCATGGCGATGAACATGGAAGTCTGCGCGCCCGCGTAGCGCTCTTCTAAATGCCATCACGCCCAGGGCAATAATCATCAGTGCGACCAGAAATTCCAGTCCGCTCGCGATTCGCTCCGGAATGGCAATTTTTAGCGCCAGCACAATTGCACCCACCACCACGAGCGATGCCGTGTGGCCCGTGCCCCACAATGCTCCAACCAGGGCTGCCCGCCACAACTTCCGATGTTCGGTGACAATTGTCGAAACTGCCACGATGTGGTCTGCTTCGGTGGCGTGCTTGATGCCGTACACGAGGCCGAGGCCGAGTAGCCCGAACGTGCCAACCGAAGCGAACGATGGAGCGATGCTCATTGAGCCAATCCGCGTGAAAATCGCGTGGAGATCAATTCCAGCTTGCGCGAGTGCCTGGTAACTAATCGTCAAACCGGCGCAGGTGATGACAAACGCGCTGACTATCGGCAGCACTCGGCTCAACCTGCCCAGAGTTCCGACGGACTTCAGAAGCCGGCCCGCATAAACGAAAGCGAGGCCAACTCCGGTTAGTACGCCGGCTAGGCCAACGCTGAAAGCCAAAACCAACAACAGACCGTAACCAACACGATGGAGCGAAATCGACGCCAACAAAACTACCAGCGCCGAAGGGCAGGGAAGTATCCCACCCGAGACACCCAGCGCCAGCAGGCTCTTCCAGGTGAGTGGCGAACCATCAGCTCCCGGTGGAAGATGCGAATGCATACGCCCGCCGTGTGAATGCAGCTGATTAGGATTGATGCCCTCGTGTTGATGATCGGCTTCGTGATCATGGGTATGACCATCATGAGTGCGTGCGCCGGTCCGCAGCGCTTTCCGTAGCCTTCGCACAAACAAGCTCAGGCCGATGGCCACCACGATGCCGCCGGAGATCAGACTCAAGAACGGAAACAGTTTTTCCGGCACGACATACTCTGAAGCCAGCAGTGTTACGAGGCCCAGGGCAAAGACACCGGCCGTGTGCGTAATGGTTACGGTCAATCCCAGAAATGCCGCGTGGCGCGTGGTGCCGCGCGCGCCGACGAGATAAGCGCCCACGACCGTCTTGCCGTGACCCGGCGAGAGTGCGTGCGCGGCTCCCAGCACGATCGCGAACAAGAGGCCAATCAGCACCAGGCTGGGCGTGAGATTTGGAACCGCAATCAGCTCCGCCAGCCGATCGCGTGTCTGTGCTTCCGCGATCCTGCCGTCACGAGATACAAGCGCGTGTGCGCCTGCCGGCATCGCTCCGTTGGAAAACGAAAGTTGGGCGGCGCGCTCGTCAAGCGGTGCTGACAAACGATCCTGCGGATAAGCTCTTAACTGATCGCTCAGACCATTTCCAAAAGCCGAGCTGTTGAAAATCTTGACGCCCGGCGCGGGCATTACGACGATTTCCCGCCAGCCGATCCGATCGGAGTAGTTGTTGTCCTGAAACTCAAGTTCGTGGGTCGCACCTGTATTGGCGCTTAAGATTTGCCCACCAAGATCAAACTCAATCCTTAAAGTGCTCAACCCACCGGCGCCTGCCGGGAGGCTGACGTTCTTCGAGATCACATTCAGCGGAACGCGCGTGCCATCGATGGTCAGAAACACTTGTCGGGCCAACTGATTGGCCGCGAGGTTCGCATACTCTTCTACCTCAGTGGCTGAGGCTTTGCCGTCGCCGTCTTTGTCGATCTGCTGAAGCTCCTGAAAAGTTGGAATCTCAGCCATGTCGATGACGTTGTGAAGCTTGACGGCCCGATCGCTGACTTCAATCCTGGTGAAGTGGTTGATCGTGAAGTTTCCCAATGGATGCGCGGAAGCGACTGCCGAGGCGAACGCAAACACCAACGCAACAACCAAACCGACGCGTCGTAAGATGGAAGAGCGATGAATGGTTTTCATGATTGCTCCTGTTTGCCAAGCTCGCCCAGCTTTTGTCTGGCGATCTCGGCTTGCAATACGTCAAAGGCGGAATCAGTCTTGATCGCGAGCTTCAGATACTTACTCGCTTGCGGGCGATCGCCCAGCGCGTCATAAATCATTCCTGCGTGATAAAAGATGCGCGCGTCGCGGGTTCCCAGGCGGCGCGCTTGATCAATCGCTGCGCGCGCCTCGCCGAACCGACCTTTCTTGTAGAGACACCAGGCGAGTGCGTCGTACGTGTAGACATCTTCGCGGGTTTGTCGTTCGCGCTGCGCGATCTCAAGCGCGTCATCGAGCTTCATGTCGTGATCCGCCCAGAACAGCGCCAACTGCCGTGAATACAAAGTAGCGCTGCCGGGCATGGTCCGCTCGATGAACTCGACCAGGTCATATTGCTGTCGCGCCTCGGTGGTGCGGCCAAGTTTCGTGTAGATGTCGCCAAGGGCGATCGCGTATTCCGGAAGCGGCATGCGCTCTTGTGCCTGCCGGTAGAAATCGACCGCGTGGCCAAAATCTCCGGCTTCCGTTCGCGCTCGCCCTTTGGCGGCAAGTGCCAGGTGGTAACCGGGAAAGATGTTCAGAGCAATATCGAACTCGCGCTCTGCTTCGTCTCGTTTCCCGGCGTTCATGAGTTCCACGCCGAGATGAACTCGATACCAACCGGCATTTTCAGGATTAGTAGCGCTGGCGGCTTTGACGGCGATGCGCATCGCCTCGATGGCGCCGTCCAAATCACCGTGCAACGCACGCAGATAAGACACCCGCGAGTACGCCGCGGCATCCGGCCGCAGGTTGATCATCTGCTGCGCGACATTGACGGCGTCGGGATAATCGCCAAGCTCGACCAGCGCATCGGTCATCACGCCGTAGAGTTGAGCGCTCTCGGGGCCTGTCGATTGAATCCGGCGCGCTTCCGCTAATGCTTCCCCAAAGCGGTGATAAGTAAGCATCAAGCTCGCGTGCATCGTGCGGGCCTCGCGATCGTCGGGCGCTAGCTCCAGCGACTGGTTGAGCGCTGATTCAGCACGCGCGTTGAATCCAAAGTCCCCGGTCTCTCGCGCTTTTTGCATATAAGCAGCGGCGAGCAGGTTGTAGCCGTCCGCTGCCCCGGGCAGTTGCTTGATCCTTACCTCAGCTATTTGAATTTGACGATCTGATTGCGAAGCGTGCGCATCGACCGGCTGACTAGTCACAACTGACTGTGCGTTGGTCTTACGATGTGAAAGAACTCGGACACCGGCAGCTGTTGCCAAGGCTGCCAGGATAACGACGGCGGTTGTTGCGAGAAGTTTTGAGCGCATGAGTTTTTCCAGTCTGGCGAAATTGTCAAAACAGGGCAGGGTGAAGACCGTTTCGATCTTCACCCTGACGCCCTGAATGGCTACTGCCTGCCCGAGTGCGGTAGCCCCACGTAAGGAAAGTTGGGCAGGTACGGCACATCGTTTCGGTCCACACCATCACCCAATTCATTATTCGGAGCTTTGTTGGTGTCCGGCGTGAACGGAGTTCCGCCTGCAACCGCGCGCAGAGCGATGTCGGTTACGTCATCGCCTACGCGACGGCCGTTGGGGAAACCCGCCACGTCGCCACCGAGAAGTCCGAGGTTGTTCTGCTTGTCGAAAGCCGTGGGCGCAATCGCCACGTTCAGTCGCAGCATTTCGTGCGGCTTGCCGTCCGACAAGAAAGTGTTGTAGTCCGGCGCTCCCGGCACCGCACCCGCAGGAATTCCCGTGGCGAAGATCGCGACGAGGTCCTTACGTGGCGCAGGCGGAATGTCGATCTTGAACACCGCTTGCATCAAATGCGCGAGCTGCACGTCGAGCACGAAAGGCGCTGCGACGGCATCGTCTTTGGGAGACAGGCCGCTGAACGCATTCTTCAGTTTGAGCGGGATGACCACTTCGTTAACCAGCGGATTGCCCAGACGCGACACCTGTTTCATTTCGCTGTTCATGCCGTCACCTGGCGATCTGATAACTGAAGTCGTGCCGCGGCTCGCCGTGGTCCAGGCGCCAATCACTGCATTCGCAGCTTTTGAATCGGTCGGCGCTTTGCCGTCGCGAGTCAGGTCCTTGATCGGAACTTCCAACGCGATGCTGTGAACGTTTAGTCCGGCCAGATAGTCGTAACCGCCTGTCCGCGTGATCGAACGCAGGTTCAAGGTGTCAAAAATCGATCCCAGATCGATAAAGAACGGATCATCGCGGGGACCAACGAAAACCCGGCCGCCACCCGGCAGGGGATAAACAGCTTGCTTCGCCAGCGCGTCGTAGTTGGGTGTCGTGCGGCTGCCGATGTTCGCCGGCGGCGCAACCAACCCGTCGGCCAGCAGCTTGCTCTTGCCTTTTTCGACGCGGGTGACGCTGTAGCTCTGCACGATGTTGTAATCAGGATCGCTGAGCGACTCGATCCCGATGCCGCCTTTGCCCGTCAGCACCTTGTTGGGCGCGGACATGTCGAGGACGATGTCGGGATTCACAATCTTGTTGGTGAAGCGAAATTGATAGACGATGTCTTCAACTCCGTCGCCGGTGTTGTCGATCTTTATTTCGTACAGCGCGGTGTCATCAAGCTGATAGTAGTTGGGACCAGCCGGAGGAAGTTCACCCGGAATATAGTCCGCAATCATCGTCACGTATCCTTCGCGGCCCGGCTCGTAACTGCGGAACGCAAAGAAATCTGTGCTATCAACGGTTGGGTCCATTGCGAGCAGCGGCGCCTCGCGGTGACTCGCAGCTTGCGAAGGACCAGGTACGCCGTTCACCAACAGACCTGCTGCCACGAGGCAACAAAGGGCCGCGGCGCCTAACGTTCGGGAAAAGTTCTTACTCATAAACAAGTGTCCTTTCGTTTTTCGGGTATTAGTTTTTCTTACGCTTGACGCTATCACCGGTAGTGCCCGCCAACGTTTGCCGCCGACCGCGCGCTACCTCGTGAACAATCACCAAACGCTTTCCGGAAACCAATTACGAAGCGTCTCGACAATTCGGATTTCGTGCGACGCTCTCTTGAGGCAAAAGCTCGTTAAGCGCGTTTTGTTTTTTTT
>DASYTZ010000170.1:0-20559 GCA_036001745.1 Pyrinomonadaceae bacterium
GCGCCGCGTCATCGCAGCGTGCCGCTGAAATTACTTTCTGTTAAGAAGTTTTCGGATGGAGTGGTGCGATTGCATTATGCGGTGTCAGAAGCCCGAGCGTCAGTGAGGGCAACTAAGCGAAAACGCTAGCTGACTTCTGCGACGAGTCTCGCGCCACCAGCCCTCCCTAACGGTCGGGCTTCTGACGCGTCAAGCCTCTGCCGGTTTCAAATTCTTGGGTGGCTTTTTCTTCCCGGCTTTCTCGTCAGGTGGAAGAGGCTCTTCTTTCGTCAACTTGTTAATGATCATCTGCTGCAGGAAGCCGACGATGTTTCCCACCAACCAGTAGAGCAGCAATCCTGCGGGCGCGCTCCACAAAATGTAGAGCATGAAGAGCGGCATGCCGACGGCCATCATCTTGCGCTGGAGCGGATCGGCCGAAGGCGCGGGTGTCAGTAGCTGCAAGACGATCATCGAACCCGTGAACATGATCGGCAGGATGCGCAGGAAATAAAGAAAGTACGGCTCAGGCCCTGACAGATCGGGAATCCAGAGAAACGATGCCTGGCGAAAATCGATCGAGATTGTAATCGCGGTGTAGAGTGCAAACAAAAACGGCATCTGAATCAGCAAAGGCAAGCATCCGCCCAGCGGATTCGCTTCCTTCATCAGCCGCAGTTGCTCCATCTGCAATTCCTTCATGCGCGGATCGCTCTGCTTCATTCCCTTCAATTTCTCTTGTAGCTCTTTCATGCGCGGCGCGTACTTCTGCGCCTTTTTCATCTTGCGCGATGACTGCCACTTCAGCGGGAAGAAAAGCGAATAGATGAGAATTGTGAAGAGGATGATCGCAACACCGTAACTATTTGTGAGACGCTGCAGCGCGTTAATCGCTATCAGAATCGGCACCGCGAGAAAGCGCCGCATGCTGGCCAGGAATCCGTAGTTGATCGCTTCACCGAGATCGACCTGCGGCCCGCCCACTTGTTTGATTTGCGCGCTCGCCTCGGCCAGGAGCTTATGATCCTTTGGGCCGACATAAAGCTCGGCCTTCGCGCCGTCACCCGGAACAGGAACCAGGCCGGTGATTAGAAAGCGCTGTTCAGGTTTCCCGTTGGTCTTATGTTCGTAGGGAACGGTGCGGTATTCCAGACCGGAAACCGTTGTGGTCGGCACCACAATCATCGCGAAGTAAGTGTCGCCGACGCCACCCCACTGTACTGTGCCGTCAATCGGATCACGATCGACGGGCTTGGTCTGGACGGACTTGAGGCCGAGCCCTTCGAAGATCCAGCCAAACAGGCCGCTGCTGCGACGATCGGCGTGGACATCTGTCGCCGGGACGCGCTTTGCTTCGCCATTGATGACGCCAATTCCTTCCGGCGCGTAGAGATAAAAGCTGAAGTGATCGATGCCCTGATCGCCGATGTTGGGACCAATAGCGAGTTTCGGCTGGGGCACGGGCTGGCTGCTGCGCGTCAGCGTCAGGTTAATGTCGGCGCTGTAACGATCAGGCAAAAAAGTGATCGTCTTCTTCGCGTCGATGCCGGTCGCATCATCGTGAAAGGTGAAATCAAGATGTTGAGCGCCGCTCTCTACGTTGATAGTTTCGTCGCCAGCATCGGCTTTGGTCCCGACAACTTTGAAATTTCTAGTCGCCAACGCCGTGTCTACGGCGGCATCGCCGGTCACCACTTGCAGCGTGCGAAAGAGTTGATCGGGGGATACTCCAGCCGGAGGAGCTGGAATCAACTCCAACGGCTTTGGACTATTCTTCGCGGAACCAGCCGCAAAAATTGGGCGGCCGGTGTTTCTGTTTCTTGTGATAATCCAACTGGTGGCAACGGCGCCGCGCGTATCGAACGTGGCTTCATAAAGGGGCGTGACGACGCGAATCTTTCGCTGCGGGACAGTCTCAGGCGCTGGTGTTGGCGAAGCAGCGGCTTGCGCAGGCGGCGGAGTGGCGGTCGCGCTGGCGGTTGGTTGTGCAGTCGCTTGCGGTGAGTTTTGCGCTGAACCTTGCGTGGTTGCTGCTGGTGACGCTTGGGCGGATTGCTGGCTTGCGTTCTCGTTTGGCTGCGGAGGCTTAACCGGTGGAAACACGTAGTTCCAAAGGATCAGCACTGCGGCTGAAGCGACGAGGGCCACAATAAATCGTTGTTGCTGCTTCATTAGAAAAAATTACTTCACCGGATCGTAACCGCCCACGCAGAACGGCTGACAACGAAGCAAACGCCAAATCGCCATGCCCGATCCTTTGAAAGCTCCATGACGTTCAATTGCTTCGCGCGCATATTCGGAACAAGTTGGTGTGAAACGACAACTTGGCGGCAACCACGGCGAGATTACTGCTTTGTAGAATTTCAAAAGCGAAATCAAAATCGTGCGCATTTTGGAGTGCGGTGGCAATCCCGATTCATCGGGAGACACCGCTTTGGATTCACACCGCGCGAATCATTCTTCTTCAAAACCATAGCGCCGTCGCCGCTTCGCTCTGCCGGCGCACTCCAAATCATTCCTCGCGTTCGTCCCGCCCCACCTGCTCAACAATTCTACGAAACTCGCGGAAGCGAAGTTCTTCAGTCGAACTCAACAGAGCCCGCTTCCCATTCAAAACCCAATCGTAATTGCGCTTAAGGCCGCCTATCTCTGATTGATTTCGGCGAAAGAGTTCGCGCAACAGCCGCTTTGCTCTGTTCCGATCGACTGATTTCCCAATCGCTTTCGTCGAAGCCGTCACGCCAATCCGATGCTCAACCAGGTTATTCGCGCGTAAAAAAGCGGCCATCAAGCGGCCGTCATAACGTTGCCCTTCGGCGTAAACCTTTTGAAAATCGCTGCGAGCGGAAATCCGGCGACGCTTCGGCAGCGCATTGGCGGCGGTCGCCGGCGCGTGATTCATCAATAATGCGACGGACTCAGGCGTTTGCGGCCCTTCGCGCGACGCCGCTTCAGCACCAGCCGCCCGTTTTTGGTGGCCATGCGCGCGCGAAATCCGTGCGTCTTGGCGCGGCGTCGATTGTTCGGTTGAAACGTTCGCTTCGGCATAGTGACGATTCCCTTCGAATAACGAAAACACCAAGCGTAATGGCCGGAACGGGCGATGTCAAGCAAGCGTTAAGGCTGCTTGACGCGTCGGAAAATCGCATGATAGCCTTCAAATCTTTTGATGTGTCGCAGTTGGGTCACTATGGCTGAGTCGTCGTGAATCAGCCGCCGTGAGATGCAGTCTCTGAAGAGATCGGGACGCGCAATCTGGCAAACCAATCCCCAGCTTCCAAGTTACAAGCATGACGTTTCCGCTCGGCTTCGCCGAAAACTCAATTCAACTTGTGCCTGACGGCACGCTGATTCTGCACGTCATCATCATCCTGGTGATGGTGTTCATTCTCAACGCAACGCTTTACAAGCCCATCAATCGAATTCTCGAAGCGCGCGAGAAGCGCACGCGCGGACGCCTGTCCGAAGCGCAGGAAATTCTGCACGACGTTAGCGAGAAACTTTCGAATTACGAGCGGCAACTGCGAGCAACACGCGCCCAAGCGTACGCGTTGACTGAACAGGAACGCACCGCGGCAATGCAGGAGCGACAGCGAAAGTTGAACGAGATGCGGCAACAACTTGCGGAATCAACTTCCAAAGAGAAGCAAGCCATCGCGCAACAGGCCGAAAAAGCGCGCGCGAGTTTGGAAGACGAATCACGCAGCATTGCACGCGACATCAGCTCGCGAGTGCTCGGTAGGACTCTCTAACTTTCACAATGCCACAGAGACATAGAGACACAGAGGAAAGTAGACAGCCGGGCTCAGACGCGCTGAATACTGGTTATCCGTCTTTTCTCTGTGTCCCTGTGCCTCTGTGGCTGTTGGTCATTTTTCAGGAACCACGTTGGTGGGATTATCCGGGATTTGAGCTGTGGAAGTTCATCAACCTCGCCGTGTTCGTGGGCGCGCTCGTTTACATCCTGACGCGCAAGGTGAAACTGGGCGAGGCTTTCAAAACCAGGCGCGAGACTATCAAGCAAGAACTCGCGCGCGCCCAACAGGAACGCGATGCCGCCCTGGCGAAGCTGAAAGAAGTCGAAGAGCGACTGGCGCGACTCGACAGTGAAGTTGTCGCGATTCAGGAACAATCGAAACGTGAAGCGGCGGAAGAGCGCGAGCGCATCGCGAAATCAACTGAAGTTGAAATCGTAAAACTGAGCGAGCAGGCCGAGCGCGGAATTGAAAGCGCGGGCAAAGCGGCGAAACACGAATTGCGCGTCTATGCCGCGGAAACTTCCGTACGTCTGGCTGAAGAAATCATCCGCCGCGAGATGAAGCCAGAGGACGATGCGCGTTTGGTCCAGCGCAACGTTCAGGAATTGGGAGGCACTGCGCAATGAGCATTCAAACCGTCGCGCGTCGTTACGCCTCCGCGCTTGCCGACGTGGTTCTGGAACGCGGCGAGGCCAAGGAAGTTCAAAAGGAACTTCAACAGTGGGAAGATCTGCTGCGGTCGAGTGCAAATCTTCAGGAAGTCTTTCGCAATCCGACCATCGCTTTGGATAAAAAGCGGGCGGTCCTGAATAAACTTCTCGAGCGCGCGAAGCCACGCGCGACCACGGCAAATTTCTTGAAGGTGCTGCTGCAAAATCAGCGGTTGACGGAGCTGCCTGAAATCAATCGCAAGTTTGCCGACATCCTCGATGAGCGCGCGGGAATGGTTGCGGCCACTGTGACCACGGCGCGCCCGGTGCCCGACAACGTGCAACAGAGTTTGCAGGAGAAGTTGACCGTGCTGACGCGGAGGAAAGTCCGTTTGAACTTTCAGCAGGACCCGGAATTGATCGGCGGACTCGTGACGCGCGTGGGCTCGACGGTTTACGACGGCTCAGTGCGCAGCCAGTTGCAGCAGATTAAGGAAAGAATGGCGGGCTAGACATTGCCGATTGCCAATTGAAACCAAAAGCAAATCGGCAATTGGCAATCGCAAATTGGAAATAACTCATGGAACCAATCAAAGCAAACGAAATCAACGAAATCATTCGCCAGCAGATCGAGAATTTTGAAGCCGGCGTCACCGTCATGGAAGTTGGCACCGTGATCAAAGTGGGCGACGGCATCGCGGAGATTCACGGTCTCGAGAAGGTCATGGCGAGCGAGCTGCTCGAGTTCCCGCATGACGTGCGTGGGCTGGCGCTGAACCTGGAAGAAGACAAAGTCGGCGTGGTGCTGTTCGGCGACTTCCAAAAGATCAAAGAAGGCGATCTCGTGAAGCGCACGGGCCGCATTATGCGGGTGCCCGTGGGTCAGGCGCTGGTTGGTCGCGTCGTTGACGCGCTGGGAAATCCAGTCGATGAGCGCGGGCCGATCATGACCGAGGAATACAACCCGGTCGAGCGCATCGCTCCCGGCGTCGTCGATCGCCAGCCGGTTAAAGAGCCTCTGCAAACGGGTTTGAAAGCAATCGACTCGATGGTGCCGATTGGCCGTGGCCAGCGCGAATTGATTATCGGCGATCGGCAGACCGGCAAGACAGCAATTGCCGTTGACACGATCATTAATCAGCGCGGCAAGGACGTGATTTGCATCTACGTCGCGATTGGACAGAAGGCTTCGACAGTAGCTCAGGTTGTGAAGACGCTGCAGGATTACGGCGCAATGGATTACACGATTGTCGTCAAAGCGACTGCGTCCGATCCGGCGGCGATGCAGTTTCTCGCGCCATATTCAGGCGCGGCGATGGGCGAGTACTTCCGCGATCGCGGGCAGCACGCGCTGACAATTTACGACGATCTTTCGAAGCAGGCCGCGGCTTATCGAGAGATTTCTTTGCTGCTTCGGCGTCCGCCGGGCCGAGAAGCTTACCCCGGCGACGTGTTTTATCTGCACTCGCGTCTGCTTGAGCGCGCGGCGAAGATGTCGGACGCGAAAGGCGGTGGTTCGCTAACGAGCTTGCCGGTGATCGAGACGCAGGCGGGCGACATCTCGGCCTACATTCCGACGAACGTCATCTCGATCACGGATGGCCAGATATTTTTGGAAGCAGATCTTTTCAATGCAGGCATTCGTCCGGCAATCGACGTCGGCAACTCAGTCTCGCGAGTCGGCGGTGCTGCGCAAATCAAAGCGATGAAGCAAGTGGCGGGCGGTTTGCGATTAAACCTCGCCCAATATCGCGCGCTCGCGGCATTCGCTCAGTTTGGATCAGACCTCGACAAGGCGACGCAGGCGCAGCTCGCGCTCGGCGAGCGGCTGACGGAAATTCTGAAGCAGCCGCAGTATCAGCCGATGGATGTCGAGAAGCAGGTGCTCGTAATTTGGGCCGCCAACAACGGCTACACCGACGATGTGCCGGTCTTGGACGTCCGCACATTCGAAGCGGAGCTGCTCCGATTCATCGAGAATTCACATCCCGCAATCTTGCAGAACTTGCGTGAGAAGAAAGCTGTCACCGACGAAATCGAGAAAGACTTGCACCAGTCATTGAAGGATTTCAAAGAGACCTGGTCGGAGCGGGCGCAGGCAGTTGCGGCGTAGTTATTTGCCCTGAAAGGGCGAAATAAAATAGCCAGGGGCAACCGCAGCGCCGCCCCTGGATCATGTTCGAAAGAGTAACGCGCCCTGAAGGGGCGCAATGAAATGAAGTACAAAACCAAAGGCGCGAACAAATCGTCGCACCCCTTCAGGGTGCACTCTTCACGTCTGGATCCTATCCAGGGGCGGCGCTGCGCTTGCCCCTGGCTACTATCTTTCACCGCTTCGCGGTGACTAAGGCATGGCCAATCTTTTAGACATTCGCCGGCGCATTAAGTCGGTCAAGAA
Organism: Pyrinomonadaceae bacterium; assembly: GCA_036001745.1. Lineage (GTDB taxonomy): Bacteria > Acidobacteriota > Blastocatellia > Pyrinomonadales > Pyrinomonadaceae > UBA11740. The sequence goes on from DASYTZ010000170.1 coordinate 6,786, forward strand.
CACGCAGCAGATCACCAAAGCCATGAAGATGGTGTCGGCGGCGAAGCTCAAACGCGCGCAGGATCGGGTGGTTAATGCCCGTCCCTTTGCCGACAAGATGAGTGCGGTGTTGAGCGAGCTCGCCGCACAAACAACCGAAGACTTCCATCATCCGCTTCTCGACAAACGCGGCGACGAACGTTATCTCGTCGTTCTAGTCACCGCTGATAAAGGTTTGTGTGGCGCCTTCAACGCAAACTTAATCAAGGCCGCGCAGGCGTTCGTCAAAGCGAATCCGGAAAAACAAATCGAGTGGGTGACAGTTGGACGTAAGGGCCGCGATTTTTTCCGCCGGCGCGGAGCGAACATCGTTGCGGAGTACATTGGCCTGACCGGCAAAGGCCGCGTCGAATTCGAAGAAGCTCTCGAGGTCGCGCGCGACGTCATTGCGCGGTTTACCGAGGACGAAGCTATCGACAAAGTTTTTCTGATTTTCGCTGAGTTCAAATCCGTTCTGACGCAGCGGGTCGTGACCGAGCAACTACTGCCGATTTCCAAAACCACCGAAGCGACTGAAGACGAAGTTGCGCAAACGCCTAAAGTTAAAGACTACATTTACGAACAGCCACCCGCCGAGATCTTCAGCCGGTTGCTGCCGCGTCTGGTCGAAACGCAAATCTTTCGCGCGCTACTCGAATCGATTGCTTCCGAACAGGGCGCGCGCATGACCGCGATGGATGCCGCTTCAAAGAATGCCGGCGAGTTGATTTCCTCCCTGACGCTCAACATGAATCGCGTGCGCCAGGCCGCTATCACCCGCGAGATTATCGAAATCGTTTCCGGCGCGGCGGCACTGTAAAGTACCATCTGCGTGAGCAGATGGGTTAATGACACTACGCAGGTTGCACCTTTAACCCACCCGCTGGACGCGGGTGGTACTGACCTCATATCGGCGTAACGAGATTCGATTTGTCAGTGTCTAGCCGATTAGCGCCGCATTGTGGCTATCGGCGGCGTCTACTCACGGAATCACAGGAAGAACACATGGCGACTGAAATTATTCGAGAACGACTGTTTTCTTTGGTTATTATCCCACGCGCAAAGCAGCCGCGCTCGATCCGATCGAGGCGCTTAGATACGAGTAACATTGTTAGCTAGTCTCCCGCATCGACCTGCGTTAATCTCGTGATTCGATGATTGACGACGACTCACTTCCGGCGGCGGGGCACATCACAACCAACTCCGTTAGTTTCAAGAACCAGCTTTGGCGATATGGCCCGGTGATCGTTTGGGCCGTTCTCATCTTCATCGGCTCGAGCGATCTGCTTTCAGCTTCACACACGTCGAGTTTCCTGATGGGACCATTACATGCATTGTTTCCGAGCGCGAGCGAAGCGACATTGAATACGATTCATTTCGTGCTTCGCAAAATCGGGCACTTCACTGAATATGCAATTCTGGCTCTGCTGGCGGCCCGAGCCTTCCGAACGTCATCGCGGCGGTTACTGCGTGAACGCTGGTTCTGGATTGGGTTGGCTGTTGTCGTCGTTTATGCGCTTTTTGATGAGTTTCGCCAGGGGTTCGTGCCGTCGCGTACCGCCTCGATTTACGACAGCATGATTGATACGGTAGGAGGGTTGGCAGCGCTGATCTTGCTTGGGATCAGACGTTCGCGTAACAGGAAGCGCAAGTTATTGCCCTCTCCCTTTGGGAGAGGGTAGGGGTGAGGGCTTAGCGGCGCAATTACTAGAAGATTCTCTTTCTCTCTCACGTCCGAAAAACCCTCAAGAGAAAAACTATTTGTTTCTTCGCTAACTTCGTCCCTCACCCCAGCCCTCTCCCAGAGGGAGAGGGAGCACAATTGAACCCTATACCGGCTTTCGCCGTATAATGTCTGGCAGTTAACGAAGGAGAAACACCATGGGGATTCTTGACCGGCTCAGCCCGAGCGCGCAATTCATCGAAGTCATCGAGTGGCTCGACGATTCGAGTGACACGATGCTTTATCGCTTTCCCGTCCGCGATCAGGAGATCAAGAACGGCGCGCAGTTGATCGTGCGCGAGTCGCAAGCGGCGGTTTTCGTTCATGAAGGACAAATCGCCGATGTGTTCGGACCCGGCCGTTTCACCGTCGAAGGCGGCAACACGCCGATCCTTTCAAAGCTTGGCGCCTGGAAGCACGGCTTTAATTCACCGATTAAGTCTGAAGTTTATTTCGTCAACACGAAACAGTTCACTGATTTGAAATGGGGCACATCGAATCCGGTGATGATGCGCGACACCGACTTTGGCATGGTGCGGCTACGCGCGTTCGGGATTTATTCGATGCGCGTCGCCGATCCGCGCGAGCTGATCAAGCAGATCGCCGGCACGAACGCGCGATTCGTCACGGAAGATATCGAAGGTCAATTGCGGCGGACACTGGTGAGCGGCTTCTCTGATGCGCTGGCCGAATCAAAAATCGCCGCGCTGGATCTCGCTTCGAACTATGACGAGCTGGGTAAGTTCTCGCGACAGAAGTTGCAGGACGAGTTCAAATCGCTCGGTCTCGAGCTTACCAAGTTCACGGTGGAAAACATTTCGCTGCCGCAGGAAGTTGAAGCGGCGATGGACAAGCGCACGCAAATGGGAGTGCTCGGCGACCTGGGCAAGTACACGCAATTCGAGGCCGCCCAAGCGATGCGTGATGCGGCGCAGAATCCAAGCGGCGGCGCCGGACTGGGCGCGGGCTTGGGCGCCGGATTCGCTGTGGGCAACGCTATGGCCGGCGCCATGAGTGATGCGATGCGCCAGCGCGGCGCGACACCGACGGAATCGGCGCAACCGGCATCTACGCAGAAGTGCGTGAAATGCGGTGCATCGTTGCAAGCAGGCGCCAAATTCTGTAGCGAATGTGGCACGTCCCAGGTCGCTGGCAAATGTCCCAATTGCCAGCACGATTTGAAACCCGGCGCCAAGTTTTGCGACGACTGCGGAACGAAAGTGGCGTGACCTGATACGCGCGTTCAATTGAGATCAGAAGGCCGAGCGTGAAAGCGTCTGGCCTTTTTGTTTCGTCCATTCTGACTTCTCAATACTGCCGAGTCTTCCTTAAGCAGAGAATCCAAGCTCGCAATCAGAAGATCAGCGTTTACGCGTGAGAATACCAGCGGCGGTTTGATCTTGATCACGTTGTGCAATGGACCGTCAGTGCTTAAAAGAATGCCGCGCTCCTTCATTCGCTCAACTACGTGAGTCGCTTCGCGGTCTGCTGGTTCCAGCGTCTCTCGATCGCGGACTAATTCAATACCGAGAAAAAGACCAGCGCCACGCACGTCTCCGATCAGAGCGTGCCGATCCTGCAATTCCCGCATGCCTGCTTTCAGATACTCGCCAACTTCCAGCGCATTCAGTTGCAGCTCTTCATCACGAATGACATTAAGGACGGCGAGGCCGGTGGCGCATGAAACCGGATTGCCGCCAAAGGTGTTGAAGTATTCCATGCCGTTCGCAAAAGATGCCGCAATCTCTGGCGTGGTAATGACTGCACCGAGCGGATGTCCGTTGCCGATTGGCTTGCCGAGAGTCACGATATCGGGGACCACGTCCTGCGTCTCGAACATCCAGAAGTGCTCGCCGGCACGGCCGAAGCCGGTTTGCACTTCATCGGCAACACAGACTCCGCCGGCGGCACGAACCGCAGCAAAAGCTTCGCGCAAATACTCTAGCGGCAAAATGATCTGACCACCACAACCGAGCGCCGACTCGCAGAAGAAAGCGGCAACGTCGCCGCCTTGTCTCACCGCCTCAGCGACATCAGCAGCGTAGAATTTGCCGGCACCGGCTCCGCGATGCGCCCCACGATAGACATCCGGCATTGGAACTTTGTGAACCCAGGAGGGACATCCCCGTCCGCCTGGGCCGTCGAACTTGTACGGGCTGAGATCGATCATCGCGCTGGTGTTCCCGTGATAGGCGCCCTCCACAACGATCGCATCGTTCCGACCTGTATGCCCGCGCGCCAGACGCAACGCCAACTCGTTTGCTTCACTGCCGCTGCACACCAGGTACATAACACTCAGCGGCTCCGGCAGCGTTGCCGTCAAACGCTCGGCGTACTCGATCAGGTTTTCGTGCAGATAGCGGGTATTCGTGTTGAGCATCGCCATCTGCTCGGATGCGGCACGCACGACGTAGGGGTGACTGTGTCCGACATGCGCGACATTATTGACGCAGTCCAGATAACGGCGGCCCGCAGAATCGTAGAGATACTGCCGTGACCCGGAAACAATATGCAGCGGTGACTGATAGGAAATGCTGAGCGAAGGTCCGGTGTGCCGCTTACGTTCTTCGATTAAGTCAGCGGACGGTCGTCTCTGGCGCGCATATTTTTCGCTGACGACCGGCAGCCCGCACGCGTAACGAAATACTCGCGTCGGCCAATCACCGGCAATGTCTGAAAGCCTGTCCAACAAAGCCCACGCCGGAGCGTTCGAAATATTCAGGTACTCATTATCGGGAGCACAGCGCGTCTGCTTCGCCGCGTAACAGACGCTGCAACAGAGTCGCGTGACGGCAAGCGCGTACAGGACATCAATTTCACGTCCAGTCAGCGGATAAGTTTCGTGATAGGCCGCCACCACCTGACCAGCAGCGCCGATCGGATCAGGCTTATCGAGCATCAGATAAGCCAGCGCGACGGCCAGGTTGCAAACCGTCGCGCTGTAAACTACATCGCCATAATCGAGAACAGCGTTAACGCGCTGTTCAGATTCATCGACCAGGACGTTGTAATCGTTGGCGTCGTTGTGAATGACGCTGAAGCGCAAACTGCTCCAATCGATCTTCTCCCATTCACCGAAGAATCGTTCGACGAGTCTCCGCCGAGAGTGGGGCAGCAGCCCGGTGAGTTCTCGGGCGATGTTCGCATTGCGAAGGTCCCAGTAAAAGAATCTGTGCGTCGCGGGATGATCGAACTCTGCCAGCGCCGCATCCATTTGCGCTAATGAGCGGCCGAGCGAAGCCAGCAGTCTGCGTCCGTGAGGTTTGACCTCGGCAAAGCAGACACCGTCAAGCCAGGTAAGTAGACGCACAAAATGTTCATTGCCATTTTCATCCTTGATCTTCGCAATGTCCGCTGCGGTTTTAGTCGGCACGATTCGAGCGAACTCGAGTTCGATTTTACTGGCCGCGAGAAATCGAATGAGTTGATTCTGAAGCTCGAGAAACTCAAACGCTTCTTCCGCGTTGGCAATCTTGAGAACGAACTGTCCGTCGCCGGATGAAGGCTCGGGGCCGTAGCCCGACTTCTTTTCCTCTCCCTCTGGGTGAAAGCAGGGTGAGGGCGTTAGTGAGGAAGGGCTCTCCTCATGTGACGTTATGAGGCGCAGTAGAAAGTTCTGATCCCGCTCGCTCGGCAGCGGTTCGGCAGAAACCCTGAGACCATACAACTTGGCCGCAATGCGAACGGCGCCATCAGAAGTGATCCGCGGCGCCTTTTGCACTGCCGTAATCATACGACGAACATCATAGACGAAGCGCAGAGGTCTAGTGAATTAATTCGGGTTTCCGAAGGCTCAGGAATCGTCGAGTGCGGAGCTAAACGCGGCCTAATAACCCGCAGCGCTTAACCTAAGACAACGTGCCTCGGCTCTGCGCGTGGTTTTTGTCGCTTTGATGTGGGCGCCGTGCCCTCTACTCGTAACCGTCCGAAGTCGGCGCCGAGCTGCCCGCGAGAGTCGGCCTACTGGCAGGGTCTCACAAATCGCCGGACGCCGAGCTTCGTGGGCGGTTGGGCGTTTTTGGTTAGTCTGCGGGTCAATGTTATCCTTGCGCAACCCCGAGCACCCCCGGACGCACATAAATATGCTTAACGGCTTCAAATCTCCGCGCCGCGTTGTCATCACCGGAATTGGTTGTGTTACGCCCATTGGCATTGGCCGCGATTCGTTTTGGAATGCGCTCCAACGCGGAGAGAGCGGGGTGCGGACGATCCAGTCCTTCGATGTTTCGAATTCAACCGTGAAGATTGCTGCCGAAGTGCAAGACTTTGATTGGCAAGCACAGCTCAACGCGAAGGATCGCAAGCATGTGCCGCGCACAGTGCCGCTCGCGTTAGCCGCGGCACGCGAAGCTTTCGACGATGCGGGAATCGCGCCGGACAGTCTTTCAATCGAAGAACGCCAGCGCATCGGTGTCGAACTGGGCACGGGTGGCGGCGGTTTGCCGTTCGTCGAAGATCACTACGGCATTTGGTACAACGGCGGCTCGCACGCAAAGGCGAGCGTTTACATCATTCCAGCCGCGACGCACGGCACCTTGTCGAGCGAGCTGTCGATGGCGTTTGGCCTGCGCGGCTCATCGCATGTGATTTCCACCGGTTGTACGAGTTCGACTGACGCGATCGCGTATGCGGCTCAACACATCGCGCTCGGGCGTCAGGACGTTATGCTTGCGGGCGGAGTCGATGCGCCGCTCGCGCCGGGAATTCTCGCCGGATTCAATTTGCTGACGGTGCTGACCACTGATTGGAACGACGAGCCTGAGCGCGCATCGCGTCCGTTCACGCGCAGCCGGTCGGGCATGGTGCTGGGAGAAGGCGCGTGGATTTACGTCCTGGAGAGCTACGAAGTCGCGAAACAGCGCGGCGCGAATATTTATGCCGAGATCTTAGGCTATGCTTCCACCTGCGATGCTTATCATCGCGTGCGTTTGCAGGAAGGTGGCGACGAGCCCGCGCGCGCGATGGCGCTGGCAATGGAAGATGCGGGTGTAACGCCCGAGGAGATCGATTACGTGAATCTCCACGGCACTTCTACCGTGCTTAACGATCGGATCGAAACTAACGCTTTGAAGATCGCTCTCAACTGTAATTCGCATCGCATTCCGATGTCCGCGACTAAGTCGCAGATCGGCCATCCCCAGGGAGCCAGCGGCGCCGCGGGCCTCGGCGCAGCGTTGTGCGCTATGACTACCGGCTTGATTCCTCCGACCATCAATCTCGACGATCCTGATCCCGAATGCGACCTCGATTACGTTCCTCTCAAAGCGCGCGAGACCAAGGTGCGCACCGCGCTCTGCAACTGCATTGGCTTCGGATCGAAGAACAGCGCGCTGGTGATCAGAAAAGTCTAAGTTTCAAGTTCCGAGTTTCAAGTTTCAGGTTCGCGGTCATAAACTTGGAACCTGAAACTTGGAACTTGAAACTGTGTTCAGCCGATTTCGCCAGCGCAGCTACGAACTCGAGCATCTCGACAAAGGCGACTACACGCCGGAAGAATATGAAGGATGCATCGTCGAGCTTCAGCGAGTGAATCGATGGCTCGGCGATACGCGCGCCTTACGGAATTCGCTGCTGAAAGATGTTCAAGCCGAAGGTTTGCAATCCTTTTCCGTCCTCGATGTCGGCGCCGGATCCGGTGAGCTGCTGCGCGTGATAGCAGAATGGGCCCGCGAGACAAATCGCACGACGCACCTGGTCGGACTCGAATTGAACGAACGTTCGGCTGAAGCGATCGTCGAAGAGTCGCGCGGACTACCCGAAATCTCCGGAGTTCGGGCTGATGCTTTTCGGCTGCCGTTTCAGGATGAGCAATTCGAATACGTCATCTGCTCGCTGTTCACGCATCACTTTGGCGATTCGCAGGTTGCTGAGCTACTAAAGGAAATGGCGCGTGTCGCGCGGCGAAAAATTTTTGCGATCGATTTGCATCGGAACGCGGTGGCCTACTATTTCTACACGACCGTGGGACATTTGTTTTTGCATAATCGACTGATTCGCGAGGACGGCGCGTTGTCGATACTGCGCAGCTTTAAGCCTGAAGAGTTCAGGCTGCTCGGGGAAAGTGCCGGACTGAAGAACGTGAAGGTCGAAGAACATTTTCCGTCGCGACTAGTCTTGAGCGCGGCGCCTCCCTCTCCCCTTGGGAGAGGGCAGGGGTGAGGGGCAAAGCTACGGAAAGCAGAAATAATCTTTCCTTGTTTTTCCCGTAAGCCCTTACCCTAACCCTCTCCCAGACGGAGAGGGAAAAATCAGATGAGTGCTGTTTCAGATTACGATGTAATCATTGCCGGAGGTGGGCCGGCGGGCTCGAGCGCGGCGATTCATCTGGCGCTTCGCGGCGCGCGCGTCTTGCTCGTCGAGCAGAAGAAGTTTCCGCGCGCGAAATTGTGCGGCGAATTCATCTCACCGGAATGCGCGGCCCACTTTGAACGACTTGGAGTGACCGAACAAATGTTCGCGAGTGGACCGGCGAAACTCACGGAAACTGTTTTCTATTCGCATAACGGCACGAATGTCTCGGTTCCGAGCGACTGGTTCAGCGCGGGCGGCATGGCCATCGGCCTCAGTCGCGCGGAAATGGACGAGCGATTGCTGCGCCGCGCAGCGGCAGTCGGCGTCGAGGTTCGCGAAGACACCGCCGCGGTGAATCTGGTCTCAGTGCGCGGACGTGTGACCGGTGTGGTTTTGAAGCACAACGGCACGGAAGAGAGGTTTACTGCCCCCGTCACAATCGATGCGACGGGAAGAGCGCGAGTGCTCACGCGACTGTTGGAAAGAATATGCAGCGTGAAGTCGCGTTTGCAGCGCGCATCGCTGGTCGCCTTCAAAGCGCACTTGCGGGAAACGCGCGTTGCTCCCGGAGCATGCGAAATCTATTTTTATCGTGGCGGCTACGGCGGACTCAGCAGCATTGAAAGCGGCTTGAGCAACTTATGTTTCATCGTTAACGCGCGCGAGGTAAAGGCCAACGATTCTGATCCCAATAGGTTGATGCGGAAAGTTGTCTGCGAAAATCGTCGCGCGGCGTACACGCTTGAAAATGCACGCCTTGGCTCAGAGTGGCTGGCGGTTTCATTGGAAAAGTTTGGCAGGCATTCTCCGGCACCCGCGCCAGGATTGTTGGCGATTGGCGACGCGGCATCATTCATTGATCCGTTCACCGGCAGCGGTATGTTGATGGCTTTGGAGAGTGGAGAACTTGTGTCTGGCGTAATCGTGAATCGACTGGCACAGTTGAGCAGTGAGAGTGTTTTGGAATTTGTTGGCGAAAAATACGAACAGCTTTATCGCACGCGATTCAATTCGCGGCTGCGTGTGTGTTCGATGATCCGCCGCGCCGCCTTCGTTCCCGGATTTGCTGATCTCGCCATCCGATTTTTCGGGTTAAGCGCCTCGCTCCGTCGCAGCGTTGCGTCCGCCACGCGATCCACTGAACGGCGACTAAACATGACAGGTTGAAAGACGAATCCAAGGTATTACCTGCTATGCATCCTGCGCTCGTAGCATTCGAATGTAAGCGAGGCTGATGATGTTCGTAATCAAAAGAAGCACGAACGACATCGCCGCCGCGTAGCCGAAATTCGAAAACCGGAATGCCGTGCGATAGATGTAAAGGCTCACTGTCTCAGTGGCGAATCCCGGCCCGCCTTCCGTCAAAATAAAAATATGATCGAATACGCGCAGCAGATCCATCGTCCGCAACAGCAACGCGATCAGAATCGCAGGCTTCAGCAACGGCAGAGTGACATGGCGAAACGTTTGCCAGGGGCTCGAGCCATCAACGAGCGCGGCTTCATAGGGTTCCTGCGGGATCGCCTGTAGCCCGGCGAGCAAAATCAAGAACATAAACGGCGTCCACTGCCAGACGTCGGCGATGATCACCGAAGCCATCGCAAGTTTGGGTGACGCTGTCCACGTCAGCAGGTCAGTATTCACGCCGAAACTTTTCAGCGTTGCGTTCACCGCGCCGAAGTTTGAATTCAGCATCAGGCGCCAAATGACCCCGACGACGACCGGCGGCAGCATCAGCGGTATGAGCAGTAAGACGCGGAAGATGTTGCGCGCACGGATTTGTGAATCGAGAAGTAGCGCAAGTCCGAGGCCGAGCAAGAACTCGATGGTTAATGCGATGGCCGCATACACTAACGTGTGCGCGAGCGCACTCAAAAAGAATTGGTCCGTGAAAAGGCGAGCGAAGTTCTGAAGCGTAGGCGCGCCGGAATTGGATTGGAAGCTAATCCTGACGGAGTAAATCAGTGGATAAATCGTCAGCGCGAGGAGAACAGCGATGGTCGGCGCGAGAAGCAGATATGCGAGTGACCGATCCGAAGCGTATCGCTGAATGGTGTTTTCGCGAGTCATTCAGGTGTGGCGGCGAAGTCCCGAGCGGGCCCCTTAGGGGCCAAATATTTATAGAAAGAGATTAGGTGAATCGAAACAGCTCCTTTAGGAGCGAAATATTAACCGGGTTCCCTAGTGAATCAACCAAAATATTGCGCTCCTACGGAGCTTCCGGATCAATTTCAAAAACGATGGCTATAAATATTTCGCCGCTACGCGGCTTCGAACAAAGACGGTAGCACACCGAAGCCACAGCCTATTTTCCACGCTCAACAATTCGCTTTATCTCCGCATTCGCCTGATTCATCGCATCTTCGGCAGTGAGTTCGCCGCTGTTAGCTTTCGAAAGATAGATGCCGAACGCGTTCTCAATTTCGTTCCACTGCGGCATACGTGGACGCGGACGCGAACTTTCTAAAGAACGAAGTTGCGCGGGATACGACGGGAACTTCGCGACGAGCTCCGAATCAGTAAAGAGAGACTTACGCGTCGGTGGATTGCCGCGCGGCGCCGACAGTTTCATTTGTTCGCGGCTGGTGGCCCACAAAAGAAAGTCCATTGCCGTTTCGCTATTCTTCGCGTCGCGCGGAATTGCAATCAGCCAGTTCCCAATTTCTGCACGACCAGGATTCTTTGCGCCGGGCAATTGGCCGAATTCCATCTTGCCGATCACTTTGGATTTCGCGGGGTCGCTAAACGAGCTGATCCATGCCGGCCAGTTGATCGACATCGCGGCGGTGCCTTGCAAAAGATGCGCGCCAACCTCATCCGCATTAAAGCTCGCATAGCCGGGCGGCGAATACTTGCCAAGCTCAATCATCAACTTCAAAGCCGCAATGCCTTCCGCGCTGTTAACCGTCGGCTGGCCCGAGGAGTCAAACATTTCGCCGCCAAACGCCCAGAAAATGGGCATGAAGTCAGCAACGGCGGCGTTGCCCTGCGCCGCGCGCATCACGTAACCGTACAGCTTTCCGCCGCCGGGCGCGCCGTTTGTTTCTTGTTCGCTGATAGTCTTCGCCGCCGTCAAGACGTCATCCCAGGTGGCCGGCTCTTTCAAATTGTGCTTCTGGAAAAGATCTTTTCGATAAAAGAATAACTGCGAGTTGCCGACGTATGGCAGCGCATAGAGCGCGCCCGTTTGATAAGGTTCACGACACAGCGCCAGCGACGTTGCCACGAAATCATCATCAGGGCCCGTCTTGCCCCGCTTCTGAAGCAGCGGTGTCAGGTCAGTCAACACATTTAGGGAGGCGAACTTCGGAAACCAGGGATCGTCAAGCATGATCAGATCGTAAGCGCCACTGCGCGCGTTGAGATCGAGCAGCTCCTTTTCGAACAAATTCGCATACGGAAACTCGGCGATGTTGATGTGTACGGCCGTTTCCGCTTCGTAATCTTTCGCCGCCTGTTTCAGCGCGTCGCCTTCGACGCCTGAGTTAATGGCCAGCGTCAAGGTAGGCGTGTCCTGATTTCCTGATCGCAAGCAACTAGAAACAGCAATTCCCAGCAGTGCCAGCGTCGCGATGATGGCTGTCCTTTTCATTGTTGGGCGGGTACATTAGCCGGAAAAGTAGGTCTAATTCAAGGGCTATGCAAACTAATGAGTTCGCAGTAAACTCTCGCTCGCTCAAAAAGTTGTCGGCGAATCCTCTGTGTCCTCTGTGGTGAAAACGTGTAAGGAGAATCACGAATGATTACGAAAAAACTTTCGTTGCTACTGCTAATTGTTTGCACCTTCCCGCTGGCTATTTCCGCACAGACACCGCGCCACCCGCTCAAGCTCGACGACCTCGCGCGTTTTCGCAACGTGAGCGATCCGCAAATATCACCGGACGGCCAGTGGATCGCTTACACCGTCTCGATGATCGACACGAAGGAGGATAAGAGCAACACGCACATATGGCTGGCGAGCTACGACGGCAAAAGCGATCGACAAATTACTTTCAGCAATGACAGTGAAGGATCGCCGCGTTGGAGCCCGGATGGAAAATATCTCGCGTTCACATCGTCGCGTTCATCCGGGAAGACCGGTGTACGCGGTAGTCAGATTTGGCTGCTCGATCGCAGCGGCGGCGAGGCTTACCAACTCACTGAATTCAAAGGCCGCTTGCAAGGTTACGAATGGTCGCCTGATTCGAAGCGCATCGCGGTGTTGATTGGCGATCCTGATCCTGACGCGCCCGATCCGAACGCCACACCGACGCCTGGTGTACCGCCGAAGCCGCCGAAGCCGATCGTCATCGATCGCTACCGATACAAACAGGACGTGCAGGGCTATCTGCTCTCGGGCCGTCACACCTACATCTATCTTTACGACATCGCGACGAAGAAACTCGATCGACTGACGAAGAGCAAATGGGACGAGTCATCGATTTCATGGTCGCCGGATGGGACCAGAATTGCTTTCATGAGCAATCATGCCGACGATCCGGATCGCGATCCGGCGGCGCAGTTGTACGTCGCGCAAGCTCAACCGGGAGTGACTGAGAAACTCTTAACGACACCGGAGGACCGCGCGAGCCGCGCGCGTCCCGAATGGTCGCCCGACGGCACGCGCATCGTATTTATCGAAGGCGACGAGAAGAAGTACGGCGCTTACAACATGGAGCACCTTGCGTGGGTTTCGGCTGATGGCAGCGCCGCGCCGGCGCGGATCAAGGCGGTCGAAGATCTCGATCGCGGGGTGTCGGGTGTGCGATCTGCGGCGGATGGAAAGTCAGTGCTCGTTACGGTGACTGACGACAGATCGGTTTATCCGGTGAGTATCACGCGTACGTCGGTGACGCGTCTGCTCGATCCCCCGGTGGTTGTTTCCAGTTTATCGATGGGCGGCGGTCGCACACTTCTGCTCTCCGGCAACGACAAGAGGCCGACAGAAATCTACGCGATGGAAGGTAAGACACTGCGGCAGATAACTCACCAGAACGACGCCCTGATGAGTGAACTTCAAATCGGCGAAACCGAGGAAGTCAGTTTCAAGAGCAAAGATGGAACGGAAGTTCACGGGCTGCTGACGTATCCGGTCGGTTATGTCAAAGGAACAAAGGTGCCGCTGTTGCTGCGGATTCATGGCGGCCCGAACGGTCAGGATCAACATTCATTCAGTATCGAGCGGCAGGTCTTTGCCGCGAACGGCTACGCGGTGCTGGCGGTGAATTATCGCGGCAGCTCAGGACGCGGGCAGAACTTCTCGCGATCGATTTTCGCGGATTGGGGTCATTACGAAGTCGAGGATCTGCTGGCCGGCGTCGATCACGTGATTGCGATGGGCGTCGCCAATCCGGATCGAATGGGCGTCGGCGGTTGGAGCTACGGCGGAATTCTCACCGATTACATCATCGCCACCGACACGCGGTTCAAAGGCGCGACCAGCGGCGCCGGCACGGCCTTTACCGTCGCGTTCTACGGCACCGATCAGTACATCATTCAATACGATTACGAGATTGGTCCGCCTTGGAACCCGAAGGCGTGGGAGACTTACGTCAAGATTTCATATCCGTTCCTGCATGCCGATCGTATCAAGACGCCGACGCTTTTCCTGGGCGGCGAGCGCGACTTCAACGTGCCTGTCCAAGGCGGACAACAAATGTATCAGGCACTGAGAAGCCTCGGCGTCGAAACTCAACTCGTGATTTATCCGAATGAGTTCCACGGCATCACGCGCCCGAGCTACGTGCGAGATCGCTACGAGCG
>DASYTZ010000171.1:0-3942 GCA_036001745.1 Pyrinomonadaceae bacterium
GCGAAGAACTTGGCGACCTTTTGTTTCAGATTGCTTTCTTCGCGCGCGTCGCGAAAGAACGACGCGAGTTCACCATCGATGACGTGATTGACGAAGTGCACGAGAAGATGGTGCGTCGGCATCCGCACGTTTTCGGCGACGTCCAGGCCGGCGACTCGGCGGCGGTCTTGAAAAATTGGGAAGCCATCAAGGCGGAAGAGAAACGCGCGGCTGGAAAGGGGAGTGGCGAGTCTGCCGACGGATCGATTCTTGATGGTGTCTCAAACAAAGCGCCGGCGTTGATGGAGGCACACCAAATCTCAACTAAAGTCGCGCGTGTCGGTTTTGATTGGAAAAGCGTGGATGAGATTTTTGAAAAGCTTCAGGAAGAAATGGACGAGCTTCGCGTCGCCATCGAGCAGCACAAGCAATCAGCCGACGAAGCCGATCACGTGCGCGTCCGAGAAGAGATCGGCGACATGCTGTTTGTCGTTACGAACATCGCGCGGTATTTGAATGTCGAACCGGAAGCGGCGTTGAAACTGGCGAATCGAAAATTCCGGCAACGTTTCGCGCACATCGAGAAACGCTTACGAGAGCAGAACTGCAAGTTCGAAGATGTATCGATCGCGGATTTGGAAGAGCTTTGGCAGGAAGCAAAACGACGAGGCTAGCCACAAAAAGGCGAAAAAAGCACAAAATGACTTTGCTGTCTGGCTTTCTTTTTGTGCCTTTTGTGCCTTTTCGTGGCCGAATGTTCTCTTAACGACTCACGATCCGCTCAAACTCGCCGTGCTGCGGATCGAACGAAGGCATGGCGCCCGCGTCAATCGACTGATCGGTTGAGAAAATTCCCGACACGCGCATCTTGAATTCGTCCGCGTTCGTCGCGTTGTGAATCGCCTCTTCGTAAGTAATCTGTCGCGTTTGTAGCAACTGGAACAGCGACTGATCGAACGTCTGCATGTTGTACTGCGACGCGCCATTGGCAATCGCTTCACGAATCAGCGAAGTCTTGTCCTCGTTCACGATGTAATCGCGAATCAGTCCCGTCGAAACCATCACCTCGACCGCCGGCACGCGGCCTGAACCTTTGGCGGCGCGCACCAGACGCATAGAGATCACCGCTTTCAAAATTCCGGCCAACTGAATACGCACAGACTTCTGTTGATGAGATGGGAATGATGAAACGATGCGCATGATCGTTTCCGTCGCATCGAGCGTGTGCAACGTCGATAGCACAAGGTGTCCGGTTTCGGCCGCCGTCAGCGCGGTGCTAATCGTTTCCAGATCGCGCATTTCCCCCACCAGAATCACATCCGGATCCTGACGCAGCGCGCCACGCAAAGCTTCGGCGAACGAACGCGTGTCAACGTCAACTTCGCGTTGCGTAACGAAGGCCATCTTGTCGCGATGCAGAAATTCGATCGGATCTTCGATCGTCACGATGTGACCCGACCGAGTCGTGTTGATGCGATCGATCATCGCCGCTAGCGTCGTCGACTTTCCTGAACCAGTCGCGCCGGTAACCAGAATCAAACCGCGCCGCTCTTCGGCGATGCGGTCGATCACCGGCGGCAGTCCGAGCGCGCCGGTTGTCTTGCTTTGATCGGGGATGACGCGCAGCACGATACTGACGGCGCCGCGCTGCTGAAAAATGTTCGCGCGAAATCGCCCGAGGCCATTGACGCTGTAGGCGATGTCAACTTCGGAAACTTCCTTCAACTTCTGTTTCTGCCGGTTCGACATCATCGAAAACGCCATGTCGAGAGTGTCTTCGGGCGAAAGCCGCGGCGCGTCCGCAACCGGATAAAGCTCGCCGCCAATGCGCATGATCGGAAATGAACCGGCCTTCAGGTGGAGGTCAGAAGCGAAGTGAGCAGTAGCTGTGACGAGTAAATCGTCGATCTTTACAGACATAAATAGACAGAATCCTTGCCGTAGAAATGCCAGGCTGCGCACTGGCCTTAACGATGAAAAGCTTGAGAGGTAACGGGCAAGAAGAAGACTGAATTGGTCAGGCGAGCACGCCCTTGGATCAGACCAAAATCATCATAGCGGGTCGCTTCAAGGCCGGTCAACGACTTTTTGGAGTGCGCCTGAAATGTGGGCGATCGGCGATAAAGTCAGTACCATTCGCGTGAGCGAATGGGACTCCAGATCGAGCTCGTCCGTTGAGTCTTTATCCCATCCGCTGACGCGGATGGTACTGACTCCGCGCCCTGTCTCTGATATATTCGCCGGCTCGCAAATCCATGATCGAGCAAGAGACAGCTCGCGACAGTCGCGTGCAGTGGGCGAAGGTCATCGACCACACCCGCTGCATCGGGTGTCATGCGTGCACGACCGCGTGCAAGTCCGAAAACGTGGTTCCCATCGGCGTGACGCGCACCTACGTCAAGCACGTCGATGTAGGGGTGTGGCCGCAGGTGCGCCGGGCACACCAGGTGACGCGCTGCAATCAATGCGCGCACGCCCCGTGCGTGACCGCGTGCCCGACTGCGGCAATGTTCAAGCGCGCAGATGGCATCGTCGATTTTGACAAATCGATATGCATCGGCTGCAAAGCCTGCATGGCCGCCTGTCCTTACGACGCGATCTTCATCAATCCGGAAGATCACTCGGCTGAGAAATGTAACTTCTGCGCGCACCGTATCGATGTTGGGCTGGAGCCCGCCTGCGTCGTGGTCTGTCCGACGCAGGCAATTCTGATCGGCGACATGAACGATCCGTCTTCTTACGTCGCGCAGATCGTGAATCGCGAAGCGGTGAACGTGCGTCGCCCGGAGAAAGAGACGCTGCCGAAGCTTTTCTACAAAGGCGCACATCAGGCGACGCTTGATCCTTTGGCCGCGCGCCGTCCTGAAGCAGGACTGTTCATGTGGAGCGAACAGCAGCAATCGAACGAGCAGGTTGTTTCCGGGAATCCAACTTACAACAACACCTCGGCGGCGGCGCTGTTGAGCTACGACGTGGCGCATTCAATTCCGTGGGACTGGCGCGTGAGTTTGTACACGTGGACGAAGGGGATCGCAAGCGGAGTTTATCTGGTGGCGGCGCTGTTGGTGCTGTTCGGGTTTCTCCGGCCCGATGGGCCATTGTGGTTGTGGGTAACGCCGATTATTTCGGGCGCCTTTCTCGGGCTCACCGGTCTGTTATTGATTTGGGATCTCGAGCATCCAGCGCGGTTCTACATGATCTTTACGCGACCACAGTGGCGCAGTTGGCTCGTGAAAGGCGCGTTCATCATCGCTGGTTATTCAGCGGTACTGGCGCTGCATTTCCTCGGCAGCCTACTTGGTTCGACGATTATCCAAACCTGGTTAATGATTGCCGGAATTCCTTTGTCAGCAATGACCGCGGTCTATACCGCTTATCTTTTTGCCCAGGCAAAGGCCCGGGATCTTTGGCAGAACCCGCTGCTGCCTCCGCACCTGGCGGTGCAAGCTCTGCTGCTTGGCTCCGCAATCCTATTACCATTTGCGGCATGGTTTGAGCCAGTCATAATTCGGCTGCTCGGATTGTCTATTTTCATTTGGATCTTTGCGTTTACGAGTCTGCTTCACCTGCTTATGATTGTCGGTGAACTGACCTTGACGCACGCGACCGCGCACGCGCGCCTTGCTATGTGGGAAATGACGCGTGGCCGATTTCGGGATTATTTTTGGGTCGGAGTCGCGCTCGGCATAGCAGGCGGCTGCTTCGCTTGGACACTACTTATTGTCTTTCCGATGTTCGGATTGGGATCTCCGGCGGTCCCGATTCCTACGATCGCCATCGCTGGCGTACCCGTCGCGTCAATCGGCTTAATGCTCTACGAACACGCTTACGTTCAGGCAGGCCAGTCGGTGCCGCTGGCTTAACACATTTTTCCAAATCTCGCCTCCGGAGGATCGCCCGATGAAAGATCACAGTTTCGCCAATCTAATCAGCGGAAAACCAATTCGGTGGGAGCGGCCCTTC
>DASYTZ010000172.1:0-15469 GCA_036001745.1 Pyrinomonadaceae bacterium
CAGATGTCCGAAGGGAGGGGAACGACGCGGCCCTTCGAAATTGTCGGTGCGCCTTACATCGATGCTGATCGGTTCGCGGATGCACTCGCGAAA
The DNA here is from genome assembly GCA_036001745.1 of Pyrinomonadaceae bacterium. Lineage (GTDB taxonomy): Bacteria > Acidobacteriota > Blastocatellia > Pyrinomonadales > Pyrinomonadaceae > UBA11740. The sequence goes on from DASYTZ010000172.1 coordinate 94, forward strand.
ATGAATTTCCCGGGCGTCGTCTTTCGGGCATGCGTTTTCATGCCGACGTTTCAAAAGCATGCCGGCCAGGCGTGCGGCGGCGTCCAGATTCACGTGACGGACCGAAATTCGTTCGAACCGGTCTCAACCGGTGTAGCCATCGTGAAGACGGCGTACCAACTTTACGGTGAAGACTTTCGCTGGAAAGAGCCGCCGTACGAGTACGAGTACGACCGCAATCCATTCGACGTGATTGCGGGGACAACCATGTTGCGAGCACAAATCGAAGGCGGCGAATCGCTGGACGCGATCACCGAATCCTGGCGGCCCGGCATCGAAGAATTCAGGCGGCTTCGCGATGCATATTTGCTTTACTGAGTTTCTCAGCAGTGGGTGAGCCGACAGCTAAGAAACTCGATAAATACTGGCGTTCGTGCTGAAAGACACTTAATGGAATACATTAACTTCAAACCGGAGAGAAGGAGAGTGACGTTTGGTAGCTCGTCGAATTGATAAGGAACAAAAGATCGAAACACCGCGCGCTGCATGGCTGATCGGACTGGCGGCCTGGGCGATTCCGGGCGCTGGTCACTTCATTCAGAAGCGCTGGCTCAGGGGGGCCCTGGCTGGAGGCGCGGTTTGGGTCATGTTCCTAACAGGGCTGTGGCTTGGGGGGCATCTATACGCAGTCAGTGGCGGCCAGCAAGGTTTCGGCGCGCTGCTTCAACTGCTGCCGATGATCGCGAACGTTGGCTCAGGGCTGCCGTATGTTTTTTGCTGGATAGCGAATATTGGGTTCGCTGAACACGCGCAAATCGTGACCTACGAATACGGGAACACCTTTTTGCTGGTCGCGGGCCTGCTGAATTATCTCGTGATGCTCGATGCGTTCGACATCGCCGCGGGGAGGAAACGATGAAGCACGTCTTCTGGATGAGCGTCTTCGCCGCGTTGACTGCCGTAGTGTTTGGCATTGCTGCCAAGGGAACGGATCGGCAAAGGCTGATCTATGGCCTGAAGGTTTTCGGCGAGTTTCTCGGCATTGCATTACTGCTCGGCTGGATCCTTTATTTCATTCCTTTTCGATAAATGGACGACGCGATGAACCTCGTCACCACCGAAGCGATTGTCCTGCGCAGTTACAACCTTGCAGAAGCCGACCGAATCGTTCTTTGCTTCACGCGCAGCGCGGGGCTGATTCGTGGCGTAGCGAAAGGCGCGCGGCGAATGAAGAGTCGTTTCGGCGCTGCGCTTGAGCCATTCACAGTCATACGGCTCGAGTTTCGCGAGAAGGAAAATCGCGAGCTGGTGACGATCTCGGGCGCCGAGATCGTGAAATCCCACTTCGACCTTGCGGCTGACATCGAGGTGGCGGAGGTGCTGGGCTACATGGCCGAGCTCATCGGCGAATTCGCGCCGCCTCACGAAGCAAACGACAAGCTTTTCCGCATGGTGGCGGCGTGTGTTGATGCGCTGGCAACAGCGCCGTCGACGTCAAAAGTGATTCTGCGGTATTTCGAAATCTGGCTGCTTAGACTGGCCGGCTCGTTTCCTGATGTGAGCGCGTGCACCATTTGTGGCGCGCCCTTGAACCAGGGACAAGCGATGTATCTTGATTTCGAGAGTGCCGTCAGATGCGCGACGTGCAGCAGAGGCGTGGGCGTGCTACTAATGCCGCAAGTCCAACAAGTGCTGCTTAGCAGCTTGCAATTGGGGCCGGCGGAATTTGCGAAGACATGCGAACCATTCTTCACGGACGCGGACGCTGAGTTGTCTGAATTCACGCATCGGCTCATTGTCAGAACCCTTGAGCGACGTCCGCGGACACTGACTGCCGCACGCGCTTGACGCATATCCTCGCACTTGAAACATGCGAAGCCACCGAATAATCGAGCGATATATCGTCCGCACAATCTTTCCGTACGCGTTGGCCGCGCTCGCGCTGCTTACCGGAATCCTGTTTGTCCAGCAAAGCGGCCGCTACTTTGAAACGATTTTTCGCACTACTGTTCCCGCAGGGTTTCTCTACAGTTTGTCGTTGGCGTTGCTGCCTACCGTGCTCGCGTTTACGTTGCCGATGGCCGTTTTGTGCGGGACGATCATCGGCCTCGGGCGCATGGGAAGCGACAGTGAACTGGTGGCGATGCGCGCCGCCGGCGTTAGCCGTTGGCAAATTGTTGCGCCGGCGGTGTTGGTCGGGTTAATCGCGACGGCGGCGTCTCTACAGGTGAACCTCAACGAGGTGCCGCGCGCACAACAGCAACTGCGAAATATCGCCGCGCGAGCTGCCCTCTACAAGCTCGATTCACCCGTCGAGCCGCAGACTTTCACCACGGACATTCCCGGATATGTGATTTACGTGCGCGAAGGCGACAAGTCGCGCGGGCAATGGGGCGGCGTCTTCATTCAGTCGCGTGAAGCCGATGGATCCACGCGTCTGGTAACGGCGCGTTCGGGGCGGATCGATTCGTCGGAAGAAAAATCCGAGCTAGTGCTTTCTGACGCGGTGCAAACGAAACTTCCGCCGCCGGATGCGGCGAATCAACAATATGTCGTCGAGCGCCTGACTCAGCTACGAATCCTCTTCAATACCGGACGCAACGACTTGTTGGCGCGACTTCATAACGCGGAAATGAAGAGTGACGAGATGGCCTTCAGCGAACTGCGCAACTTCATCAGCCAAAGCTCGGGCGCGGAGCATCGCGAGGCGGTCTTTGTGCTTCACAAACGTTTGGCGCTGTCGCTGTCGCCACTTATCTTTTCATTTTTCGGCGCCGCTTTGGCGATGCGCCTGCGTCGCGGAAGTCGCGGATTCGGTGCGCTCGTCTCGCTCCTCGTGATGGCCGCTTACTACCTGCTGATAATTGCCGGTGAACAGATGGCGCGCGCCGGCACATTGCCGACGGTGGTCGGGGCCTGGCTGGCGACGTCCGTAACTTTGACCGTCGCTCTTGTGCTGCTGTTGGTGAATCGAACGTTCTCTTTCACGTTGTGGACCCAACGCGACGAAGCAGAAGTGACCTCGGCGTGGGCTGGGCGAAAAGCAAAGACCTCGCGCTGGTCGGCGCTTCGATTTCCCACGCTGCTCGACACGAGTGTGGTTCGGACGATGGGCCTGAGTTTTCTGTTCGGGTTTATCGCACTCGTCATCGTCTTTGATATTTTCACAAGTTTTGAGTTGTGGCGATTCATCACCGCGCGTGGCGGCGGACTAAGACTTCTCGCTCAGTACCTTTTCTACCTACTGCCGCTGGTCAGCGTGGAACTGTTTCCCGGCAGCGTGCTGGTCGCGGCTTTGCTTACGTACGCGTTGATTGCGCGGAGAAGAGAAGCAGTCGCCTGGTGGGCCAGCGGCCAGAGCGTTTATCGTCTGATGCTGCCCGGATTCGTATTTGCGCTCGTTGTCGCGGGAGGCCTCTGGCTGATTCAGGAAAGGATTATGCCGGCGGCCAACGTCAGGCAGGACGATCTGCGTGCGCGCATTCGCGGAAACATAACGCAATCGACCGCCGGCGAACGTCGTTGGTTGGTGAGCGCCGACGGGCTGCGTATCTACTCTTACGATTTTGACGATCAGAAGCAGGCGCTGCTGAAACCGGTCATCTATGAATTCGATCCGTCGCGTGTGACTGACCTGAAACGTGTGATCAGCGGCGACATCGCATCCTGGGCGCAGGCAAATCGTCTGGAAATAAAGGACGCGCGTTGGATCGACCTGGGCCAGGAGCAGGTCGCTACCCAACAGGCGCAGGCGCTGACGATCGACGGTGTTGAGTCGCCACGCACTTTCAGACCAACCGTCGATAGGCCATCACAATTAGACACAAACCGCCTGGGCGAGTACATCAAAACGCTGAAGGCGCGCGGCGCTGACACTGCCCTGCTTGCGGTTGGTTTGCAGCGAAAATATGCAGCGCCATTCAGCGTCATAATTATGGCGCTAATCGGAATGCCTCTGGCGGTATCGCTCGGCCGGAAGAGCACAGTCGTGGCTCTATCGTCTGCGGTGGTTGTGAGTTTGTTTTTCTGGTTGTTGTCGAGTGGGTTTCAGCAACTGGGCGAGCATGCGCTACTGCCGCCGGCAGTCGCAGTCTGGGCTCCGATCGCAATTTTTGCTGCCGGAGCGTTTTACTTCATCTCCCGCGTCCGGACGTAGAGCTTTGTCAGAACTTGCCTGTCTCCTCTCCCTTTGGGAGAGGGGTAAACGCAACTACGTTCCCGTCTCCCAACTCGACATGTATTCGAGTTGTTCGGAAGTGAGAGTGTCAATCGAGAGTCCTAGCGCTTTGAGCTTAAGACCCGCGATCTCCTGATCGACTTCCGGCGGCAGAAGGTGCACGCCCGGATCGAGTTTGCCTTTGTTCTTCACCAGATATTCAACCGAGAGCGCCTGGTTCGCGAAGCTCATATCCATGACGCTCGCGGGGTGACCTTCAGCTGCGGCGAGATTGATGAGGCGGCCTTCACCGAGCACCATGATGCGATTCCCGTTCTTCAGCCTGTACTCCTGAACAAACGGGCGCACGTCAACTGGCTCCGCGGACATCTCACCGAGCGCGACCAGATTCAGTTCAAGATCGAAGTGGCCGCTGTTGCAAACGATCGCGCCATCTTTCATCGCGGCGAAGTGGTCGCGGTCAATTACGTGACGATTACCGGTAACGGTGACAAAGATGTCGCCGATGCCGGCGGCTGATGAAATCGGCATCACTCGGAAGCCATCCATCACCGCTTCCACAGCTTTGATTGGATCGACTTCGGTGACGACGACGTTCGCGCCCATGCCGCGCGCGCGCAGCGCCACGCCTTTGCCGCACCATCCGTAGCCGACAACCACCAACGTCCGGCCGGCGAGCAAAATATTCGTCGCGCGAATAATTCCGTCGAGCGTCGATTGGCCGGTGCCGTAACGATTATCAAAGAAGTGTTTTGTCTGCGCGTTGTTGACCGCAATCGAAGGAAACGTGAGCACGCCGGCAGCTTCCATCGCCTTGAGCCGCACGATGCCGGTGGTTGTTTCTTCAGTGGTGCCGACAATCTTCGTCTTGAGGTCCGGCTTCTCCTTAATCATGGTCGCCACGACGTCGGATCCATCATCGATGATGATGTCCGGGGCAAACTCGAGCGCCGTCTGCACGTGTCGACGATAAGTGTCGGTCGATTCGCCCTTCATCGCATAGACCGGAATGCCGCAATGCGCAACGAGCGACGCCGCAACATCATCCTGCGTTGAAAGGGGATTGGAAGCGATTAGCAAAGCATCGGCGCCGCCTGCCTGCAGAGCGCGCGCGAGATTGGCCGTCTCGCTCGTAATGTGTGCGCAGGCAACGAGGCGCACGCCCTTCAAAGGCTGCTCGGCGCCGAAGCGCTCGCGAATCAAACGCAGCACGGGCATCTCGCGTTCAGCCCAATCGATGCGACGTTGGCCTTGGGGCGCGAGTGATAAGTCTTTAACGTCATGTTCCATTGCAGGCATAGCAGTGCTCATTACGAAGTCGTCCTTGTCGTCTTAAGAGAGAATTGATCCGGTCACTACCGCTCGGTTCTGACACGTTACACGCCCGCGGCGGCGCGCAATGCTTCGGCTTTGTCGGTAACCTCCCAGGTGAAGCCATCACCCGAACGACCGAAGTGACCGTAAGCCGCAGTCTGACGATAAATCGGCCGGCGCAGCCTCAGCTCTTCGATAATTTCCTTCGGCCTCAGAGGGAAGTGATCGCGAACCAGTTTGGACAATGCCGCCTCGCTGATTCGACCTGTGCCTTGCGTATCAACATAGACTGACACGGGTTCAGCGACCCCAATTGCGTAGGCGAGCTGTACTTCGCACTTGTCTGCAAGGCCGGCTGACACAATGTTCTTCGCGATGTAACGAGCCATGTAGGCAGCCGAACGATCGACTTTGGTGGGGTCCTTACCAGAGAATGCGCCGCCGCCGTGAGGAGCATAGCCGCCGTAAGTGTCCACGATAATCTTGCGGCCAGTCAGACCGGAATCGCCCTGCGGTCCGCCCGTTACGAAACGACCAGTCGGGTTGATGTGATATTTGGTGTTGTCGTCGATTAAGTCGCCAGGGACGGTGTGTCTGATAACGTGCTCGCGAATTTCCGAACGAAGCTGAGCGTTTTCAACTTCGGGTGCGTGCTGTGAAGAGATGACTACTGCGTCGACGCGAAATGGACGACCGTCACGGTATTCAACGGTCACCTGAGACTTGCCGTCGGGGCGGAGATAAGGTAGCTGCCCCGACTTGCGTGTTTCTGTCAGTCGTTCGGCCAGCCGGTGTGCCAACTGAATCGGCAGCGGCATCAGCTCAGGCGTTTCGTTGCAGGCAAAACCGAACATCAAGCCCTGGTCGCCGGCGCCGCCTGTGTCAACGCCCATCGCGATGTCAGGCGACTGCTGATGGACGGCGCAAAGGACGCTGCACGTTTCGTTATCAAATCCGTACTTGGCTCTGGTGTAGCCAATATCGCCGATGACGCGCCGCGCGATACCGGCGTAATCGATCTGAGCTTTCGTAGTGATCTCGCCCGCAATTATGACAAGTCCGGTCGTCAGCAACGTCTCGCACGCGACGCGCGATGTGGGATCTTCCGTAAGCGCAGCATCGAGAATCGCGTCCGAGATCTGATCCGCTATCTTGTCCGGGTGGCCCTCGGTGACCGACTCAGAAGTAAACAAAGTCCCGCTATGATTATCCAAGAAACGCCTCCGAAATTCGCCTTATTGCACTCAGGAGTGAATAATTGGAAATTAAAAGAACGCGTACGATAACAGCCATTTTCAGGGGGTGTCAAGCAGCCACAGTCATGTCTACGTCAGGCTTTGCAGCAAAATTGTCGAAGCGCACAATAATGCAACACGCTTGCACAAGTAACAGAGAAGCCTGCAGGCCAGGGCCCATTCTGTTTAGACTTGCATTTAATCTGATCCGAGCTGGTCTAGATTCAGCGTTGATTTGAAACCAGCGAGGAAGGGAAACGTGAGGAGTTCCTTGGGTTGTAGGTTTTCGTACCTTCTTCTGCGGTTAAAGTTTTGCGAACCTGGCAATGACTTACTCGCCCGCTGCCATAAGATCTGATCCAGTGGAACAGATCACGACAGTCTTTCACTGAAGCCTTCTCTTGCGCTCTGCCATTAATGCTTCCCGTGCTTCGACGAATCGTGATTCCAACGCTTTTCCCAAACCGTCCACAACGTCACTGGAGCTCACACTTGTAGCTTCCAACTCCTGGCAAACTTGAGCGACTCGGTGGAGACCGAGAGTGCTGCTACTTCCCTTTATCGTGTGCGCAATGTGTTTCAGTACGGCCCACTCCTTTTCGAACGCGGCTTCGCGGATCGCTTGAATCCGTTGGGGAGTGCCTTCGAGGTAAAGATCAATCAGTTCAATTACGAAATCTGAGCCATCTTCCGATTTTACTTTCTCAAAAGCCCTCAGCGTTTCGACGTCCAGGACGCCGTTTGTGATGCTGGCAGTCGCCTTGGCGAGACGACCATTCCTTTCGTTACTCAGCCTGGCTACTTGTTCAACTAACATTGTCTTCGCCTCTTCCGAGCTTTAGTTTGCTCTTCTTCTGTTTTGGCTTCCGATTAACAGGCGGACAGCGCTTTCCAATTGCTCTGGCGTAAACGGCTTGGGAAGAAAGGCGGTCGCGCCAGCTGAAAAGCTATCAGTCATCAACTTGATGTTCTGCTCGGCCGTTATCATCATTATTGGAATTCGCCTAAGACGTCTTTCTGAGCGCATGTAGTGGATGATGTCTAAACCTTCAAGGAAGGGCATACTCATATCCAAAATTGCCGCCTTGAAGCGTGAATCCGATTGAAGAATGCGATACGCCTCGCGGCCATCGTTGGCAACGACCGGCTGGCAGTGCTGTTGTTTGAGTATGGTAGTTAACATGTGCGTCATGACCGGATCGTCATCGGCGATGAGCACCCTGTTAGGAGTCGGTTCTTTGAATCTGATCTGAAATCCACTCATTGACTTGGTCCCTTTTCATTATTGACGCAGCGCCCGCCACGTTGCTGTTCACGCGCGATCGCGGCAAAACGCGTCAGAAGTTCCTTACCGCTTTGGGGGTCACCAGTGTTTCGGCCTGGAGCAAGAATTTGGCGGCCTGCCGCCAATATATCGCTACGGTGTAGGGCACAGTAGTTATGAAAAAAGTTTCTGCGGGCGTAACACTTCTAAGCGTGAGTTCCACCGTTCGGGTTGTGACCACGCGGGGCTGAACTACTTTTTCCCACCAGAAAGCGCCATCACGGAATGAATAAAGGGCATTAGTTAGGTGCGCTCTGAGTCTCGGGTCCGACAGTTGAGCAATAATTGGCTCCAGTTCGATACTAACGGTATGTAAGTGGGCTTTGAACGTGTCCAACGACACATGCCCAAGCCTGCTGTCAGCTTCGAAATCGTGCAGCGAGCGATAAACGATGATCTTCGCTTGTAGTTGTTTTAGAGCTGTGATGGCACGGCTTGCCAAGACAATATCGTTCTGTTGGGTCGCGCCCATCGGGCCATCTACGATCAGCCCCTTCGTCGCAAGGTCATCTGATCCCAATCGATGATTGCGCGTTTGCGCATGAAGCGAGGTCGCCGCGATCGAGGACGCGACGAAGATTAGCGTCGAGAGTAATCCCACTTGCCGGCTGATCTGCGACATAGAATTATTCGGTGCAACATCGAATATAAAACCTGGCGATCATCCGACGCTAGAGTTTTTATTGTTGTGATTGTATTGGCCAAGTGCCGAAACACCCATGCCCGCCTGACAAAATGTGTCACTTAGTTGCGTTAATGGACCACTGAAATCAAAACGTAACAACCGTGAGGAAAATTCCTATTGACCCACGCGAACGTCGTTTATCAGAATCGACAGAGGGAGTTAATTAATACTTCCAGGTTGGCTAGTTTGCCGAAAGCTCTTCTTGCCCTTTCCTTACGCACCGGGAGCATTACGTGAAGATGAAGGTCTGGCTGCTGGCGAGATATTCGCGCGTGTCGCAAGCGTGCGGAGCCATGGTAATTTTCATCAGCCTGGCGGCATTAGTCGGTTGGTTGACTGGATCGGTAATACTAAAAGGCGTTCGCCCGGCATACATTCCGATGGCGCCGAATACCGCAGTTGTTTTTGTTCTGAGCGGGCTGTGTCTTATCGTAATTGGAAGTCGAGCACATCGGTTTTCCGCGCTGGCCAGAGTGGCGATCACTCTGGCTACAGTGCCGGTAGTGGCCCGGATGAGTGAATATCTGACTTCACTTGAGTTGCGCGTCGACCATTGGATCTTTCGCTTCCCTTCAGACTCGATCGGTTTAGCGCCGGTGGGCAAGATGGCGTTCCTCACCGCACTTACATTTCTTCTATTAAGCACAGCTCTATTCCTGTTCACCTGGTCCAAGCGTTGGGCTCAGGGCCTCGGTCACGGCTTGTCAGTCGTTGTCGCGTTTATTGGGGCAGCATTCTGCCTCGGTTACTTGTATGGCGCCCCGCTCATGTACGGTGGTCGCAGCATTCCGATGGCGCTGAACACTGCGGTCTGTTTTGTTTTGGCTGGCTCAGGTTTAGTGATTAAAGGTTCCGGGAAAAATGCTGAGGAGCGGCGCGCTACCAGACAAGCCTTGCAACAAGCGCATGATGAACTCGAAGAACGCGTGCGCGAGCGAACAGCAGAATTGGAAGCGCAACAGCAATACTCAAGAGCAATCGTAGAAACCAGCCCAAATCCAATCTTCGTCAAGAACGCCGAAGGACGGTTCACGCTAATTAATAAAGCAGTGGAGTTGGCTTACGGCCGACCGGCAGCAGAAATCCTTGGCAAAAAGGAAGCAGATCTAAATGGCCACCACGCTGAGATTCAGACGTTCATTCATGATGATAACGAAGTAATTCGCACTCTTAAGCCTAAGTTCATTCCTGAAGAAGAACTAACTAATTCAAAGACTGGTGAAACACGGCTGTTTCAGACAATCAAAGTTCCACTCAAGCTGCCTGGCAACGGCGCCGTTCACGTGTTGGGTGTTGCCACGGACATCACGGAGAGAAAGCGAGCGGAGCAGACCTTGCGCGAAACCGAAGAGCGCTACCGGCTGCTCTTTGACAGCAATCCACTGCCGATGTGGGTCTACGACCGCCAGACGCTGGAATTTCTCGCCGTGAATGAAGCAGCGGTGTTTCACTATGGTTACTCGCGTGACGAATTTCTTTCGATGACGATCAAAGATATTCGCTCTCCGGAAGATGTGGCCGTGCTCCTTGACAATATCTCGGAAGAACGTGGCTTCACATCAGCGGGCACGTGGAAACACAAGAAGAAAGACGGCAGCTCTATTGATGTCGAAATAATCTCGCATCCGCTCGTGTTCGCAGCCCGAAAGGCGAAGCTCGTACTAGCGCACGATGTCACTGAACGTAAGAGAGCAGAAGAAGCGCTTCGTGATACCGAAGAACAGTTACGGCAGGCACAGAAGCTTGAGGGTGTTGGCCGATTGGCCGGCGGTATTGCTCACGACTTTAATAATCTGCTCACCGTCATAAATGGCTTTTGCTCGCTGGCGATGCGCGGTCTGAACTCTGAAGATCCGCTGCTGGAGAATCTTGAAGAGGTTAAGAAGGCCGGCGAGCGGGCGACGTCGTTGACGCGTCAACTTCTGGCATTTAGTCGCAAGCAGGTACTGCAGCCGAAGATTCTAAATTTAGACTGGGTTGTGACCGACATGGAGAAGATGCTTCGACGCGTGATCGGCGAGAACATTGATTTACGCGCCGTACTGGAGCCGAAGTTGGGAAACGTGAATGCCGATCCTGGCCAGATAGAGCAGATCATTTTGAACTTGGTGGTGAACGCGCGGGATTCCATGCCCGACGGTGGAAAACTCACAATCGAAACCGACAATGTTTACCTTGATGAAGAGTATGGGAAGCATCACGTTGGCGCGCAAGTGGGGCGTCACGTGATGTTGGCGGTAAGTGATTCTGGTCACGGAATGGACCAGCAGACTCTGGAGCGGATATTCGAACCTTTCTTTACGACGAAGGAGTTGGGGAAGGGAACCGGGCTTGGACTTTCCACTGTGTACGGAATAGTAAAACAGTCAGGCGGAAATATCTGGGTTTATAGCGAGGAAGGAAGGGGAACCACATTTAAGGTTTATCTGCCGCGCGTTGGCGACGGCGCTGAAGAATGCAAACGAAATGTCCAAGACGCGAAAGTAGCGCAGGGCAGCGAGACCATTCTGCTGGTTGAAGATGAGGAGATGTTGCGTAAGCTCGCGCGTCAGACTCTGAAAAGCCATGGTTACCAAATAGTGGAAGCTTCGAACGGCAACGAAGCAGTTTCTGTGTCCGCCCAACATCAAGGAGCGATTCATCTTCTGCTGACGGACGTGATTATGCCGGGAATCAATGGGAGTGAACTGGCGACGCGATTGGTTAAAACGCGTCCGTCACTGCGTGTGTTGTTCATGTCTGGCTACACCGACGACGCGATCGTGCATCAAGGAGTGCTTGACGAGTCGGCGAACTTTATTCAAAAGCCGTTTACGCCCGACGGACTCGCGCGCAGAGTCCGCGAGGTATTGGATCAGGAGAAAAGCGCGTGACGCCAATCGTAGCCCAGGTTGTGAATGAAGCATTGATCGTGCCGTCGGTCGATCAGACCTACGCTGAGGCTCATGATCGGCGGCTGCTGATTGTCGACGACGAAGAGACAGTATGCAGTTTGTTCGCGCAGTGTCTCAATCAAAGCTATTCGTGTGAAACAGCGGCAAATGCTCAGGAAGCCCTGGATTGGCTACAACAGGAACCGTTCGCCTTGGTGATCACCGATATTCAGATGCCCGGCTTGGGAGGTATTGAACTACTCCGCAAGATCAATGAGCTTTACCGCGACACGGCCGTGATAATAGTGTCGGGCGTGGGCCGAACGCAGCGTGTCATTGACGCGATCCGAATGGGAGCTTACGACTACCTGGTTAAGCCTTGTGATCTTGACGTGCTGGAATTATGTGTTGACAGAGCTTTGGAGCGTAGAACGCTACTTCGCAACGCTCGAAAGTATAAGGACGATCTGGAGAAGCGGAACCTGGAACTCGCTCGTCGGAAGAGCGAATTGGAGCGGATTCAAGCTCAACTGGTCCATAGCGAAAAGATGGCTTCGCTAGGTCAATTGGCCGCGGGAATCGCGCATGAGTTGAATAATCCAGCAGGCTTCATTTTCAGCAACATGGAAGCACTGCCTCAATACCTTAATAGGGTCGGGCGAGTATTGGCGAGTTATGAACAGGCTTCCTTAAATGCGCCTGATGCAGCGCGCGTTACTTCAGCGAAGGCAGAAGCTGACTACCAGAATGTGATGTCCGATCTCGAATCGATCGCCGCAGACTCCTACAGCGGAGCTGAGCGGATCAGGGATATCGTTCAGAACCTGCGATTATTCTCAAGACTTGATGAGGCGGAGATAAAACGCGTTGATTTGCATGAGGGGATTGAATCTACAATTCGTTTGCTTTCGCTGTACTACAATTCTCCAGCGATCACGTTAAGGCGTGAATACGGGTTCGTGCCGCCGGTAGAGTGCTATGCCGGGCAGCTCAATCAGGTCTGGATGAATCTGCTGGTGAACGCTGCTCAGGCGATTGGCGACAGCGGCGGCGAAGTGTGCATTCGCACATCGTCAGATGGGGAACTGGCGTCAGTGAGCATCAGAGACACTGGGAGCGGTATCGCTCCTGAGCACGTGCACAAGATTTTCGACCCATTCTTTACGACCAAGGCAATCGGCGAAGGCACCGGCTTGGGCCTGACTATTTCTCATGGAATCGTTATCCGACATCGAGGGAGATTGACAGTTGAAAGCGCTCTCGGCAGTGGCGCAACGTTCAATGTTTCCTTACCTATTCACATCAAAGGGAACGGCGTGCGCGCCGGACAGAAAGGTTGAAAGATGAAATACAAGATTCTGATCGTCGATGATGAACCTGCAAACCTTCGTGTGCTTGAAAGACTATTCCGGGACGAACATGAGGTCCTAACAGCCACATCGGGTGCTGAGGCGCTTGCAGCGCTTGAGAATCACGACGTGGCCCTGCTGATTTCGGATCAACGCATGCCGGAGATGAGTGGGATCGAACTCGTCGGACGTACTGTGTCGCTGCGGCCGCATATGGTGCGGATTCTTTTGACCGGATATACCGACGTCAGCAGCCTGATAGAAGCGATCAATTGCGGCCACGTCTATAAGTACGTCACGAAACCGTGGAACAACGAAGATCTGGTCATCACAGTTTCGCGCGCGCTGGCACATTACGAGGCGACGAAGAGCCTGCACAACCTGGAGATGGTAAACCATCGTTTGCGCGCGCGCATGAACGAAATCGCCGAACTGGCTACAACGGACGACGAATTGCTTCCCGAGTCACGGCTAAACGCTGTCGTCCGTGAGCGTCAATTAGACGTGATATCGCCGAACTAGCCCACCAATGATTCCAAAAAAGCCAACGATTTTGATTATCGATGACGATGAGCAGATTCGCCTGCTGCTCATGCGGCTTTTGGCTGGGCACAATGACTGCACAGTTGTGGAATCAGCTGAGTCCGCTCTCGCGTTGCTGGATGAAAAGAAATTTGACCTCATCATCAGCGATATAAACATGTCAGGAATTAGCGGTCTGGAGCTGGTTCCCACGATACTTCAGAAGGATGCAGACGCAGTTGTCGTAATGGTTAGCGGACAGCAAACCATAGAGTACGCAATCGAAGCAATGCGGGTGGGCGCCTTCGACTACATAACGAAACCAGTGAATATTGATCATATCGAAGCTGCTGTTCGGCGTGCGCTTTCGCATCACACATTGCTGGAAGAAAAGCGGCGATATGAAAATCATTTGGAAGAGATGGTTCGAGAGCGCACCGCCGAGCTTGAGTATCTTGCTTACCACGATCGACTGACTGATTTGCCGAACCGGAATCTCTTTGTCGATCGATGCAACGAAGCAATTGTTAACGCTAAGGCGAACGGTCACCTGGCGACCGTTATGCTCGTATCGCTGGATCGATTCAAGAATATAAATGACACGCTTGGGCACGAGGCCGGCGATCAATTGTTGAAGAATGTGGCAGCACGTCTTCGAGCTATTCTGGACGGGCAGGGAACTGCCGCGCGTTTTGAGGGTGCTGATTTCGGCGTTTTATTAAACACGATGACTGATTCAGTACAGACCGAAGAGGTCTGCCAGTCGATACGAAACATATTTAAGAAATCGTTCGCCGTAGGCAATCAGGAAGTTTATTTGACCGCGAGCATGGGCATCAGCGTGTCATCCGACAGCGCCAACGGCGCCTCAAGCATTCTGCAGAATGCTGGTGCAGCTCTTCGGCGCGCGAGAACTATTGGCGGAAATAACTATCAGTTTTACACAGCCGACATGAATGCCACATCTCTCAAGAGATTATCGCTGGAAACGAGCCTACGACATGCAATCGATAACGAAGAGTTCGTCACTTTTTATCAGCCAGTGGTCGATCTGTCATCGGGCGACATTGTCGGGTTCGAAGCGTTGGTGCGGTGGCAACATCCGGAACTTGGCTTGTTAGCTCCCATCGAATTTCTGGACCTGGCAGAAAGCACTGGCCTAATCGTCGAGATCAGTGAATCTGTGATGCGCACTGCCTGTCGTCAGACTTGGCAATGGCAAAAGCAAGGGCGGAAGAATCTGCGAATTGCGGTCAACATCTCCGCGCGCCACTTCAGGCAGAAGGATTTCGTTGGGCGAATCGTCCAAATTGTGGCCGCAAGCCAGTTGGATCCAAGATCGTTGGAATTGGAATTAACTGAAAGTTCGATCATGGAGAATCCCGAGGCGGCGGCTGAGGTTCTCAGCGAAATTCGAGCGCTTGGGATAGCGATCGCGATCGACGATTTCGGCACGGGTTATTCGTCAATGAGCTATCTGAAACTGTTCTCAGTCAATACCCTCAAAGTCGATCGCTCGTTCGTTAGCGGCGTGGCTACGGACCCTCACAACGCGGCAATGGTACGTGCCATGGTAACGCTGGCTCACGACTTGAATTTGCGTGTAGTCGCCGAGGGTATTGAAAGCGAGTCTGAGCTTTTGTTCTTGAAGCAGCTTTCATGTGACGAAGGACAAGGGTATTTCTTTTCCAAGCCTCAGCCTGCGATCGTGGTGGAATCGCTGCTTTTTCCTGCTCCCATAATTCGTTCGAATGCGCTGCGCCTTTCGACGGCCGTTCGAAATGCGCCAATTCTCCCCACCCACTAACGGAGTTTGCTCAATTGCGTTGCTTCTCAATGGAGCAAACCGCACCGATGTCGCCGGCAACCTTTTGCGGTTGTTGACGCAAGGCTCTCTACGACCGTTCGACCGTTCGAC
>DASYTZ010000173.1:0-21881 GCA_036001745.1 Pyrinomonadaceae bacterium
CTGGCATGGTGCCCCCGCAGGGATTCGAACCCCGAACCAACAGATTATGAGTCTGCTGCTCTAACCGTTGAGCTACAGGGGCACAGTCCGAAAAGTGCTGACGCCTCTCGGTATTCTACTTTGGCATAACTCACTCGTGAAGCGGTGGCGAGTCTGGCGCGTGAAGCAGCGGATAAGTTTTCAGCCGGCGGTTTCGTCAGGGCTTATCGTGGCGCGCTCGCTCTTGAGCTTATACCACTTTTTTCAGCAACTGTTTGATCGTGGTCATTAATTCGGCAGGGTCAACCGGCTTCGAAACGTGCGCGTTAAATCCCGCGTCGAGCGCCAGCCCCCTGTCCTTCTGCGACGCGTAGCCGCTCAATGCGATGGCCGGCACATCGCCCATGTTCGGCAGTTGCCGCAGTTGCTTCATCATTTCGAAGCCGTCCATGTGAGGCATGCCGATGTCCGACAAGATGAGATCGATCGAATTCGCGGGCGCAATGTCCAGCGCCTCCTGCGCCGATTGACAGGTAGTCACGCGAAATCCTTTTGCCTTGAACGTGGATTGCAGCAGCTCGAGCGTATCCTCGTCGTCTTCCACGATCAGAATGTGTGCCTCATGTGGCCTTGTCAGCGGGCCGGTGGTTTGTCTGTCGCCGGCAGCGACTGCGACGCTCACTTTCCGGCGTGGCAAACGAACTGTAAACACGCTGCCGCGTCCAGGCCCGGCACTCTGTGCCTCAACCGTGCCTTGATGTCCTTCAACAAAACTCTTTACCAGCGAGAGCCCGAGTCCGAGGCCGCCGTGCGCGCGGGTCTTCGAGCCGTCCGCCTGGACAAACTTTTCGAAAACGCGTGGCACAAACTCCGGCGCGATCCCCTGACCTTCGTCTTCGATTCTAATGACGGCATCGTCGCGATCGGTCTCGCAGATGACGCGCACGAGCCCGCCCGTTGAAGAAAACTTGATGGCGTTATGAAGCAGGTTGCCAAAGACCTGGCCCAGACGAGTTGAATCGCCGGTGGCAAGCTCGTCGTGCCAATCGCGAAACGAAACTTCGAGACGAACGTTGCGCGAGTCGGCGAAGGGGCGCGCAGTTTCGATCGCCTCGTTAACGACCTGCGTCAGATGCACCGGCAATTCCTCCATGCGCATCTTGCCGCTCAGAATCGCCGTCATGTCGAGCAGATCGTTAATCAGTCGCTTGAGCGCGTGAGCGTTCTTTTCAATCACCGCCAGGCCGTGATCCATGTCCTTCGTCGGCAGCATGCCACTGCGCACCATGTGCACCCATCCAATCACCGGTGTCAGCGGCGTCCGCAGTTCATGTGAGAGTGTCGTGAGGAATTCGTCTTTCGCGCGATTGGCAGCTTCAGCTTCCTGACGCGCGGCCCGCTCTTCTTCGAACAGTCGCGCGTTGTCGATCGCCAACGCGACGCGAAACGCCACCAACTGGAGCAAGCGCGTGTCGTCCGTAGTAAAAGGCCGGCGAGTCCTTCTACCAACGTGAATCACGCCCAGCACGCGGCCTTCGACCAGAAGCGGCACACCCAACAGCGTCTTAACGCCTTTTTCACGCAGGAATGGAGTATAGAAGTCGGCGGTTTCGACATCATCGATCACCATTGGCGCTTTCTGCGCGGCGATGCGGCCCGCGAAACCCGACCCCACCGGAACATGAATGTGGAGATCGAGATCCAAACCTTTCGTTGCCCATGCCACCAATGTGTCGTCTTCCTCCATCAGCAGGATCGTTACCGTGTCGACATCCATCGCGTCGCGCACACGATCGAGCAACTCAGACAGCAAGTTATCGAGCGAAAGATGAGACAACGCCACTTCGGTAACTGTCTGCACCTGCCGCATTCGGTCCATGGCGCTTTCGAGTTCCAGCCTCGCCCTTTGCTCACGATTGAATATTTGCGCGCGCTCTTCTTGCGCATGCTTTCGCTCAACGAATTGACCGATCTGATTACCGATGGCCGTCATCACTTCGAGCAGCGACGCATCAGGCGTTTGCGGTTCTCGCGTGAAGAACTCCATCACGCCTGATACCTGGTCGCCCAGCTTGATGGGAAAGCCGAACGCCGAGCGAAACTCGGCCTTTGCTGCAAAGGCGCTGCGCGGAAAATTCTTGTCGTTCGCCAAATCGGTTATCCAGTGAGACGAGCCATCGGCCCAAATACGACCCGGCAATCCAACGCCGCGAACGAATGGCCGGCCGCGGCTGGCCTCTTCGAACTCGGACGCGTGCTGCGTGGCGGTGTGCCAACTGGCGAGCCAACTGAGGCGATCCGCTTCGCTATCGACCAGCCACATCTGCCCCAGGTCCCAACTCAGACTCTCGCAGATCGCTTCCAGCAGCTTGGGTGCGGCGGTTTCCAGCGAATCGACCTCAGCCAAAATGCGCGCCGCCTGATATTGAACGGTCAAGCGTCGTTCGAGTCGCTTGCGATCCGTGATATCGCGTGAATTCACGACGATGCCACGCACCACCGGATCGTCGAGCAGGTTATGCGCCGTCGCTTCATGAATTCTCCATGAGCCGTCCTTGTGCCGGATGCGGAACTCTCTCGTCACCCTAAACCCGGGCTGCCTGATTCCCGCGTTAAATAGTTCGAGCAGCTCACGCGCATCATCGGGATGGACCAATTCAAACGGATCTTTTCCGATGAGCTCGTCTGGTTGGTAGCCGGTTGAGTGTTCGACGGAAGGGCTAACATATTGTCGCGTGCCGTCGCGGTTGAGCACGGTGATGATGTCCGCGGCATTCTCGATCAGCGAGCGCAGGTGTTCTTCGCTTTGTTTGAGCGCTTCTTCCGCGCGCTTCCGATCTGTGATGTCGCGCGCGATGCCCGTGAAGAAACGGTGGCCGCCTTCATTGAATTCTCCAAAAGAAATTTCCAGCGGCAGAATATGCCCATCTTTGTGAAGGCCCGGAAGCTCGACTCCGTCCCATGAGATGTGCCGCTGGCCCGTTGCCAGATAACGTTCCAGGCCCACGCGATGAACGTGCCTTAGGTAATCCGGCATCAACATCGTCAGCGATTTGCCGATCAGTTCGTCGTGTGAATAGCCGAAGATCTTTTCAGTTGCTCGACTGGCGAAGAGAATCGTGCTTTGCTCGTCGATCGTAATGATCGCGTCGGACGCAGTTTCGGCAATGACGCGTGAAAACTGACCGAGGCCGCCGAATGGTTCGTTTGCACTCATACCCGATGATTGCTTCCTTGATCGAAAGCTAATCCTTTTCTTTCGCGCGCGTCAATTTACGATTGCGTTTTCCGCAGAGAGCCGGGTCCAGAACTGCAAAGTCTTTGACAATCGAAAATCGGCAATCGAAAATTGGAAATGTTCGCATGTATCCCGCTGGAAATCTTTTTATTCCCGCGCCACATGGCCGGCTCGAGGCGATTCTAAAAGAGCCGCGGGGCGCGACGGTCAAAGGCGCCGCGCTGGTCCTGCATCCGCATCCGCTTGGCGGCGGCACAATGCACAACAAAGTAGTATTTCGCGCGGCGGCAACCTTGAATGATGCGGGCCTCGTTACATTACGAATAAATTTTCGCGGCGTCGGCCAAAGCACGGGCACACATGATGAAGGTTACGGTGAGCGGGGTGATGTGCGTGCCGGATTGGATTATCTGGCTGAGCAGTATCCCGGTCAGGAAATCACTTTGTGCGGCTTTTCGTTCGGGGCGCGAGTGGGATTGGAAGTCGGTATCAGTGACGATCGCGTCGCGCGTTTAATCAGCATCGGCATTCCAGTGGATAAGTATGACTTCACTTTCTTAGAGCGATGTCGCAAGCCGATCTTATTCGTTCATGGTGAACACGACGAGTACGGCAATGTCGATCGTCTGCGAGAGCTGGTTGCGCGCGTCGCGCAGAATGCGCCGGCTGAGTTGCGGGTGATCGAAGGCGCAGGACATTTCTTTGACGATAAGCTTGATGAGTTGAAGAGCGTGATTACGGAATGGGCTACGGCGTAGGTTAACTAGACTGCAATCGACTTAAGTCTCGCGAGCAGTAATCCTCGCGGCAAGCCAGTCACTCAGCTTTAACCTGGAAATTGAACCGCTTGCTACATCGAAAATTATCCGTTCCTGTTCGTCCACTGACGCGTTTACTTCATAGCCGTTGAGTACGAGGAACACCTCTATCGCTGCTTGGCCGATTCTCTTGTTACCATCGAGGAACGGGTGATTTTGTATGAGAGCATGCCCCAAAGCCGCCGCCTTGTCTGCCAGTGTTGGGTAGAGTTCTTTGCCGTCGAAACTCATTTGGGGTTGAGCTGCCGCGGACTCCAATCCGCCACGGTATCTAATTCCCAACACCCCACCGCTACGCGATATGATCTCTGCGTGTAAAAAGATGATTTCCTGAAGCGAGAGATAACGAATCATGCGAGCCGCTTATGTAGCTCTGCATTCTTTTCGAGCACGTAGTTGGCGGCAGCTTTGAAGTTCAAATCAAGGCCAAATTGAGCATCCAAGTGTTCAAACCGCTCTGCCAGAGTAAGGACTGCTAATTGTTCAGGCGTCAAGTTCAGACGACTGGCTGCTTCTTCCAGTCTTGCTAACGTGGTTTCCGATAAATTCAGTTCGAGGGTCTTCATGGAAATAGGTTACAGCAAGTGGTGTCGGCGATCCACATTCAGTATGGTTTACCAGCGAAATATCCCGTAGCTCCCAGCAACTCCGCATTCAGAATCGCTGCGCCGGCAGCACCGCGAATCGTGTTATGGCCCAGGGCCACGAACCGGTAATCGAGCACGTTGTCTTTCGTAATTCGCCCAACCGTCACACTCATTCCGTTTTCCGCGTCGCGATCGAGGCGGGGCTGTGGCCGATCGATTTCGTCGCGGACGATGATGGGTTTCTCGGGCGCTGAATGCAGGTTCAACTGTTGCGGTAACGAAGTGAACGCGGCGAGCGCGCTGCTGATCTCAGCGCGCGAGGCTGACTGAGAAAGCTTCACGCGAATCGACGCCATGTGCCCGTCGGTGACATTGACTCGGTTGCATTGCGCGCTCACATTCACGGGCGCATTCTCAATCGCGTTGTTTTTGAAACTCCCCAGCAGCTTCAAAGTCTCCGCTTCAATCTTCTCTTCTTCGCCGCCGATGAACGGAATGACATTGTCGGTCGCATCCAACGAGGCAACTCCCGGATATCCCGCGCCGGAAAGCGCCTGCATTGTAGTCACAACGCACGAAGTAATACCGAACTTCGCGTGCAGCGGCTTGAGCGCCATCACGATCACAATCGCCGAACAATTCGGATTCGTGACGATGAATCCGCGATCATAGCCGCGACTCTTTCGCTGCACATCGATCAACGCGATGTGCTCGGGATTGACTTCCGGAATCAGCAAAGGAACATCCGCGCCCATTCGATGCGGCGAAGAGTTACTGATGACCGGATAGCCTGCGGCGGCAAACTGAGGCTCGGCAGATGTTGCGATGTCTCCCGGCAAACTTGAAAAAACGAAATCGCAATCCAGCGGCGGCGCAGGAGGTTGCACGAGAATGTGCTTCACAGAATCCGGCATGTCGCCCGGCAAGCGCCAGGTGCAGGCGTCCGCATAAGACTTGCCCTGCGACCGATCAGAAGCCGCGAGCGCGGTCACTTCAAACTGCGGATGATCTTCCAGCAATTGAATAAATCGCTGGCCGACAACGCCGGTCGCACCCAGGATGCCTGCGCGAAATTTGTTAGCCATCGTCCTTAAAACTTTTACCACAGAGGACACAGAGAAGAACAAGAAACGATAAGCTGAAGAGAATTCAAAAGATCTCCTCAGCAGATTTCATTTGTCTTCTCTTCCTCTGTATCCTCTGTGGTTAATTCTTGAGAGTCTTCAGCGCTTCTCCCAGACGTCGCACGCCTTCAGTCAATCGCTCTTCATCGGCGCAAAACGAGATGCGCAAGTAACCTTTGCTCTCATCACCAAACGCCGCTGCCGGAATCGTGACGACGCCGTGCTCAAGTCCAGCTTCCGCGACGCGTAATTCGTCGCCGTATTCACTCACGTTCACCATTGTGTAGAATGCGCCATCCGGAGTCACGCAGCGCAAACCCAGTTCATCGCGTAGCAATCGCAGCAGATGATCGCGCCGCCGATGAAAGATTGCGCGGTACTCTTCGCGCGCGACCGCGGCTTCGTCTGTCCAGGCGGCGAGCGCTGCTTTCTGGGAGATGCTCGACGCGCAGGTGACGACGTATCCGTGCAGCACCAGCGCGGCTTTCATCACGGCTTCGTCTCCTGCCAGCCAGCCGATGCGCCAGCCCGTCATGCGCATCGATTTCGATAAGCCGCTCGCAATGAGCGTTCGCGGATAGAACTCGGAAATCGACGCCGGCCGTTCGGGGGTATAGTAAAGCTCGCGATAAATTTCATCGCTGACGATGAATGCGTTTGAACTGCTGGCGCTCACAGCGTCCGCCATCGCGTGCAGCTCTTCATTCGTTAACGCGCGGCCGGTTGGATTCGACGGACTAATGCAAATGACGACCTTCGTGCGGTTACTAATCTTGTTTTTGAAATCTTCAACATCGAAACCGAAATCATTTTTTGCAGGCAATCGATATCGTACTTCGCGTCCGCCCGTTATCTTCGTGATCATCGGATAGGCAATAAATCCCGGATCGGGCATCAACACTTCGTCGCCTTCTTCCACCAAAGTTCGCAGGATCAGGTAAAGCGACTCTTGCGATCCCGCCGTCACCACAACTTGATCGAGATTCAAGTTCATGTGCGGATAGTCACCGGCAATTCGCTCGCGCAATGCAGGGAGACCGGCCTGCAACGTATAGCCGTTTCGTTCTTCCTGAAGCACGCGCACTGCTTCGCGAACGATCACTTCCGGCGTCGGCAAGTCCGGTTCGCCGAGCCCGAGGCTGATGCTGTCGGCCCTCGCGCGATCCGAAATCTTCCGGATCATGCTCTTCTCGATGCCGCGGAGAAATGGAGGTGGTTGGAATCCAGGCATTATTTCCCCTCTAAATCACCTGAATCCCATGAGTAGTAATCAGGATATCGATTTGACGCAGGTCTCGCTTAAGCCGTGCTTTAAGATCCTGGAAAAACTTCTTGGTTTGGAAATCATCACCTGCGACGATCTCAACGGTCACGATGTCGTCGATAAACTCGACACCGCCGTATTTCCATCTTCCTTGATACGGTGCCGAGAGTGAACTTACGGTCACTCCGCAAAATTTATTAGCAAGTGCATCCCAGATCGCGGTTATCTTCCGAGACTCGATCGGCTTGCCATCGTTGTATTTCAAAGGCAAGTAGATCTTGTACTCTCTCATACCGCTTGCGAAGGTTTAGAAATTCGAATCTTGCTGGCGTCTAGCTTTTTGAAAGGAATGTGTTTGCGTTTGAGTAACTTAATGTGTTCTTCACGCACGCCATATTTTTTTTGCGGAAGACACACGATCGGAGAGCCACTCTTGACGAGCATTATGAGTGCGTCCGATCTGTACGGCTCTGGAATCTGAATGTAGAGCATTGGAACCTACATCGAAAGATAGGGGCACAGTTTCAAAGTGTCAAGATTCGGTTCTTTAACGCAGCGCTTCCTCCAACTGCGTGGACGCGTCAGTTTTTTCGTCTCGATACTTCACGATCACCGGCGCGTAAAGTGAGAGTCCCCATTCGCGGGCTTGGTCGCTCTGGATTGCGCGCGAGCCCGGAACGACGACCGCACCCGCCGGAATTTCAACGGGCGCATCACCGCTGCGCCGGTAGATTTGATCGCGCACGAGATCGAACACGGGAGTTGAACCGGTGATGATCGTGCCGGAAGCAAGGACTGCGCGCTCGCGCACGATTGCGCCTTCGTAGACACCGCAGTTGCCGCCGACGATCACATCGTCTTCGATGATCACCGGCATTGCGCCCGCAGGCTCGAGCACGCCGCCGATTTGCGCCGCGGCGGAAATGTGAACGCGCTTGCCGATTTGCGCGCACGATCCGACCAGCGCGTGGCTGTCGATCATTGTTCCTTCATCAACGTAAGCGCCCGCGTTGACGAACATTGGCGGCATGCAGACAACACCCGGAGCAATGTAGGCGCCGTCGCGAATGCTCGATCCGCCGGGAACGATCCGCACGCGATCGTCAGGCGAAAATCTTTGGAGTGGGTAAGTGTTCTTATCGAGGAACTGTAGCGGCGCGCCGGATGGCGTCATTTCAATGATTAGGCCCATGCGAAAGCCCGCCAGAATGCCGCGTTTTACCCAGGCATTCGTGTGCCAGTTGCCCTCAGCGTCACGTTCAGCGGCGCGAATCCCTCCACGATTGAGAGCGGCTTTGAATTCGTTGAAGAGAGCGAAGTCGCTGTCTGAATAATCCTGATCCTCGCGCGCGGCAAGGTTCTCAATTTGGTCACGCAGTGACATGCGCACTCTCCAGCACTCCGAGCTCAACTAAGACTTCCCGAACGCGCGCGCGACTTTTTTCGGTAATCGGCACCAGCGGCAGGCGAAAGTTTTCTTCCAATAAACCCATCATGGCCATCGCGGCTTTCACCGGGCCGGGGCTCGATTCA
The DNA here is from genome assembly GCA_036001745.1 of Pyrinomonadaceae bacterium. GTDB lineage: Bacteria > Acidobacteriota > Blastocatellia > Pyrinomonadales > Pyrinomonadaceae > UBA11740. The sequence continues at coordinate 8,544 of DASYTZ010000173.1, forward strand.
ATGAAGTTTACTTCCATTAGCGGCAGCAGACGGTAATGCAGCTCGCGCGCTTCATTCCATTTTCCATCCAGCGCAAGGCTGGTCATGCGCGACATCAAGTCAGGCACTTCATTCGACGCCACGGAAACGATGCCTTCCGCGCCCAGCGCAATCAGCGGCAATGTCACGGCATCATCGCCAGACAATACGCAAAAGCCCGTCGGCCGTTCGCGTAGGATTTCCATAATCTGCGTCAGGTTTCCTGACGCTTCTTTAACCGCTACGATGTTTTCGCAATCCTTCGCCAGGCGCAGCGTCGTCTGCGCCGAGATGTTCGATGAAGTGCGACCCGGCACGTTGTAAAGCATGATTGGCACGTCAGGCACGGCCTCGGCGATTGCGCGAAAGTGTGCGTACAGGCCCTCCTGCGTAGGCTTGTTATACCAAGGTGCAACTTGCAGCACGGCGTCAGCGCCAGCCTCCCGGGCCCGCTTTGAATACTCGATCGCTGAGGCGGTTGAGTTGCTGCCGGCGCCGGCGATTACCTTCGCGCGTCCTCGTGCAACGTCGATCGTCAGTGCGATCACGCGCGCGTCCTCTTCTTCAGTCATCGTCGCGCTTTCGCCGGTCGTTCCGCAGGGCACCAGCAACTTCACGCCGCCGTTGATCTGCCGATCGACAAGCGCGCGCATGCGCTCTTCGTCAATCGCGCTATCGGATTTGAACGGCGTCACCAGCGCCGTTGCACAGCCACGCATCCAATCAAGTTTCATAGTCATGTCTCAGTACCTCTCTGGCCAAGTATTTCATCAAACACCTCCGAGAATTCATAGATGCCCTTGTGTTCGACGATCCATTCCGCGGCCATCAACGCGCCTTGCGCGAAGCCTTCGCGTGAACGGGCGACGTGCTCGAGTGTGATCTGATCCGCGCTGGAATCAAACCCGACACGATGCGTGCCCGGGATGTGACCCGCGCGCGTTGACGAAATGGGAACTTCGCGTCCCAAATGATTCGCCACGATCTCGCCGAGTTTGATCGCCGTTCCCGAGGGCGCGTCGCGCTTTCGCCGGTGGTGCGCTTCTTCGATGAACGCGTCGTACGATTCTAGATTCTGGAACAGTTCGGCGGCTGACCCGGCGATGCGGAAAAATAGTTGCGCGCCCACCGAGAAATTTGCACCGTAAATCAGTGAGCCGTCTGCGTCTTCGATCATTCGCACAAGCTCGTTGCGGTCAATGTTCCACCCGGTCGTTCCCTCAACCAGCGGCACGCCGGTCGCAACACACATTTCCATATTTCTGACTACGGCAGCAGCAACGGAAAAATCGATTGCGACGTCGCAAGAGCTAAGCTCAGCACTAATCTCGTCGCCGCTGCGCGCGGCATCACGCGAAGTCATCGTCAGCGCGATCTCGTGACCTTTTTCGCGTGCCAGCTTGGCCACGAGCTGGCCCATTGCGCCATATCCGATTAGAGCGATTTTCATTTGCTTAACAGTTTCTTCGCTAGTCCCGCGTACAAATCTACCGCATTGACTAACTCGTTCTTACTAATTTTTTCCGCGTCGGTGTGTGCATCGAGGATCGAGCCGGGCCCGATCAGCAGCGGCCGCCCCCAATTCGACAAGTACGGAATGTCCGTTGTAAATCGCGCGATCATCTGCTCAAAGCCATCCAGCGCCATCAACCGCAAGGGATCGTGCACTGATTTGTACTCGATCGAAGTGCGTTGGGCAATTGCAATTTCGAGCAACCCCTTAACAGTTGCGGAACCCGCAGCCAGGCGAATCTGTATCGTGGCGTGCGCCGCATCAGGAATCACGTTAGCGCGCGTGCCGCCGGAAATCACGCCGATATTGCACGTGGTCTCGCCAAATACGTCATCAGTCGGCCAGTCGATTGCGCGAATGTCGTTCAGCACGTCAATCAACTTGTCGATGGCCGATTCGCCCTGTTCCGGATAGGCCGAATGCGCCGAACGCCCTTCCGCAGCAATCGTCGCTTGCAAAGAGCCCTTCGTGCCGACAGCCAAACGATTGTCGGTCGGCTCGCCATTGATCAGATATTCGCACGACGCAGCCGCCGGGTGATCGTTCGCGACTTTTGCGCCCGCGCTGGTCACTTCTTCATCAACGGTGAACAGCAAACCAATCTCGTTGAAGCCGTCGGCGCGCAACTTCTCGGCGGCGGCAATTTGGGCCGCGATTATTCCTTTGGCGTCGCACGCGCCGCGTCCATAAATGAATTCGTCATCCTCGCTCGACGCGGTGAACGGCGGCACCGTGTCCATGTGCGTCGAAAGCACCACGCGCGGCTTGGCTTCGGTCGTGGCGATGATGTTCGCTCGCTCAGGCGAGATATCCTGCAACTCGACATGATAGTCGAGCCGATTCAGCAGTTCCCCCAACGAAGTTCCAATCTGAAACTCTTCGCCGGTGACAGACGGAATGTCGATCAGTTCGCGCGTGAGCCGCAGAGCGTCAATCACGCGGTGACCTCCTGAGTCGGGACCGCAGACTCTTCAAAACAAACTCTATGCAACCGCATGATTGCCTCGGCCGCGTGCGCGTCATCAACCATGAATGTCAGGTTAACGCTGGAAGCGCCCACCGAAATCATTGAGACATTGATGTCGCTGATCACCGAAAAAACTCGGGCGGCGATACCGGGTGTGTTGCGCAAGCCTTCACCGACGACCGAAACGATTGTGCGGTCTCTCTCAATTTGGACAGTTCCGAGCTGTTCCAGATCCGTGATCAGCTCCGGAAGTGTGCTCGCGTCATCAATCGACAGCGACACACTAACTTCGGACGTAGTCACGACATCGACGGCAGTCTTGTGGCGATCAAACACTTCGAACAATGCTCGCAAGAAGCCATACGCGCCGAGCATCCGCGCGGACGTGACCTGGACGGTCACGATGCCGTTCTTGTGCGCGATTGCCTTGATTGTCTGCGGCGCCGCTTCCGACTCCGCCACGATCAAGGTGCCGGCGTCTTGCGGCGCGTGCGAATTGCAAACTCGAACCGGGATCGATTTGTCGATCGCCGGTTGAATTGTTTTCGGATGCAGCACCTTTGCGCCGAAATAGGCCAGCTCTGCGGCTTCCTGGTATGACAGTACCGGAATTGGTTTCGCCTCGGGCACCACGCGCGGGTCAGCCGTCAGTACGCCGCTTACGTCCGTCCAGATTTGGATCTCACGCGCATCAAGCGCCGCGCTAACAAGCGCCGCAGTGTAATCCGATCCACCGCGGCCGAGCGTAGTCGTTACTCCTTTTTGCGTGCTGCCGATGAAACCGCCGAGCACGGGAATCGCGGCCGCTTCAATCAGTGGCCGTAGAAGTTCGCTGGTGGTGGCTGCCGTTTCCGGCAAAGGTGTCGCGTTCCCGTAACTCTCATCTGTTTTCACGCACTCGCGCGCATCGACATATTGCGACTGCAAACCGTTCGCGCGTAACACGGCCGCAAGCAAACGCGAAGAGAGCAGTTCGCCATAGGCAACAATTTCATCCTGAAGCGGCGGACTCGTTACCGGATAAGCCGCGATGATTCTCAACAGTTGGCGGATCTCTCGCTTGGCATCATCGATGGCCGATTCAACAGGTTTGCGTGCCTCTTCATCCACGAGCGCTTTCGCAATCGCGACATGACGTTCGAACCATTCGTCGAGCGACCGCCCCGCCGCGCGCGCGTCGCCACTGCGCGCCTTCTCGACACTACATAGCAAAGCGTTCGTGAATCCGGCGATCGCCGACACCACCACCACCGGTCGCTCGTGTGCGGCTGCCTGAACGATTGACGAGCCGTTCGCAAAGGCCGCGGCGTCAGCGACTGAAGTTCCGCCAAATTTCATGATCGTAGGTCGCATTTTCGCTCGCGAGTTAACCACAGCGTCGGGAAGCAGGGCAACACGCTTGATTGGCAACTCGACGCTCCCGTACAATCTCAAATTACCTTCTTGACTTTGACAGACTGCTGGTTTGTCTGTTGATGCATTCAATAACTACTAAACAGCAATTATGGCCAGTTTCGACAAAATATTAACCAAAGTTTTCGGCAGCAGTAACGAACGATTCCTGAAGTCTATTCGTCCGGTCATCGAGCAAATCAACGCCTTCGAACCTGAAGTCCAGAAGCTTTCCGACGATCAGCTTCGCGAACGAACGGCTGAGTTCAAGGCGCAGATTCAGGACGCCGTCAAGGATGCGCGCGACAAAGACGATCGCAAGTATCGCGAGCAGGAAGTGCTGAACGAAATCCTGCCTGAGACCTTTGCGCTGGTACGCGAAGCCAGCGTGCGCACGACCGGCATGCGTCATTTCGACGTGCAGATGATCGGCGGCCTCGTGCTGCACCAGGGCAAGATTGCCGAGATGCGCACCGGCGAAGGTAAGACGCTGGTTGCGACTTTGCCGGTCTACTTGAATGCCCTCACTGGTCGTGGCGTTCATGTCATCACGGTAAACGATTATCTCGCATCGCGCGACGCGGAATGGATGGGACAGATTTACCGGTTCCTCGGTTTGGAAGTCGGCTGCATCCAGAACGACATGGATGATTTCGAGCGACAGACCGCTTACGCCGCCGACATCACCTACGGCACGAACAACGAATTCGGTTTCGATTATCTCCGCGACAACATGAAGTTTGATCTCGCCACCTGCGTGCAGCGCGGGCACTACTACGCAGTTGTGGACGAGGTCGATTCGATTTTGATTGACGAAGCGCGTACGCCGCTGATCATCTCCGGCCCTTCGGAAGAATCGACGGACAAGTATTACCAGGCGAACGCCATTATCCCGCAGCTCGTGCGCGGCGAAGAATTGGAAGAAGGCAAGAAAACCGGCGACTACGTTGTCGATGAAAAGAATCATTCGGCCGTGCTGACCGAAGAGGGTGTCGACAAAACTGAACGGCTGCTCGCCGTCGGTAATCTTTACGATCCCGACAATATGGAACTGCTGCATTGCGTCGAGCAGGCGTTAAAGGCGCACACGCTCTACCGTCTGGACCACCAGTACGTGGTGCAGGACGGCGAAGTCATCATCGTCGATGACTTCACCGGACGCTTGATGAAAGGCCGCCGCTGGTCTGACGGTTTGCACCAGGCTGTCGAAGCCAAAGAAGGCGTGAAGATCGAACGCGAGAACCAAACGCTGGCGACAATAACGCTTCAGAACTATTTCCGCCTGTACGAAAAGCTTTCCGGTATGACGGGTACCGCGGAAACTGAAGCGGCTGAATTTCATTCGACCTACAAGCTCGATGTCATCGTGATTCCGACGCACATGCCGATGGTGCGCAAGGACAATCCGGACGTCATCTATCGCACCCTGCCTGAGAAATGGGACGCGGTCGTCGAGGAAATCAAAGACCTCTACGAAAAAGGCCAGCCGGTGCTGGTTGGTACCGTGTCAGTCGAGAATTCCGAGTTGATTTCGCGGCGATTGCAACGGGTTGGCGTGCCGCACAACGTGCTGAACGCGAAGTATCACGAACGCGAAGCGGAAATTGTCGCGCAAGCGGGCCGCAAAGGCATGGTGACTATCGCGACGAACATGGCGGGACGCGGCACGGACATTCTGCTCGGCGGCAATCCTGATTTCATGGCGCGCGAGTTTTTGAAAGATCAGGAAGTCGATCCCGACGAAGCCAACGAATCGCAGTGGCAGCAGGAATTTCTGAAGGCCAAACGCATCGTCGAAGCCGAACACAAAGAGGTTGTTTCGCTTGGCGGCTTGCACATTCTCGGTACCGAGCGTCACGAATCGCGCCGCATCGACAACCAGCTTCGCGGACGCTCGGGCCGCCAGGGCGATCCCGGTTCGTCGCGCTTCTTCCTCTCACTCGAAGACGATCTGATGCGCATCTTCGCCGGCGACAAGGTCAAGGCGCTGATGCAGCGGCTCGGCATGGAAGAAGGCGTAGCGATCGAGTCGCGCATGGTTTCGAAGCGCATCGAAGCCGCGCAGAAATCCGTCGAAGGGCGCAACTTCGAAACGCGCAAACACCTGCTCGAGTACGACGACGTGATGAACAAGCAGCGCGAGACCATTTATGGTCTGCGCCGCCAGTTGATGGAAGAGCCCGATCAGCGCGAATACCTGCTGGGCGAAACCGGCGTCGCTCGCGATTTGCTTGGCGACATTACGAAACAATATCTCGATCCGAATGTGTCGCCCGACGTGTGGGACGTTGAAAATTACAAAGTTCAGATCCACACGATCTACGCGCTCGACGCGGAGGCCGAAGGAATCGATTTCCAGAACTCAACGCCCGAGGAAATCGAAGACATTCTTTGGGAAAAGCTGAAGACCAAATACGCGGAGAAGGAAAAGCAGATCGGCGACGAGGCGATGCGCACGTACGAGCGCATCATCATGCTCAACATCATTGACGCGCAGTGGAAAGACCACTTGCTCGCGCTCGATCACCTGAAGCAGGGCATCGGCCTCGTGGGTTACGGCCAAAAGGATCCACTCGTCGAATACAAGAAAGAAAGCTTCGACATGTTCCAGGCGATGCTCGACCGCATCGATACGACGACGATTCGCTCGCTATTCAATCTGCAAGTGGTCGCCGAAGAATCGCCAGAAGAAATTGCGCGACGCCGTCTCGCCGCGCGTCGTCGCGGCCCGCGCTCGATGCAATTCACCGGACCGAACCAGGGCGCCGCCGCCGCCGGCGAAGAGGCCGGCAAAGTCAAGACCGTCGTCCGCGATCAACCAAAAGTGGGGCGCAACGATCCCTGTCCCTGCGGCTCGGGAAAGAAATACAAGAAGTGCCACGGCGCGGCGGTGTAATTGCTTTTAGAAATGTTGCGCCCCACCTACATTCCTAAATACACACTTCTCGGATTAATAATCCTGAACTCCGGAGCTGCGCTTACGCAGGCGCAGAACCAAGTATCAAATGATCTTGCGGACGGCATCGCTCTATTGCAAAGGGGCGATGCTATCGGCGCAACAAAATTCCTGAAGGCTGCAACCAAACGGGACAAAACTAATCTCGTTGGCTGGTACTGGCTCGGGAGTGCCTTGGAGACCCAAGGCAAAGCCGGTGATGCCCGGAAGTCTTTTGAAAAAGCCGCGAAACTTGGTGACTCGTTATTGCTGAACCAAATCGAATCAGTCGCGTTTGAGGATTTACTATTGATGTCGGTGCAGCTAAAGCCTCAACTGGACTTCGCAGTGAAAAGTGCGGAGGCATACGTCAGGCTGAACCCGAAGATGTCCCGGTCCAAATCTGAGGAATGGAGCGAGCGACGACAATTCCTAAGCGATTTCACAGGGCTGCCCAATTGGAACAGTCTGACGATATACAAGAGCAAAGATGTCACAGTCAGAGCACGGGTTCTTTCTAAACCTGAACCGCAATACACCGAGAAGGCGAGGCAGAACCAAGTCACCGGTACGGTAGTCTTGCGGGCGATCTTTGCTGAAGATGGAATGGTTCGGGCGATTATCCCGATCCGTCGTCTGCCCAACGGTCTGACTGCCGCCGCAATTCGCGCGGCGCGTCAAATCAGGTTCACACCCGCTATGAAAGATGGCAAGCCTGTTTCGATGTGGATGCAGCTCGAATACAACTTTAATCTCTACTGAACACCGCAAAATTCTCCCCACACGTCACGTTGCGTAAGCTACACTGTGCGAGGTGGCGTCTGAACTCACATCAACTAATCCGCTAGTTCAATCGATCATTTCCGGCGCCGCGCCTCCGGCGGCGCGCATGGCTGCGGCGCGTGGCCTCTTGCCGCTGACGCAAGCAGAACTGCTTGAAGCGCTCGTATGTCTGCGCGACGACAGTGAAGCGAACGTTGCGGCTGCCGCGCAAGCGACGCTCGATTCACAGGCGCCGGAAGATCTTCTCAGCGTGGCGCGGGCTTCTGATGCAGCGCCGTCTGTGCTTGGTTATCTGGCGTCGTTGAACAACTCAGCCCGCGAACTCCATGAAGCGGTGACGACGCATGCGAACACGCCGGACGCGGCCATCGCTTTGCTTGCCGGCGCGACGACTGATGGTTCACTGCTGGAACTAATCACGTTGAATCAGCAGCGGCTGATTCGCGCGCCGGCAATTATTGACGCGGTGCTGACAAATCCGGCGCGGACTGCGGAAGCCGAACGGCGCGCGAAAGAAACGCGCCGCGAGTTCTTTGAGAAAGAACGTGGCGCAAAACAGATCGCGGAAGAATTACGCGCGCAGGGCAATAGCGCCGCTGCGGAATTTTTTGAATCGGCGGAACTCCAGCCTCTCGATGGCGCGCTGTCAGCCAATGACGCGTGGCTGCTTGCTCAGCACCTGGAAGTGGCCGACGCCGACATCGATGATAGTTGGATGGCGCGCGAACTGATTGAAGAAATGCTGGTTGAGACTGCCGAGCAGGCCGCAGCCAATGTGCAGGCTGTGATCAATGCCGAGCGCCTCGATGTTGGCGAAGTCGCGCCGGAAAGGGTCTCTCTGGTTCGTCGCATTATGTTCATGACGGTGAAAGATCGGGTGAAGTTTGCGCTAAAGGGCGACCGCGAAGCGCGCGGCATTCTGATTCGCGACTCAAACAAAGTCGTGGCGACGGCGGTCATTTACAATCCCCGCATCACTGACAAGGAGATCGAAAACATCGCCGCGATGCGAACTGTATCAGAGGAAGTTCTGCGACTCGTCGGCATGAATCGCGCGTGGGCGCGTTCGTATCCCATCATCCATAACCTGGCGCGAAATCCGCGCACGCCATTGCCCACTGCCGTGCACATTCTGCCGCGAATTCAGGCAAAGGATTTGAAGGCTCTTTCGGAAAACAGAAACATCTCAGAGGGTGTTCGGCGCCAGGCCTACAGGTTGGTTCAAACTCGCGCGGGTAAGTGAACGAAGAGCGATGCAGACTACCCAGTATACGGTCTGTCACAAACCTGTCACTATTTTCTGGATTTTTGCTTGACTCAAAATGCGGATGGGTATAGATTGCCGTTTACCGAGTTACGTTTCAGGTATTTGACAGAGTCGATCGCGCAGTTCTGGTGGCGCTGATTTCGAACGCGAAGGCGGCGTTTCTTTATCGTACCTCGCCGCAGACTTTATCTCGCCCGTCAATACAGCACCACCTTGAACAGGATCGGCCATGAGTGACGATTCTCAAGTCTTTGCATTGTCACCCCTGTAATACCCGAACCTACCCGGAAGTCGCGCCCCGCCAGTCCCGAAATATCGGAATTGACGGGGCGCATCTCTTTTTTTGAGGACCTCTCGATCATGTTCCCTGGTTCGTTGCTGTCGCCACGAACATCTTGACCAGTATCTGATTCGGGCGTAGAGTCCGTTCGAACTTCCAAAGGAACTCAAGACAGTCAATGGTTCCTTCCTCGCTCGCAAGGATGTTCGCGTCCGTGAAAGATGAGCACATCTTAGCGATGACTCATCGTTGAAGTTTCGGATTTCGAGCGCTGGTCTCGCGCCCCTGATATCACAAAGGCTCGACTCCCCAACTCACACGGTTGGATTCTCCGCTCGCATCACTTCCTGTAGGACGAAACAAAATGTGTAGAGACTCATCCCAATTTCCGTTGTGCTTCATAATTCCGTCCCATATCCACGAGCACATTGCGCGCAACGGTAACGAGAGGCAGAAAGAAACAGCTTTTCGAGCCTTGACAGTGTCTTCGCGCATGCGGGGCCAACGCGAGTTTCTCACCACGTTTGCGGTGCTGGCCACGACGCCCACGGGCACAAAACGGCGCACGATCTACGACGCGAAGAACGGCATGACACTTCCGGGAAAACTGGTGCGTGGCGAAGGAGGTCCGAAGAGCGCCGACAGATCAGTTAACGAGGCTTACGACGGTTCAGGCAAGACCTACGACTTTTACCTGAAGGCTTTCCAGCGCAACTCGATAGACGATCGCGGCATGCGTCTGGATTCCACCGTTCATTACCGGCGCAACTTCAACAACGCGTTTTGGAACGGCCAACAGATGGTCTACGGCGATGGCGACGGCCAAATCTTTCAGCGCTTCACCAAGTCGATCGACGTGATCGGCCACGAGCTGACGCATGGCGTCACCCAGTACGAAGCCGAACTTGTGTATCAGAACCAGCCGGGAGCGCTTAACGAGCACTTTTCCGATGTGTTCGGCTCGCTGCTAAAGCAATACGTGAAACAACAGACAGCAAAGCAGGCCGACTGGCTAATCGGCGAAGGCATGTTCGCTCCGAGCATCCATGGCGTCGCCTTGAGATCGATGAAAGCGCCGGGAAAGGCCTACAATGACCCCATCATTGGCCGCGACCCACAACCGGCCCACATGAAGAACTACGTCAAGACAACTTCCGACAATGGCGGCGTGCACATTAACTCAGGCATTCCGAACCGCGCGTTCTATGAAGTTGCGATCGCGTTGGGTGGCAGAGCTTGGGAACGTGCCGGGAAGATTTGGTATCGCACGCTCATCGACAAGATCCAGCCGTTGACGAATTTCGCAGAATGTGCGGGAATGACTCATGAAGTTGCCGGCACCATTTACGGTCAGGGCAGTGTGGAACAAAAAGCGGTCAAGGCCGGTTGGGCAGTGGTCGGGGTTCCGATCGGCGCTCAACTCGCGAAAGCTGCCGGAGCAAAATAAGGATGCGGGTCAAGTTTGAAAGGTCGGGCGGTTTCGCAAATGTTCCGTTGCGCGCGGAGCTTGATTCCGCTGAAATGACGCCCGATCGGGCGCAAGAACTGGAGCGGCTGGTCGCAGAGGCTCGTCCTTTCGACCAACCTTCCGCACCCGCCAGCGCTAACGTTCCGGATGATTTGCAATACCATCTGACGATTGAACACGGCGGCCAGTCGAAGACCATCAAGGTAAGTGACACCGCCGCTCCTGACGAACTCAAGTCGCTGCTCGACTTTCTGGGCGAAGAAGCCTTGAACAAGGTAACCGACAAATCCTGAGCCGCGAGCTTTCGTCGATTGCCTCACTCCCCAAGCCTCTGTTACTAATGTTTCTGTGCAGAGTGAGAGTCCATCCGGATTGAGGCGAAGTTTGCTTCGAGGGCTGACGGCGTTATTGGCCGCGGTGTTATTCGCCGCCTGCGCGAAGCATCAAACGCAAATCGATCCGAACGCCTACGCAAAAGAGATCGACCAGTGGCGCGCGCAACGACTGTCCGATCTCACGAGCGAGAATGGCTGGCTGAGCTTGATTGGCCTTTTCTGGTTGAAAGAAGGACCGAACACGTTTGGCAGCAATGTCGCGAACGACATCGTTTTGCCGAAAGTTCCGCCGCACGCCGGGAAGTTTGTCCTCACTAACGGCGTCGTAACGTTCGACGCGCTCGCAAACACTTTCACAGTGGATGGCGCGCCTGTTACTTCACTTCAATTGAAGTCCGACGCCGAAGAAAAGCCGACGGTCGTTCGTCTCGGCTCGCTGAGTTTTCAGATCATCAAGCGCGGCGACAAGCTCGGCTTGCGCGTTAAGGACAAAGACAATGCCGCGCGCGCGAACTTCCAGGGACTCGAATATTTTCCCGCGAACGTCAAGTGGCGCATCGATGCCCGTTTTGAGGCTTACAATCCGCCCAAGCCCGTGCCGATTCTCAACGTGCTTAACATGGAGAGTGATGAAGCATCGCCGGGCGCGATCGCGTTTGAAGTTGACGGCAAGACTTATCGGCTGGACGCAATCACCGAAAAGGACGAGCCGCGGTTGTTCATGATTTTTGCTGACACCACGCGAGGCAAAGAAACTTACGGTGCCGGGCGTTATCTCTACGTCGATCCTCCAGACAAAAACGGCCGCGTCGTCATTGATTTCAATAAAGCCTACAGTCCGCCTTGCGCGTTCACTGATTTTGCGACCTGCCCGTTGCCGCCGAAACAGAACATCCTGCCGTTTCCTATTGACGCCGGCGAGAAGTACAAACCGCGCAAGGATGTGCATTCCCACTAGTACCGGTGATTTGCCTGACTCTGGAATGTGCCGCTTCTGTTTGTAAAAACTTGTGAAATCTTCCGCATCGGAGGAGTCGTCTCTTGCGGTAAGTTGTTGCGCGTTACATAATGCGCGCCAAATTTTTGATCTAAGGAGTGCCGAGATGATTTCTACCAAACAACTTTCAATGTTCACTTTCGCGTTACTGTTTGCGATGACCTGCGTCGGTTACGTGGCAGCGCAACAGCCACCAGTGCAGGTCAAACCCATTCGTCCCAGCCAAAAAGCGAGCGTGATGCAAACCATCGGTGTCACCGACATCACGATCACCTACAGTCGACCGGGCGTGCAGGGACGAACAATTTTCGCTGATGCCCCGCCGTCGATGGTTTCCCGAGCGCAAGGCGAAGCGACGCTGGATGATCAAACGAAGCGACAGAAGGGCGAACCAATTACTCCTTACGGCCATGTCTGGCGTGCGGGGGCAAATGAAGCAACTCTGTTTCAGGTAACGGATGACGTCCTCGTTAATGGTCAACCGCTGAAAGCCGGAAGCTACAGCCTTCAGACCATACCCGGCAAAGACGAATGGACGATCATCTTCAATAACGATCCCGGCCAGTGGGGGGCGTTTAGCTATGACGAGAAGAAGGATGCGCTGCGCGTGAAGGCGAAACCGCAAACCGTCAACGAGAACCAGGAATGGCTCGTCTACAGTTTTGATCCGATTACGCCGAACGCCGCAACGGTTAATCTTCGCTGGGAGAAAGTTCGCGTGCCGTTTACTGTCGAAGTTAAAGATGTGAAAGCCGCGTGGCGCGCGCACGCTGACGCGTTGATTGCCGCCAATCCGGCGAACGAGGAGCTTCCGCGGCAAGTCGCGGTGACGTATCTCAACGACAAGAACTATGACGAAGCTCTCAAGTTCATCGATCAGTCAATCAAGATCAAACAAACTTTCCGTAACCTTTCAGCTAAGGCCAACATCCTTTGGGCCATGGGCAAAAAGGAAGAAGCCGTGGCTGCGGGCGATGCAGCTATCGCCAAGGGCAAAGCCGATAAAGCTGACACCGCGAATTTCGAAAAGCGCGTCGCCGACTGGAAAGCGGGAAAGATGTAGGCTTCTCCAAACTTGTCATTCACACCTCGCTTTAGCGAGGTGTATCAGACGCGATTGGTATTTGACAGCCGTTTCAACGGCTTCCCGAATGAACCCGTTGAAACGGTTTCTTTGTCTGCGCTCTGTCTGGACGTGGAAAGCGGCGCGGCTGAATCCAATCGAGGCGCTGCGATTTGAATAGCTGTGCTGCTAACAAAATCTTAGAGACACATGAAAAATAAAAAATTCCGACGCGGGTTACCCGTGGTGACGCTGCTCACTCTGCTTGCTTCGCATTTGACGTTGGGGCAGGCGCCCTCTGCGACAACAAAACCGTTCGA
>DASYTZ010000174.1:0-3796 GCA_036001745.1 Pyrinomonadaceae bacterium
GGCGCTACGCTTCTCCGCTATCTGTCGTTGCTGTTCAGTCGCATTTGCCGGCGGTGTCGGCTCGAACTCCGACTTCAAGTACCCGACATGCAAGCTGCTCAATGGCAAATCGGGCATCCAATTGAACGGCGCATCGCCGACGGTCAAGTCTCGCTTGTCCGGCCCATAGATCGCATCGAGCGCGGCTGCGCAGTCTTCGACGCCCCGACAAATCGGACCGATCTTATCCATCGTCCAACTCAACCCCATCGCGCCGTAACGACTGACGCGACCGTACGTCGGGCGCAGCCCGGTGACTCCGCATCGTGACGAAGGCGAAACAATCGAGCCGAGTGTCTCAGTTCCGATCGAAAATCCAACTAAACCAGCCGCAGTCGCTGAAGCCGGACCCGCTGATGAACCGCTGGAGCCCGTGCGATCTTCGTCGGGCACCCAGGGGTTTCGGGTCACGCCACCAAACCATTTCGGACCCTGAGCCAAAGCGCCCATCGAAAGCTTCGCCACCAGCACCGCGCCCGCGTCGCGCAGACGCTCTACAACGGTGGCGTCGTAATCGATGACTTGATTCTGATAAGGCTCAGCGCCCCACGTCGTTTTGATTCCCTTAGTTGCGAGCAAATCCTTCGCACCCCCGGGAATTCCATGCAGCGGCCCGCGATACTTGCCGCGTTTCAGATCGTTGTCTGCGTCCTGGGCTTGCTTCATCGCCAAATCTTCCGTCAGCGTGACAACGCAAAGAAGTTTCGGGGCGTACTTTTTCAAGCGCGACAGATACATCTTTGTCAGTTCAACTGACGAAACCTTTCTCGTGCGAATCAGTTCCGCGAGCTGAGGGACAGTTGCGAACGCGAGGTCCTCGACGGATTTGAATTGCGCTGGTTCATTCCTGCCGAATCTAAACTTCGTCTTCACGCGCGCGCGCTTGACGTGAAAACCGGGCAATTGAGGGTGAAACACGATGGCGGGTTCGGTATCGAGCGGCACATCGATTTTCCGCACTGCTTCATAGCTGTCGAGCAATCGATTCACCCCGGGCAAAGCCATATCTTCCTGCTTGTCGGTAAAGTCGATGCCAATGATTTTCTCCGCGTGCTTCAGATCATCTTTCTTCACACGCAGTGCGGGCGTTGGACTTGGCGTTGCTTGCGGACTTGGCGTCGGCGTTTGGGCGAGCGTCTTCAGCGGCGGTTTTGAAAGTGCCAGCGTCGCCGCTCCGGCCGCGGGAAGCACTGTGACAAAGGTGCGGCGGTTGATTAATCTCTTCTCGGTGCGTTTTCGTTTCTTCATTGGGTCCTCTGATTTGTAATTTATGGCGTGGTTGACATGTTTCCGACACCTTGCTCGCTCACGGCTCCGTATTTAATTTTCACGACCTTGGCATGGCCTGTGCGATACACGGTGACGATGTAGAGATTGTCATACTCGCTCTCAGGAATCGTTGGATACTTCGGTCCACCAAGAGCCAGGATCATCTCAGGCACAGTGTTGTTGTGGCCGACCACGAAAACGGTTTGGCCAGAGTTCTCCGCGTGGATCTTCACCAGCAAATCCGCGGTGTTCTTGGAATTCACTACATTAAGCGGCAGCCCCAATTTGTCTGCTAACGGTTTAGCTGTTTCCTGCGTGCGTTTGTACTGAGTCGCGTAGATCGCGTTGATGCCTCCATCACCGAACATGCGGACCAACTCCTGCGCTCGCGTTTGACCAGCAGGGCTCAGATCCACGTCGGGATTATTCGGATCGATAATTTTTTCGGCATGGCGCACCAGAATCACTGTTGTGACAGGCCGGCGAAATGTTGTGAAGTAGGCAAGGACAATTACTGCGCCGAGGACAACCAACATCATTGAGAAGACCAGAACGGACTTCCACACACTTCTGGGGGCAGGCATCTCCTCGGTCATCTCTTCCACCTCGATGCGGTCGCATACAATACCATCGGCGAACTCGTGTCGGAAGCCCGACGGTACAGCACCCCGACAAGTCGGGGTAGCGAGCGGATCACACACTGCGAAACAAAGACGTACCGATGCAAAGGGCCGGCTGTTATACGCGCTCGCTACTGCGAGCGATTCTCTATCGCGGATGCAATCGAAAAGGGAAGGTGTTAACCTATTGTTTAAGTAACGCGGATCTAAACACACAACTCATTGGCGGTTAAGCACAGTAGGAATCCTTGGCTCAAGAGCAAACGAAAACTGATTTGTCAGAATTGATCGCCGAAAATTTCGGCGCAAATGCGACGTATGTCGAGACGCTGCTCGCGCGCTTTCGCAGTGATCCATCGCTCGTCGATGACTCATGGCGCGCATATTTCGAAGAGCTGCTCGGCAACGGTCAACCCGCGACGGCCGCCGCACAAGCGCCCGCCAAAGCGGCGCCCGTTGAGCGAACGAAGCCGAGCGGTGATGGAAGTAGCACAGCCGCAGCGCCGGGGAAAACGAAGAAGTCAGAACCAGCTCCGAGCAGGCCGGAAGCTCGAGCAGAAACCATCCCAATTCGCGGCGCCGCGCTGAAGATCGTCGAGAATATGGAGGCCAGCCTCGCCGTGCCGACGGCGACTTCGCAACGTCGCATTCCGGTGAAGCTGCTGGAGGAAAACCGCGTCATCATCAATCGTCACCTCCGGGACAACGATCGCGGCAAAGCCTCGTTCACTCATCTGATCGCGTTTGCGTTACTGCGCGCGCTTGAACAGTTTCCGCAGATGAACGACGGGTTCGAAGTTGTCGACGATCAACCGGTTCGCGTCAAGCGCAAGTCGGTTAATCTCGGCATAGCGATCGACTTGGAAAAGAAAGATGGCACGCGGACGCTTTTGGTTCCGAACATTAAGAACGCAAACGCGCTCGGCTTTTCCGATTTTCTCCGGGCTTACGACGACGTTGTCACCCGTACACGAGAAGGGAAGCTGCAAGTTCCGGATTTTCAGGGCACGACGATCTCGCTGACGAATCCCGGCACCCTGGGCACCGTCGCTTCGACACCGCGCTTGATGCCCGGCCAGTCGCTAATCATCGCGACAGGTGCTATCGAGTATCCGGCGGAATATCAGTCCATCGCGCCCGCAATTTTGCCGCAGCTCGGCATCAGCAAAGCGATCACCATCAGCAGCACGTACGATCATCGCATCATTCAGGGCGCTGAGTCCGGCGCGTTTCTCGCGCGAGTGCACGAGCTGTTGCTGGGGAAAGACAAGTTTTACGACAACATCTTCGCCGATCTCGGAATCGCGCATGCACCTTTGCGTTGGAATGTCGATCGCAATCCGCTTTTCTTCGGTGGGGATCAGATGCATGAGCAGTCCGTTCGCCAGGCGCGCGTGATGGAGCTCATCAACGCCTATCGGGTGCGCGGACACTTGATTGCCGACATCGATCCGCTGCACGCGCTGCCGCTGCTTTACCATCCGGAGCTCGACATCGAGACATACGGCCTCACGATTTGGGATCTCGATCGACTCTTCATCTCTGGCGGGCTCGGCGGGACTGAGACGGCGACGCTGCGCGAGATTCTTGACATCGTGCAACGCGCGTACTGCGGCAAAGTCGGCACGGAATATCGTCACATCCAGAGCAAGGAAGAGAAGCTTTGGCTGAGGGAACAGATTCGCCGCGAATTTGTGCACCCCGATCCGATCGACGCCGAAGTAAAGAAGCGAATTCTGTGGAAGCTAATCTCAGCAGAGCAATTCGAAAAGTTTCTTAACACAAAATTCCTGGGCCAGAAGCGATTCTCAATTGAAGGCTGCGAGACAATTATTCCGCTGCTCGATCAATTAATCGAACGCGCCGGC
>DASYTZ010000175.1:0-19034 GCA_036001745.1 Pyrinomonadaceae bacterium
GCCCACGTAACGAAGAACGGTGAGCCGGCCAGTGAAGCGTACAAGCGAGCCACGCTTTACCTGCGACTGCTTGCAGACAAAACAGGCGGACACTTTCAATACGCCGACAGCTTGAAAAATCTGTCTCGATCTTTCGAACGTCTCGCCTTGAAACTGCGCGAGCAGTATACGCTTGGTTATTACCCGAGGAACAAATCAGCGGATAACACTCCCAGACAAATAAAGGTCGAAGTCGCCGCGCCTAAAGCGACTGTGCGGACGCGGAAAAGTTACGTGTACAAGCCGCGTTCGCGCTGACAGCCGCAATCGGAAGTTGTGTTTTCGAGCGACGGGCTGAAAGCTGGCGAACCGCATCCGTCATTGGCTTGCCTTGCTGCCCAAAAACTATTTGCTCAACACGCGAAAAAAAGAGGGAGAGCATTTCAAGCTCTCCCTCGAGATAGCCGACTTTCGTCGGATTGGTTAGAAGATTATGCGCAGGCCGAACTGAACACGACGGCTGCTCAACTCCATCGCTTTGCGATCGTTGAAGCCGTTGAACGTTCCCGCGCCACCGCCGTTCCCGGCGTCTTCGAGGAACTGATCGGGCAACGAACTACCAAATGCCACGCCGTAACCAACGTTCGGATGGTTGAGCGCATTGAACAGCTCTGTGCGGAACTGAATCTTAACTCGCTCCGTTAGGTTGGTAGTCTTGAAGATGCCGATGTTCAGTTGGTTGAGCGCCGGTCCGCGCTCGCTGTTGCGAAGTACATCACCGAACGGGTTCCCGAACAGTTTAGCTGCTCCCGGACCGTTGAAGATGAAACGCACGTCGTTTGGCGTCACCGATACGAGGTTGCCCTGGTTGAGCGCATTCAGTGACCAGAACCCAGTCGGGCTCGTCCCGGCACCGAAGAGAAAGTCGCCATCGAACGAAGTGATGCCGACTGAATCGCGTGGCGCGTTCGGATTTCCGCGGAATGGACGCAGTGTATCGAATCCGAGGAAGGTACTGTCGAAGCCAATGTCTTCATAGCCGATGCCGAAGCAGCCAAAGTTACAGAACTCCAGCGGCGTCCACGGACGTCCACTTGCGAGAACGTATGTGCCGTTGACTTGCCACCCGCCGAGGAAGTGACCCGTGAATCCTTCCTGCTTCTTGAAGAAGGGAATATCCCACAGGGCGTTGATCGAGGATGCGTGACGACGATCATTACCGGAGAATCCTTTTTCGCCGGCGTTGATGTCCAACGGGTTCTGGGATGCGAATCCTTCACCGAACGAGAAGACTTCGGATGCATTATCCAGGGTCTTGCTGAAGGTGTAGGCCGCGCCCAACGTCAACTGATTGAACAAACGCCCGTTGTAGCGCATCTGCAACCCGTTGTAGGTCGAAGACGCCGTATTCTCGCGCGAGCGAATGTTGCCCTGTGGCAGAATACGCCCGTTGCAAACTCCCTCGTTGTCGAGCGTCGCCGGATTATCCGTGCAGGTCAGTGGAACGGCTCCGTGCAGCAACTGCGGGAAGCCCGGGAACGTGACGCCCCCAAGTGTGAAGCCGTTGAAGATTCGTCTGATGTCGGGATTACGGTTAATGGTCTGAAACAGACCGACGCCGTGGTTTCCGACATAGCGAATCTCAGCCACGTTATTGCGATTGATCTGCCGTTGAACACCAATCGACCATTGCTGTGAATATGGCGCATGGAAGTCCGGGCCGACGACTGTTTCGTTGAAGAACCTGGGATCGAACGTGTTCTTCTGAAGTTGCGAGCCCAAAGCGGCGCGAACCACATCGCCCGTCGGGTTCGCCGGCAAGCGAAAGACCGGCGAAGTCAACTGGGCAATGAAGCCGGCATCGGTGCTGCACGGAGGCGTGGTGCAAGTATTGTTGATGGTATTGTTGAAGACCGTCGGCGTTGACGTCGAGACGTTCAACAGAATGTTATAGAACGCCGGGTCGTAGGCGATTGAGTAACCGCCGCGGATTACGGTAGCGTCGTTATCACCGAATAAGAAGTGATTGAAGCTGCCGCCGCCCATGTGCGGTACCCAGGCGAAGCCGAAGCGCGGTGCAAAGTTGTTCTTGTCGACCGGGATCTTCGGCACCGTGCGCACATCGATCGGCAGGCTCTGCCGCCAGATTGCTGTGCTGCTATCGCTCTCACGCGCGAGCGTCAGGTCGTGCAGCGTGTTGATTGGCTGACCCGTATATTCATAACGAACACCGAGGTTCAATGTGAAATTCTCGCGAACCTTGAAATCGTCCTGGAAGTAGTAGAACTGATCTCTTTCCTTGTAAACGATCGTGTCCTGTCCAGCGACGATGGTAACGAAGTTTGGGGCGTTGGCGACGATGCGCGCGGTTGTCGCGAAAGGCGAGCAAGTCGGCGGGGTGGTTAGCGTACAGGGTCGTGGTGAGGGGGGAGCGCCGAACCGGAACGCGCCGTTCAGGTTGGGCAGAAACGGAACCGAATTGTCGAGGTCGCGAAGATCGACACCGAAAAGCATGGTGTGTTTACCCTTCGTCCACGACAGACTGTCGGCAAACTGAGCCACCCGCACCGCTCGGCCTTGCGGGATGTTCGTCGCCACACCAATAGACTGCAGCGTTACACCACCAGCTCTGATGCCGGTGAAGGTGATATTAGTAAACGCCGTGCCGATTTGTGCCGGGGATCCCTGACAACCGGTCAACTGGCTACCAGTGCAGTCGCCAAAAGTTACCTGGAGCTTTTGCCAAGCAGCCGTTACGTTGTTCACCAGACGGCTGGTAACTTGACGGGTCCACTGGCCGTTCAGGTTGCGGCTCTTGAACGGGACATCGCCAATCCAACCATTCGACTGCGAATCGGCATTCGTCTCAGGCGACGATTGAAAGCGATACTTAACGTTGAGGCTATCTTTGCTCGTCGGATTGATGTCACCACGAAGACCGTACTCCTTTTGGTCAAACGGTAGTGGCAACAAGTACTCCGGAAAACCGGTAGGAACCAGCACTGCATTGGCCCCGGTGCAAGGTTGCGTAAAATCCTTCGGGAAGCAAAGGTTGCCCGTCAGCGCCGTGCCGCCACCCTGAACTCGTGCCGTCGGCTGGAGGGCGAAAACACTCTGATTCACAATGGCGGCAATTGCTGGATTTCCAGGGAAGTTTGCCGCGAGCGTGGCCAATCCAGACGGAAGAATCGCCGGATTGCCGGCTTGAAACAGGAACGTCTGGCGCTGGCGGATGAGCTGGCCATCAACGAAGAAGAACGCTTTGTTCTTAACGATGGGCCCGCCAAAAGTGCCGCCGAATACGTTGCTGATAAATTTGTCCTTCTTGCTGCGGTTCGGATCGGCGCGTTCGGCGTTAGTCATGGCATCCAAGGCGCTCGCATTCCGATGGAACTCAAACGCCGAACCGTGGAACTCGTTGGTGCCGCCCTTGGTCACGATATTAACGATCGCGCCCTGGTTGCGTCCGTACTGCGCCGAGAAGTTGTTAGTAATCAGCTGGAACTCCTGCACGGCGTCCTGGTTATCGATAAAGAAATTCGGACCGCCAATTGTCAGGTCGTTGTTGTCCGTGCCGTCGAGTGTGAAATTGTTCGAACGCGCGCGGTTGCCGTTGACCGAAAGAGTCGTGCCGTTTGAGTTCACGTTACCGAACCCAGGCACAACACCGGGTGCCAGCAAGGCCAGCGTATCGATCCCGCCACCTGCTGAATTGGATGGCAGCTCTTCGACCTTCCTTGTTTCGAACGTAGTGGACTGCTGAGCCTGGTCGCGGTTCACTATCTGTTCAGTGTCAGCCGTAACTGTTACGGTCTCCGACACAGCGCCGGCCTCGAGTTTGACGTCGAGAGGGTTAACGACTCCGACGCTCACTGTTACACCGGTTGTTACCGTCTTCTTAAAGCCGGAGCCCTCCGCCGTGATGGTGTATTTGCCGGGTGCCAGCCGCGGAAAATCATAACCACCATCGCCGCTGGCCGTGACTGTCGTTTCAATCCCAGTCTCGTCGTTCTTTGCGGTAACGGTTGCTCCGGGAACGGCTGCGCCGTTTTGATCGACGACAGTCCCCTTGAGTTCGCCAGTAGTGGCTTGCGCCATCACTGGCAGGCTAAAGATGAAAATCATCATCAATAGCGATAACGAAAACGCGGCGATCTTGCCCAGCGATTTCGCCATATGTGAGTTGTTCATATTCGCCTCCTAGATTGTTGATGGTTGACTGGCAGTCAAAAAGCCCTGCCAGCCGCTAATCTCAACGCAGCATCGCGATCGTCTTGCGGACTTGCTCGCCATTGGCTGCGTCAGGAACTTCACGTAAATAGAGCTGAAAAGAAGTTAAGGCCGATTCTTTGTCTCCCTTGCTCAGGTACAAATTTCCGAGATGGTAAAGAGCAGTCGCGAACCGCGTGCCCCCGAGCTCGTGTGCTGTCTTTAGCTCTTTTTCGGCGGTTCCGAAATCTCCGAGACCGGCAGCTGCCAAACCTGCATACAGCCGCGCGGACGGTGAATTCGGTTCGAGAGATGTCGCCGTGGCCAGAATGGTAGCGGCTTCGGCGAATTTATGTTGTAGAACCAGCACAATACCCAGATTGAGCGCAGGATTAAAAGCTTTGCTGTCCAAAGCCACCGCTTTTGACAATGCCTCGGCAGCTTCGTCGAGTTTGCCGCTCGCGAGCAACTGCGTTCCCAAATCGTTGTAGGCCATTACAAAGCGCGGATAAAGTTCGATCGCTTTTCGGAAATGAAATATGGCCTCTGCGCTGTTTTTTTCAGCCGCCAGCTTGCTCGCTTTGTCAAACTCTTTCTTTGCACCTGACGGAATATTCGGATCGAGTTCTGAAATAGAAACCGCCGCATTGGAGCTGGAAGCCGAATCGGCTTTCTCTTTTAGAGCTATTGTGACAACTGTCGGCGTTCCTCTAAAGACTTGAACTGGTTCGGTCTTAAGATCGAATCGTTGTCTATCGGCTTCCACTTCCAATTGATAATTTCCAGGATTCAGGTTACGTAGCTCGAATTGGCCTTGAGTATCGGTGTACACAACACTAATTGTTTCTCTTATGTTTAGAAGGGTCACCTTGACATTGGCATTGGTATAGGAGCCGTTGGCCATCACGATGCGGCCCCGAATGCTTCCCGATGCAGTCCGGTCATTATCATTTCCAGTAGGCGGCCTGCGCCCTTGTCCAAAACCTACGATCGCGAACAAAGCAAGACAGACCAAAACTCCCGATTTTTGAGCCAACCTTGCGTTCCGGCACATAACTGGTTGAAAAAGACGGCAAACCCCATGCCCCTAGCCGGTAATCATGGAAATCCACTGGGTAAGCGAAACGTGGCGCTTTCACCTTACCGAAAATTCGGATTTCGATCCGATTTTGTGGAAGTCTGTGAGGAAAAACCTTAGTTTCCTTTGATTACGGTTAGTTCGAATCGCAATTCTTTGCCCCGCACAATCGAACTCAAATAAAACTCCCAAAACTTGCGCGTGAAACGGAATGCGGGCCAGCGCTGATCGAGGTTGACGATAAACTCGAGACCAACGGCGCGCCAAAGGTTCGCGAGCGAAACGTATGTGCGAATGGGTTTGAGGCGCACTTCCGTGTAAAAGGGAAAGAGCTGCCGGTCTTCAACGAAGCAGTTGAAAGAATAGCTGTTGAAATGATTGCGATGCGTTGGGTCAGTCGCCCAATCGGGATTCGTGTAGTGCGGCGTAACGATCGTAATGCGCGCGCCGGGCTTGGCGATGCGGTACAGCTCAGTGACGAGCGCCATAACGTCCGGCACATGCTCGATCACGTGGCGGCAGACAATCTCGTCGAATTCGTCATCAGCAAACGGATACGGAACGACGCCCAGGTCATGAACGACATCAGCGTGCGCTTTGGGATTTGAATCGATGCCGATCGCGCCCGGCGTTTTGTTCCAGCCGCAACCCACGTCCAGAATTTTTTTCGTTGGAGCTAATGACGACATGCAGCAAGGTTCGTCTTGAGAAACGATGCGAGCTGATCGAAATCAAAAGCATGAACCGGGACTTTGAACTGTTGTTGCAGATTTTCAAACCGCAGGCCATCGAGAAAGATTGGCTCGTCACTCTTCACCGCCACACGCGGAATGATCGCAAAGTCACCGTGCACCCGGTCACGGGCGGCGAGAAAATCACCGCCGGTTAAGAGTCCGGCAACGCTGACATCACCGCCGAAATAATCGTTGGCGACTGCGGCGACATGAAGCTTTGTTCCTGTGCTCACGTTCAGCTTGTCAACCATCTTACGCAGCATAGGCGCGAACAGAGTTCCAGTCAGGACTGTTCCGCTCAAGTGTGATCCAGGCCGTGATCCGTTTGTTCTTCGCGCTAGCTGTCCAGTCAACAATCCGAAATCATTCGCGAAACTTCGCACCATGCCGATGCCATCCTCGATCTGGGGATAGTCGCCGTAGTGCTTGCGCGAAGGGATTGCGCGGCCGGCCTTCAAATAAATCTCGTCGCCGAGAAACGCGAAGGTGGTCCCCAGGCGCGTCCGCAGATCGCTTTGGATCGCGGACACTTCGCGAACGGTCTGCCGGCAAAATTCAGGTGTGACTGGCGTCAATCGCGGATCATTCAAATATCTCGTCAAGCCCAAAGGCACGATGGCGACGCTGGTAACGCGCGGGTGCAGCGCCGCGAGATCGTTGATCGTGCGGCGCAAGATTTCACCGTCATTTATCTTTGGACAAAGCACAACCTGCGCATGAATGTCGATTCCGGCATCCATCAGGCGATGCATCTTGCCGGAAATGTCCGCGCGCTTTTTGTCGACTCCGAGCAGATAAGCGCGCACATCGAGATCAGTTGCGTGCACTGAAACATACTGCGGCGTCAAGCGCTGCTCGATGACACGCTTCATTTCATCTTCGGTGATCGATGTCAGCGTCGTGTAATTCCCGTAGAGAAACGACAATCGCACGTCTTCATCGCGTACGAACAACGAAGGCCGCGCAGTTTCGGGGTTGCCTTTGCAGAAGCAAAACAGACATTCGTTTGCACATTGTCGCGGGACGATTTGCTCGAAACTGACGCCGAAATCTTCCGATTCATCACGCTCGATGCTCAGTTCCCAGTCTTCGCCGGTGCGCTTCCGCACGTCGATCGTCAGTTCGGTTTCGCCTGCCGTGTGAAAGCGAAAGTCGAGGTAGTCGCGCACCATGCGCCCATTCACGCGCATGACGCGATCGCCCGGCTCGAGCTCGAGCTCGGCGGCGATTGTGCCGGGCGAAACATCGCAGATCTCGACACCGCGCCGGCGGATTTGGGTGACTGCTGGGGTGACGGCAAACTCGTACATGAAAAAAATTCGTCAGATCACTTCAGTTGGATTACTGGGCGGGTGACGAGCCAATGAGTATAACAAAGGCGCCCGTAATTCCTGAGCGCGGCACTTCGTTGACAACCAATGAAGGCCAGCTTACTCTCAGGTTTACAGGGAATTGAAGTTGGTTTGACTCGCCTCGAATTCAGCTCACAGCACTGGCTCATGGACGACCCCCAATCATCGCATTCGCGCGATACGGCACCCGTAATTAACGGCGCTGCGTCTCAGCCGTGCGTCCTTTTGGTCGAAGATGATCGTTCGTTGCGACGGTATTTGGAAGTTACTCTGCAACGCGCAGGCTATCGGGTGATTGCGGCCGCCGACGGAATCGAGGGAATGAAGCTGGCGCTGTCATCTGACGTCCACATCGTGGTGACGGATGCCATCATGCCGCAGCTGAGTGGTCAACAACTTGCCGCTTTCCTGCGCAGTAACCCTAAACTTTCGAATGTGCCGATTGTTTTGCTGACCGGGCAGGAAAACAAGGGTGAAGTAGACGCTGCCTTAATCGATGCGTTTCTTTACAAACCGGTTAAGGCAGAAGAGCTAACAAGTTGTCTCGCGAAACTGCTGGACCAACCTCAGCGATAGCGCTCGTCACAACAATTCATCCAGCGGCGTGTACTCTTGTTCTGTGAAACGGCCACAGCTTCGTAGGTCAGTTTGCCGGCATAGGTATTGACGCCTGGTTTCAATCCCTCGTCTTTCGCCACCGCCGCTTGCAATCCGTTGTTCGCCAGCTTCAACGCGTAAGGCAGCGTCGCACTAGTCAGCGCGAAGGTCGAAGTCCGCGGCACCGCGCCGGGCACGTTCGCCACGCAATAGTGAAGCACGCCTTCTACATGAAAGTTGGATCGAAATGCGCTGTCGGCACTCAACATGGCGCCGACTGAAGCCGTTTCGTCCAGGCTGTTTCAGCGCTTGTCCCAACGGGAAGCTCTGGTATATTCGGTGCGCAGTTTTGTTGAGCAAAGAGGCGTAGAGCGAACGTGACAGGAGTCGTATTGAGCAAAGTCAGACTTTCCAGCCGGGCGATTGAGATGCCGGCTTCTCCGATTCGACGGCTGGCGCCGTATGCCGACCGGGCCAAGGCCCGCGGCATCAAGGTCTATCACCTGAACATCGGCCAGCCGGATATCGAGACCCCAACCGAGATGATGAACGGATACCGGAACGTCGATATCAAGGTGCTTGCCTATGGGCCTTCGCAGGGCTTGAAGGAGTACATTGACGCGTTGGTTCAGTACTACAGCGGCGTGGGAATAAACGTGCGGGCCCAGGACGTTCTGATTACGACCGGCGGCAGCGAGGCGATATCGTTCGCGCTGGACGCGGTGGCTGACGCCGGTGACGAAGTCATCGTGCCGGAACCGTTCTATTCCAACTATTTGGGATACGCGGTAACTGCCGGAGTCAAGCTCGTCCCGGTGACCTGTCTGGCCGAGACCGGCTTTGCGCTGCCGCCCAGAGCCGAGTTCGAACGGGCCATCACTAGCAGAACCAGGGCAATCATCTATTCCAACCCCGGCAACCCGACGGGCGCGGTTTACACTCGACCGGAACTGGAGATGCTTGCGGATTTGTGCGCCGAGCACGAACTCTACCTCATCGGCGACGAGGCGTATCGCGAGTTCATCTACGACGACGAGACCGAGCACACGAGCGTCCTCAATCTGGCTGGAATCGAAGACCGGGCGATACTGGTAGACAGCGTGTCCAAGCGTTATAGCGCGTGCGGAGCACGAGTGGGTTGCATCATCAGCCGGAACGCCGAACTGATGGCCGCGGCATTGAAGTTCGGTCAAGCGCGGCTTTGTCCGCCGACCGTTGACCAGTTGGCGGCGATGGCTGCGGTAAGAGTGCCTGACAGCTACTTCACCGAAGTGCGCCGCGAGTACCAACGCCGCAGAGATCTGGTGTGCGATGCAATCGCAAAGATACCGGGTGCGGTCTGCCGCAAGCCGGGCGGCGCATTCTACGTTGTGCCCAAGTTACCGATTCGCGACGGCGAGGAATTCGCTATCTTCATGCTTGAAGAGTTCCAACTCGACAACGAGACCGTGATGGTCGCGCCGGCAGACGGATTCTACGCGACCCCGGGCAAGGGCAAGGACGAGGTCCGCATCGCCTACGTACTCAACTGCGATGACCTGGCGCGGGCAATGACAATTCTTGCGGCTGGCGTGGAAGCGTACAACTGGAAATTGGTGGCTGAACAAAGTCAGAAGCCTTAATTTCCTTGGGCAGTCCAATGATCACTTTTTCAGCTCCGTGTTGAATCCGAAATAACCGAGCGCGGTGATACTAGCAGACGATGACCTGTCTGACGATTACGGTTTGCCGGGGCTGGGTTTTGGTGAAGCTCCCTTTGCCGGTGGCGGTTCGATCTTCAAGCTGTTACGAATGCCGTCCCAGGTTGCTGTCGCCTTTTTCAAGGACTTATCCGGCCCGAAAAAGGTCAACACAACCAGCCGTTCGCCGACTGTAGCCCAATAAATACCGGCTTCGCCGGGTTCGCCTGCAAGAATTGCGACCACGCGGATACCTTCGGCCGGCGCGCCGCCTATCTCAGTGCTCGCCGGAGTGCGGGTCGGCTTGGCTCCCATTTCGACGAACTGCTTTTCGGTGAAATTGACATAGGGATCGATGATCTTGCTCTTAGCCTGGGCAAGCTTTTCGGGCGTGTTGACTTTTCCACGATGCACGAAGAACTTGATGATGGCGTCGCTATCGGGCCGGTTCAGCGTCAGTTGCTGCGCGTCAGAGTTGCTGTCGTCGCTGATCGCCCAGCCGTTCGCATAATCGAACGACAATCCATCTTTGGCGAAGTGTTTTGTGTCGCCGCTTTGCGCCAGCGCTGTAAAAACGAGCAGGGCCAAAGTTGTCAGGCCAGTTAAAATCCGTGTCAGTTTCATCTTCCCTCCCCAAATCGAGCCGCCATATTAACGCGATTCCATCCATTCAATACAGCGCTGAAGGTGCGCCTTCATCTTTCGTCGCGTGTCATGATGGATTCTGCCGTGCCCCGGCAAAACCCATTCGAATTCATAACCGAGAAGCCTTCGCATCGACTTTGTCTGTTCCGTCCACGAATACCAGCAAGCGTTTCGAAATGCGATCAGCGTCTGACGATTCGGCGACCACGCGAGATGATCGCCGGTGAAGAGAAACTTGTTTCGATAAAGCAGCACCACCATGTGACCGCGCGTGTGGCCGGGGACCGGAATCGCGATGAGATCCTGATCGAGTTCGACCGGGTCGCCGCCGCGAATTACGCGCTCCATCCCGAGGCGCTGCCCGCCATCGTCGGCGTGCATGACGCGCTCGCAGTTGAATCGATCGGCAAATCGCTGATGGTCCGCCACATCATCTTTGTGAGTGAGAAACATTGTGCGCACGCCGCTCATTGCATCAATCTTCTTCACGAGCTGTGTCGCAAACCGCGGCGAATCGATCAAGACGTTTCCGCCTTTATTTTCCGGCCGCACGATCAGATAACTCCAGGCGCCAAAACTCGACTCAGCGTTGAAGCCGCAATAAAAGACATTTTCGGCAAGCAAAGAAGGAAACGCGTCGATGCCAAGGCGCGCGTCGTGGTGCTGAGTCATGCCTATCGACGCGGTTGGACACGCGACTAGCGCCATCATCGCCCGTTTGATTTGTTCATCTGTTTGCGGCTGGCGATGAACGATTGAGTAGTCGGTGACTTCCGCAAAAGTTTCCGGCGCAATCTGCCGGCAGGCGTCGCAGTCGATGCAGGTCGAGTCGACAAAGAAATCGCCCGGCACGTTTTCCGGAAGTCTTAACGCAACGTTCGCCATGGTGTCAGCACCCGGAGCGGCCGGGGCCCCACGCGGGCATCCCGCGTGGGGTGGTGGTAGCGACGGGATCAAAAACTCAAGCCAGCGGGGATTCGAGATCTATGATGAGACACTATGATTGCCGATTCAAGTAGTGACCTAATTTCGGTTTTTCCTCTGTGCCCCTCCGCGAAAACCTCCGCGCTCCCTCTGCGGTTAAGGACGTCTGAAAGCTTTACCGCAGAGGAAAAAGCCGAGGTCCGCGCAGAACCCGCCGAGGATGAGTCGAGAATGTCAGATTAGGCCACCACCCCGATTCAAGTTCGCTTTGCGTTTTCGTCAGCTTTGAATAACATTGCGCGCTGCATGCCTATTCGCTCTGGGAGGTTCATCAATGTTCGTTAAGAGATTTGTGCTGGGAATTATCCTTTGCAGTTGCTTTGCGCTTCCGGCGTTTGCGCAACAACCTTCGGTCGCCACTGTCGAAGTCACCGCATCACAAAAGGAAGCGGAAGTCGGCCAGGAAGTGAAGCTGACCGTCGTCGCGAAAGACGCCAATGGAAAAGTCGTAAACATTGCGCCTTCGACGTATTTCGCCGGCCCATTCGATGCGGCCGCTGCGGACGAGAACGGCGTCGTGAAACTGGTCGGCCCGGGCGAAGTCATCGCCGGAGCAATGGTTAGCGGGACGCCAGGCTTTACCAGGATCGTCGTGAAGCCTGCGGGCATCAAGGCGATTGAAATTAGTTCCGTCGCCGCGCCGATTACGGTTGGCAGCGCGGTGCAACTCGAAGCGACCACGCGCACTGCCGCCGGCGATCCGCGAACAGGCGTTCCCATCACATGGAGTTCAGACACGCCAGGAACGGCAACGGTCGATGCCGCTGGAGTCGTGACCGGCGTCGCGCCGGGCAAGGCGGTCATCACTGCCACATCCGGAGCAGCGAAAGGCACCACCACGGTGACCGTCGTGCGGAACAATTTGCGCTCGCTGATGATCGATCCGTCTTCGACCAACGCACGGACCGGCGATGTGATCCACTTCACAGCGAAAGGAGCGCCGGCCGATCCGTTCACTCCGCGCTGGTTGGTCAGCGGCAGCGGCGCGACGATTTATCCCGACGGAGCTTTCGTTGCGGAACAGCCCGGCACTTACATCGTCACGGCGAGCAGCGGTAACGTTTCTTCAACGGCTTCGATCGTCGTCTCGCCCCGCAATATCGAGCGCGAACTGAATGTCGTCGGCCGCGCGCCCTTCAAAGAATTCCAGGGCGCCGAAGAATGGATCATCGGCAACTATGCGTACTACTCGACCATCGCCGATCGGTTCCTGGTTTACGACATTTCCGATCCAGCGCATCCGAAGTTGACGGACACCGTGAAAGTCGATGCGCGCATTGTCAACGACATCAGCACGACTGCCGACGGAAAAATTCTGGTCATCTCGCGCGAAGGCGCTTCGAATCGCAAGAACGGCATCGCGTTCTACGACACTTCTGATCCGGCGCATCCAAAACTGATTTCCGAATACACCGCGACCGTGACGGGCGGCGTGCACAGTGCGTTCGTCAATGGCCATTACGTCTACCTGACCGACGACGCCACCGGCTCGATGCGCGTGATCGATTTCGCCGACGTGAAGAATCCAAAGGAAGTCGCGCGCTGGCAGACTGAGAATCCGCACGCCGGCATGATTCGCACAAAAGAAGGCGAAGAGATCGCGGGACGTTACCTGCACGATCTTCAGGTGAAGGAGGGCCTGGCTTATCTCGCCTATTGGCACGATGGCCTGGTGATTCTCGATGTCGGGGCCGGCATCAAAGGAGGCAGCCCGGAACATCCGCAGCTCGTCAGCCAATTTCGTTTCAATCACAACGAGCTTTATGGCAACGGCTGGCTGGCGGGCACGCACTCAGTCTTTCGCGATCGCAACTATCTGTTCATCGGCGATGAAGTGCTGCCTTCGTTCTTCGACATCACATCGCACAATCGCATTCCCACGCGTGGCATCTGTCACGTAATCGATGTTAGCGACATCTTTCATCCGAAAAAAGTCGCCGAGTATCCCGTGCCCGAAGGCGGCGCGCACAACATGTGGGTCGAGGACGGGATCATGTATATGGGTTATTACCAGGGCGGCGGTCGCGTGGTCGATGTATCCGGCGAGCTGCGCGGCGATCTGTATCGACAAGGTCGTGAAATTGGCCGGCTCTTCAGCGGCGCACCCGAGTCGTATCGTCCGAACCTGCCGCTGATGTGGGGCGCGCAACCGCACAACGGCCTGATCTATTTCAACGACATCAACTCGGGACTGTGGATCGTGAAGCTCGGCGACAAAATCGATAAGGGATCAACGACAAGTCCGGGACAGTGATTTTTCGATGGAGCGCGTTCTCGCGAACCCAAATCTAAGCTGGGCCGTGCTTTTCGCGCGGCTGGTGCTCGGGTTGATATTTTTCATGGCCGGCTTTTGGAAGGTCTTTCAACTCGGACCGCTAAATCATGCGCGCAAGTGGTTTCTTCCTTTTTCTGACACATTCCTGCCGGTCTGGTCGCTGTGGGCTGTCGGAGTCACGATTCCTTTTGTTGAACTGATCGCCGGCGCCTTGGTGATCATCGGCTTCCGAACTCGCGAAGCGCTAATCGCGCTCGGGTTCGTACTGGCAATCGTCACCTTTGGGCATCTGCTGAAAGAGCCGCTCTATGAATTTCACACGCATGTGATTCCGCGATTGGCCTTGTTGCTCTTCGTTCTGGTGATTCCGAGAGAAGCTGATCGCTTTTCGCTCGACCATTTGATTCAAAGTCGCAGCCAAGCAAATGAGGTAATGCAAAAATGAATAACTTTTGGAAGGCGGCGGTCTTGATTCTGCTCCTGGCCGGTTACTCAGCACTTGCGCAAGCGTCAAAACCGACAGTCAACGATCTCGCCTGGCTCGCTGGTTGTTGGGAATCGAATGTGAACGGCCGCGAGATCAACGAGCAATGGATGAAACCTTCCGGCGGCGTGATGCTCGGCATGGGCGCGCGGTGGCGAATGGGAGCGTGCGTGAATACGAATTCACTCAAATTCGTCAGGACAAAGACCCGCGATCTATTACGTAGAGAAACCTTCAAATCAGCCGGAGGCATCGTTCAAGCTCGTTAAGCTTCAGAATAAAAAAGCTGTGTTCGAAAATCTCGAGCACGACTTTCCGCAGCGCATCATCTTTCGCCTGCAACCGGACGGTTCTCTGTTTGCGCGAGTTGAGGGAACGATGAAAGGTCAGACACGCGGAATTGACTATGCGTACAAGCGTGCGAAGTGCGACTAAACATGAACAGGTTCGCTGCCCTTTGCGAACCAACTCAGTGCTGAGTTCACTGTGATTCCGCTTGGGCCGCAGCAGACAACTTTGCGCGTGGTGCAGGATGGCTTCCCGTGTGACAGTGCCGCAGATCAATTCTATGCGGCGTGTGAGGTAGGCTGGCGCGATACGTTCGCGGGCATTAGGCGCTATTTATCCGCATCCCGTCAGAGTGGAAAGTAAGATGGTTGAGAGCAGCCGGTCGACTCAGGGCACTGCGGCGGTCTTATTCGCAGGGCTGATACGCGAAACCGTTCCGGCAGACGCACTGGCAACCCAGATATTGGCGCCATCGAACGCAACCCCAAACGGGCCCCTGCCAACCGCGAAGGTGCCGACTACCAAACCTTGCTGGATTTTGCTGACGGTGTTACTGCCGTTGTTGGCTACCCACAGGTAGCCGCCCGCATAGATCACGCCGGCCGGGCCATCACCAATTGCAACCGTATTCACGACGGTCCCATTACTAGCCAATTGCACGATGCTACGGCTAAAGAAATTGGCGACCCAGACGTTGGCGCCGTCAAAAGCTACGCCGAATGGCCCTTTGCCTACAGCATATGTGCCGAGCACGCTGCCGTCGCTCGCTTGCAGCGCGGTCACAGTATCGCTGTTATTGTTGGTAACCCAAATATTGGCGCCATCAAATGCCAGCGCGAGCGGGCGAGTGCCCACTGCGAAGGTGCCAAGCTTGAGGCCATCGCTCGCTTGCAGCTTCGTCACGTTATTGCTGTTTCGATTCGCCACCCAGACGTTCGCGCCATCGAACGCTAATCCGCCGGGGCCGTCCCCTGTCGCGTACGTTCCGAGGACCAATCCATCTCGCGCGCGCATTTTGGTAACGTTATCGCTCAGATAGTTTGCCACCCAAATGTTCGCGCCGTCGAAAACGAGCGCCACCGGGCGCTTGCCCGCGGAATAGGTGCCAAGAATCGCTCCGTCGCTGACCCGCATCTTAACCACATTGTTGCTGAACTCGTTGGCCACCCAGACGTTGGTTCCATCAAAGGCTACAGCCTCCGGGCCGTCGCCAACGGCAAACATAACGGTCTGGGAAGTGGTGGCCGTGGCGGCGGACACGTCGGTGCTGGTTGACGTTGCGGTTTGCGCCCTCACCAGCGGCGCGAGAAACACCAGGATCATAGCGATGAACAAACTTCTGACCGGAACATTCCTCTTCATTACCGTTCTCCCTTCTCACCCGGACGAGCGGTCTCTGGTACGGTCTTTGGCCAATCCACGAACGAGACCGACTCGACGATCCAGCTTGCATGAGCCATGCCCGGACAGGCTGCCCACAATTGCAGCCGTTCGTTTCCGTATCGGACCATCCCGATGTGCTGAGACTTATCCGCATCCAGCTTCGGGTCCGGGTTAGTGAATCCGAGTTTCCGGCGCAGCAATTCGATCTCTGCGGGGACGCCGGTTAGGAACAGCCAACCCGGCCCCACATTATGCATCTGAGCATATTCCTTTAGCGCGCTCGGCGAGTCCTCCTCGGACTTGAGCGTGATTGAATAAAAGAAGATATCCCGCCCCACGCGGTTGCCCAGCAATTTCTGCACCTTCCTGAGATTCATGGTGATGGGCATGCAGATCCCTTCGCACTTCGCATACATCATGTTGATGAGCACGATCTTATCTTTGAGCAGGTCATCATAAAACCGGACCTTTTTGCCCTCGTGCGTGGTCAGGATGAGATTAGGAAAGTAGCGCTGCCTGATCATCTCACGCGAGGAGATGTTGTTCGAGCTTAAGGCTTGTCCGGACGCCTTTGTCAGAAGCCCACTCGCCACTGGCGCCATGCCAATCAACCCAAGCATCTTTCTTCTATTCAAGCTCTTCATGGTTTGGCATCTCCTTTCTCGTGCCCTGTCTTGCGCTGTCCATCCGACCAGAGCGGTGCAGACCGAAAGACCAACTACGGGTTCGTCTTTGTATCTCCCACGGTTTCGAGATCCCACCTTAGCATCATCGCGTGATCCTCATGGACCGTGTTGTGACAATGCATCGGGTAGCGCCCCAGAAAATCACGGAAGCGGAAGAACAGTTTCACCTCGGTATTGTGCTCGAGCCGGATCACGTCCTTTCGCCCTTTCTGTACCAGAGGAGAATTCACGGGTGGCTGCCCGTTGATCAAAAGGGTCTGAAACTCTTCGAAATGAATATGGATGGGATGCTGCCAGCCGCCCGAACTGTTCTGTAGGATCCAGTGTTCGATTGTGTTTTGCTGGACCTTGAAGCGGACCTCATTGCAATCGAAGAATTTGCCGTTGATCTGCCACTGGCCGTTACCCCTCTCGAACTTAAAAGTCCGAGTTACCCTCGGTGTGCCGGCCGTACTTGGCAGAGCGTAGTACTGAGGGTTAGTCGCGGGGTTGACGCTGTTGTCCGGCACAGCCGGCAGGTCCACCACAATCTGCATTACTCTGTTCCCCTGGCCTGCGGGCAGAACATTGCCGGTTGGTCCGCGCCCGTCAGTTTGCTCCAACCTGTTTTCAAGATAGAGCGTCTTGCCGGCGAGCGGGGCGAAATCGATGATTACGTCCGCCCGTTCCGCTACGCCCAGCCGCACACTTTCAACCTGGACCGGGCTCGGCAGGAGGTTTCCGTCGTTGGAAATCTGCCAGAATAAGTTATGTGCGTTCAGATTCGTCAGATCCGTTAGGAAGAACTGGTAGAAGCGAGAAGGCCCGCCATCCAGCCAGCGGAAGCGGTACCTCCGCGGGCGAACGTGCATGACCGGCTGAATCTTTCCGTTCACCAGGAATTTGTCTCCGAGAATTCCGTCGAGGTTGAACAGATCGAAGAACAGCAGTCCGGCGTTATCGAAACATCTGTCCGCAAACAGCATGTTGACGTCAAAATCAGGGACGCCGGTCGTTGAATTCGGAACTCCGGGAAGACGGAACCCAGTCGTCTCATCACCGGTGTCGAAATCATTGTAGAGGTTGTACATTCCCGCAAGTCCCTTGTAGACGTTCTGTGCCGTGAAGTCGACGCGGTGATCGTGGTACCACAGCGAGCTCATCGACTCGTTTATGTCGCCGTTAGGAGCGTGGGTTGATGCGAAACCCGCCAGCACGTTGGGATAGTACTGGTCGTAGAAGAACGCATTGGCAATTAACGGGTTCTGCGGGTTTGGAAAGTAGTCGCACGGAAAGCCGTCGCTTTCAGACGGAGTGTGACCGTTGTGCAGGTGAGTACTCACCTGATTGATTCCAAAGCCGCCATTGTTGGCTGGCAAGTTATTCACATTGCGAACGAGGATAGGCTCCCCGTATCGCGCAATGTAAAGCGGCGCGGGACTTTTCCCGTCGAAGGTCCAGAGAGTTTGCAGCGGGAGACCCGCGTGCACGCTTAGCTGTGCCGCCTGTTGGACTATTCGGTACTGTTTTGTCGGAGGAAATGGACTCGTCACCACCTGATGATTCCGCGTGCGGCCTTCTCCCGCAGCATTATTAGGAGCGATCGTCGGCGTTGGGGTGAGCGGCGTCGTTTCCGGGCGCTTGACCGTCATCGGCGTGAACGCCTCAGTGAACGCTGACGTGGCCGGACTGGTGCAGATCTCGTCGGGCATCATGAAGCCTGAACGCGTCATTGGACGGGCACTGAGGCCCTTCTTGGGCACCAGAAGACCGGCGCTGGTAAGCAGCCCCATTTGCATCATCTCGCGCCTACTCAATTGAGCGGCCACAATTTCTCGCCGATTCTTCTGCGCCTGGCGCGCTTCTCTCTCTTTTTTGCGATTCGTCTTTGAAATGTAGGCCATGACAACGTTCCTCCGGGGTTGAAGGTACGGCTAGTGCGATTCTTCGGCGGGCGTATGACTCTGCCCGTGATGACTTGGACTGCTAACGTTTGCTGTCTGGGGAACTCCCCAAGACTTTTCTAAGGATTATTGCAAGGACCGCTAACAAACCCGCTGGGTTAAAATTGGGCGGACTATACTCGTGCTTTTGGAAATCGTCAATAGAATTTTGTGCGTGATGTGAGGGCAAGTGAATCTCTGCGGTTTTTGAGAATCCTGATGCGCCGAAGCTATACCCGATGCTCTTGCGTGATCAAGGCGCTTCTATCGACGCCCTCTTTTCTTTTCTCTCGCGTCATCGGCTTTGTATAGAGCTTCCGGAGCGATATCGACGCCGTTTGGCCATGCAAGCGTCCCGGCTTCTATGAAGAACTTCTTGAAGAATCTCGAGTCCTTGAGTGGCTTGAAAACGGGACCTTTGAACCACTGCGAGATGTCGACATGTTTTTCTGCTCCGTCGTCGAATCGCGTGGCGATGACGAAGCCGCGAACGCGCTTTGCACTGATTACTTGCGGCAGATATTTCATAACCAAACTACTGAGCCCTCCCTCACGGTCGGGCTACTGCCCCGTTTCACTTAGCCACCTCGATTTTATAAAAATCAACGCCCGCCGCTTCCGGTGCGACATCAACCGTTGCCACAGTTTTCAATTCTTTCAAATCGATGATCTCGACGGTGCCCGGCTCTGAGCCGATGCCTTCGACGGTGACGAACGCGTAGAGGTCGTCGGGAGAGAC
>DASYTZ010000176.1:0-10542 GCA_036001745.1 Pyrinomonadaceae bacterium
GGATTCCGCGAGATGGAGAAGATTCCGCCAGTTACCAGCGTGCCCGCCGTCTTTCGATCAATTCCGATGCGCCATGAATCGCCAAATGAAAAGAATGCGAGGACGAAGACTACGAATCCAATGCCGGCCAACGTCGCCCCAAGAATTCTCACCGGTTGGGTGTACAGCAAAGCCAGCTCCACGCGGTCCGGAAACATGTCGTAAGGCGAACGCAGCGCGTGTAGAACGACTTCGACCAGCCACACAACCAGGCTCGCGAGCGCAAGCAGCTCGACGATGCGCCAAGCTCCTTCCGTCGCGCGGCCAATCACAAACGGATTGATTCCGGTCGTGACGCGCAGGTAAGCAGCTTTACCGGCAATTACGCAGACGATCAGGGCTATGATCGCGACTTGGAAATAATCGAAGAAGTTCATGGTAAACAGCGGCCACAGATATACACGGATTTACGCAGATAGAAAACCGGAAGAGGCCAGTCGTGTCCCTATCAGTGTAGATCCTGTGTTCATCTGTGGCGGTTATTTCGCCCCTTCAGGGCGATAGATCCTTTTGGCTCGTAATCCAGGGGTGTCGCTCGCTTCGCTCACTTTACCCCTGGCTATTTTATGTCACGCCTTCGGCGTGAAGAGTCTCAGTGCGCCGGATACAGATGATAGAGCATCAGGTAGACGATCACACCGGTGATGGAAACATACATCCACATCGGCAGAGTCCAGCGGGCAATCGCGCGGTGGCGCAGGAAGTCGCCGCGCAGCGCGCGTCGCAGAGTGATGATGACGAATGGCACGATGACTATGGCAAGAATCGTGTGGGTGGTCAGGATCGTGAAATAAACGGGTCGTGCAATTCCCTGCCCCGGAAACCGCGTCGCGCCGTGGTGCAGGTGATAGACCACGTAGGAAATCAGAAAAAGGATTGAAGCCGTCAGCGCGGAAAGTTGGCAGCGCTTGTGCGCAAGCACGCGTCCGCGGCGAATGAAGTAGTAACCCGACGTCAGCAGAATGAAACTCGAGGCGTTGAGGGTGGCGTTGAGATGCGGGAGGATGGAATAGAAATCAAGAAGCAGAAGGCCGAACGAAGTGAGCGGTGAGCCGTGAGCAGTGAGCAGCAAAAACAACGCAGACGGCAGGAGGCAGACGGCAGGAGTCATCGACTCGCCACCGTAAATCTAGAACACCGTGCAATTCGTAGCTGCTTACTGCTCACTGCTCACTGCTCACTGCTTACTGCCTTCTGTTCTGCTCATTTCCGCAACCATGCGGTTGACGTCTGGGGGCAGGGCGCGGCCTTTCGGATCTTTCAAAGCAGGCGCCGTTCGCAATGTCGCCGCCGCGCCGACTCCGCTGACAGCAGCACCACCAGCGGCTGGTCTGGCGCCCGCCGCAATTGGAGCCCCGGTTTCACTGGTCGTTCCGAGCAGCTTCGCTATACGACGCGAGACAACGGGCTGCAACGGAACCGCCAGGAAGCAGATCGCGATGACGGTCGGAACGACTGTGAAGAACAAGCCATCGGTGCTGATGACAGCGCCAGCGGCGAACAAGTTGTAGCCGACGAAGGCGAAGAGGCCGAGAGCGCCAATCAGGCAGATTAGGTTAAGTAAGCGTTGTTCGTTCTTCATCGGAAATCGTTCAGTGGTGGCGGCGGCGTTCACGTTCAAGCATTCCCTACTGTTAGGAATTCTGTCGCCCGCTAAAGCGGGCTTCAAGATTGATTATATCTCGCCATCCCAGCGCTGAAGCGCTGGGCTACGCAAAAAACTAATGCTTCTTGCCTGCCGGTTTCTCCGGTTTCTGCGAAAGCTCCTCGTAACCGCAACGTTCGCACTGCCACACTGGAAACACAGCGTTCGGGTCGGCGGTGTTCTGATAAACCGCGCGATTCGACGGGATGATCTTGCCTCCGCATTGCGGACAGGCGCGTCCGCGCGTCGTGCGATGATCGATGTCGATCTTAAGCAGTTCGGCTACGTCGGCCATCCTTACACTAAAGCACGCGAGACGCGCGCGTACCCATTAGCCCTTTCGATTACGAAACGCGATAAGAAAGATCGCTGCGAAGATCGAGACCGGCGGCGCCAACAGCACGATCACCGCCAGGTTCAAATTCTTTGCGAGCGCCTGCGGGACAGAGGCGCGGCACATGGCGCATTGAGCGAACGAAGGCTCGGCTAGCGCAAGGAAGCACAACCCGGCCAGCAGAACCGCAACCAAGACCCGTCGAATGCTCGATCTCATGTTTCTTTCATTCCCGCATGTTGCCCCGACGACTCGGGGTTCTGTAACTCTTTCGCCCGCTAAAGCGGACTGTTTCAAACCAACCCTTCATTCCCAGCGCTGAAGCGCTGGGCTAGATAAAGAGAGGAAGTTCATCGCGCTAACTTCGTCCCTCACCCTACCCTCTCCCAAAGGGAGAGGGAAATTCCGCCCACTGCCAACTGCTCACCGCTCACTGACTTCAATGACTCTCCGGGGCAGGCGGCGCGGCGCGTTGGTCGCGTAGTTCTTTCGATCTGAAACTGTCGGGGAAGAAGACCAGCAACAAACAAATGCAAATAACTACCGCCGGCACAATAGTCAAAACCAGATTCAATCGCTCGAAGCGCAGGTGCATAAAGTAGGCGACGATTAGTGCTGCCTTTACGATCGAGGCGCCCATCAGAATCACCAGCATATAAATCACCGGCAGGTGGATGTAGCCGAGAAAAACTTCAAAGCCGGTCAAAAGCAGCAGCCAAAGCCAAACCGAAATGAACAGTTTGTTGGAACCGGCAAAGTGTTCTGATTCTACATGTGCGCTCATGTGTGATTCTCCAGCGTTCGCTGATTCTGGCGCCCGCTAAAGCGGGCTCGGATTTCTTTTTACTTCTCGATCCCAGCGCTAAAGCACTGGGCTACGGAAAAATGAAATGGGGTTGTCGCGCTAACTTCGTCCCTCACCCCGACCGTCTCCCAAAGGGAGAGGGAAAAACCGAAGACCCCTGACCTGCCTACTTCGTGGCATCGATCGACAGCAAGTAAATCATCGGGAAGACAAACATCCAGACCAAATCCACGAAGTGCCAGTACAAGCCACTGATCTCGATATCTTCGTGCTTCAGTTTGTTTGCGCGCGCCGAAACGATCAAAAGATAGATGCAGCCGGTGAACACGTGGAACATGTGCATGCCCGTGATGCCGAAGAAGGTCGCGCCGAACAATGGCGTCGCGCCCGGCCACTTCTCAACCCATTCCGCCGGCAACTGAAACGGCGTCAGGCCTTCTTGAATCAGGTGACGCCACTCGATCATGTGCAGCACGATAAAGGTCGCGCCCAGCGCGGCCGTCGCGACGATCCACTTGCGGGCACGGGAAATCTGCTTGCGTGAAGAAGCCGACACCGCCATGACCATCGTCAAGCTCGACGACAGCAGAACGAGCGTCATCACTGACGAGAAAACGATGCTCGGCGAAAACTTGAACGGCGTCGGCCACACGTTCGAGGCGCGCACGTAAGCGTAGCCGATCAGGAGCGCGGAAAACGTCAACGAGTCGGACATGATGAAGAGCCACATGCCGAGCTTTCGGTGACCCACTCGATACGGGTGGACGCCGCCGCCCCAATCGTTTGTCAGTGCTTGTGCTTCAGTTGCCACGAGTTACCTCCGAGTAGCGCAAGTTGTTAACTTGCGATTATCGAACCTCACGAACTCCGTTGCTGAAAAACGCGCAAATTAGCAATTTGCGTTACCACTTTCACTTCCAAAAGAACAGAAGCAGAAACAAACAAATCCAAAGTCCGTCGAGAAAATGCCAGTAGACGGTGGCCGCATCCGCCGCGCCGACGCGCTTAAGCTCGCCTTCGACCGTGTCGGTTTTTCTGCGAGTGCGCAGCAACAGATACGTCAGCGCCAGAATTCCCCCGAGCACATGCAGGCCGTGCGCGGCTGTAAACAGATAAAAGAAAGAGCTGTGTGGATTGCTCGCCATGTACACACCCTGCCGCGCGAGCTGTCGCCAGGCAAACAGTTGCGCAGCAACGAATCCGATTCCCAGCATGAGCGTGTTTGTAAGCCACAGTCGATAACCGCGATTGTTCTGCGCTTTCAAACTGCGCCGCGAAATTTCCATTGTGATGCTGCTGACGACGATGAACGCCGAACTTAGCCACAGCACCTTGGGCAGGACCAGCGGCGTCCAATCATTTGACGAGGCTGAGCGCACGATGTAAGCGCTGGACAGCGCCGTGAACAGCATCACAATGCTGGCGATCGCAACCCAAACGCCGACGCGGTATCGCGCCGGTGAGAAGCGAAAGTCGTCGCCATCGTGGTGGCCGCCGCCGTTCTTGCGAAAGCCGTTGCCGCCGCGGCTGGGTGGACCACCGCTACCAATCGCCGCATCGATGACTCGATCAGTGTTTGTGACCGTTGCCGCCATTTCCGCTTGTTTCTCCTAAACCGGCCGGAACTTCCATGCCTTCAGGCTCTGTCTGCATAATGAAATCTCTCGGTGCGCCGGGCACTGAAAATTCATAGGGACCGTGATAGACCGTCGGCACCACGCCGGCGAAGTTGTCGTGCGGCGGCGGCGTCGCGGTGGTCCACTCGAGCGTTGTCGCCTCCCAGGGATTGTCGCTAGCTTTCTTGCCCTTGAACATGCTCCAGACGAAATTGAAGTAGAACAAGAGCTGGATGCCGACCGTGATGAGGGCCGCGACGGTGACGAACAGGACCAGCCCGTGTGAATTCTTCAAGAACTCGTATTCGCTAAAGTTCGAATAACGCCGCGGCATCCCCAGCATGCCCATCGCGTGAAATGGAATGAAGATCGCGTAGACGCCGACGAACGTAATCCAAAAGTGCAGTTTGCCCATTCCCTCATGCATCATGCGGCCGAACATCTTTGGAAACCAGAAGTACGTCGCCGCGAACATGCCGAAAATTGAAGCCACGCCCATCACCAAATGAAAATGCGCTGTGACGAAATAAGTGTCGTGGAAAAAGAAATCCAGCGACGTCTGGCCCAGAACGAGCCCGGTGATTCCGCCCGCCACGAACACCGAAACAAAGCCGATCGCGAACAACATGGGCGTCGTGAAGCGAATCTTTGCCCCCCAGAGCGTGCCAATCCAATTGAATGTCTTGATTGCTGAAGGCACGCCGATCGAAAGCGTCAGGATCGAGAAGGCGACGGCTGAGTAAGGGCTCATGCCGCTCATGAACATGTGGTGGCCCCAGACAAAGAAGCCGAGCATGCCGATCGCAAAAATTGCGAACACCATCGCGCGATAACCGAAGATGGGTTTGCGCGCGAAAGTTGAAAGGATGTGCGACGTCGCGCCCATCCCCGGCAGAATCGCGATGTAAACCTCGGGGTGTCCGAAGAACCAGAACAGGTGCTGCCAAAGAAGCGGCGAACCGCCGGCATGGTTTGGAATCAGAGCACCGCTTACATATTCCCCGCCCGGAATGAAGAAGCTCGTGCCCGCAATGCGATCGAGCAGCAGCAGGATGCCACCCGCCAGAAGCACCGGAAATGAAAGGAGCGCCAGGACCGCGGTCGTAAACCAGGCCCAGCACGTCAGCGGCATTCGCATTAAAGACATTCCGCGCGTGCGCATGTTCAGCAGCGTCGTAATAAAATTCAGCGCGCCGAGCAACGACCCAACGCAGAATATTGCAATGCTGATTATCCAGAGAGTCACACCGGCGCCTTGACCTGGCCCGGCAACCTTGCCGAGCGCACTCAACGGCGCGTATTGAGTCCATCCGCCGATCGACCCGACTGTTCCGCTGCCACCCGCCCAGGCCGATGCACCGAGTTTGGTAAACCAGGCTCCTACCGTCGCGTTGCCTTCCGCGAAAATCGCCAGCAGCAGCACGATGAAACCAACAAACGTCACCCAGAACGACATCATGTTCAGGAAAGGAAACGCCATGTCTTCCGCGCCGATTTGAATGGGCAGGATGTAGTTGCCGAAGCCGCCCTGTGGCGCCGTCGTCAGCACGAAGAAGACCATCATCGTGCCATGCATCGTCACGAGTGACAGGTAAAACTCCGCCGACATCACCCCGCCGGGCGCGCCTGTCGGAAACAGCGTGCCCATGATGGGCCAATGCGTGAGGGGCCAGCTCAGGTTCATGCGCATCAGCACCGACATAATCATGCCGACGATCACGGCGCTCAACGCGAGCAGGATGTACTGAATGCCAATGACCTTGTGATCGAGGCTGAAAATGTATTTGCGGATAAAACTCTTCGGCGGCTCGTGCCGATGCACCACGTCGTGACTTGCTTCTGCCATCGCGGTTCTCCTCTAACAGATTCGAAATTCAGTAAGTCGGAAGCGGATACTTTGCCAACAGTTGATCCTTGCGCGTCAGAAACTGCCCCTTGTCGTTTGGTAGCGCGGTCAGCTCATTGAACTCGTTTTCCGGCAGGACCAGCATGTATGACTTCATCTTGAAGTGATTCATGCCGCACAGCTCGGCGCACGCCAATTCGTACTTGCCTACTTTGTTCGCCGTGAAGTGAACGTGAATTGCCATGCCGGGAACCAGATCCTGCTTAAAGCGAAGCTGCGGCACCCAGAAACTGTGCGTGACGTCTTTCGAGCCCAGAATCAACTCGACGGGCCGGTTGACGGGAACTACCAGCGTCTTCACTTGCGCGTCATCTTTGGCATT
Source organism: Pyrinomonadaceae bacterium (assembly GCA_036001745.1). Classification (GTDB taxonomy): domain Bacteria; phylum Acidobacteriota; class Blastocatellia; order Pyrinomonadales; family Pyrinomonadaceae; genus UBA11740. The sequence continues at coordinate 6,668 of DASYTZ010000176.1, forward strand.
CGGGTCCGCCTCGTCCAAGCCGACGGGGTTGGTTGCGTCATCGATCATTTCAGGCTTGGTGCGGCCAAGCAGGTTGTCTTTGCCGGGGTAGTGAAAATTCCAATCGAACTGTTGCGCGACGACTTCGATTCGGTAAGCATTCGCCGGCGCCGCATGCAAATGGAGAGACGCCCAAACTCTCTGACCCATCACGGCCAGACTAATGAAGACCACGGCGGTGACGATCGTCCACACTACCTCAAGACGATTGTTGCCATGCGAATAGGTGGCGCGTTGCTTATCGGCTGAGTCGCGATACTTCCAGACCGTCCAGCCGAGGCCGATTTGCGCGGCGGCGAAAGCAATGCCGCACACCAGAATCGTAATCGCAAACTGACTATCAACGCTCGGACCGTGGTCAGAGATCGCCTCCGGAAACCACCAGCGATGGCTCAAGAACATCCAGAGCGACGCGACCGTTATGAACCAGAGGGCAATTGCAAGGATGCGTCCCATTTAGCCTCCTTAGTAAATCGTCAATCGTAAATAGAAGCGGAAGCGAAACCAACCTATTTACCATTTACGATCTACTATTTACCGATTAAGAACCATTACGCCAAACAACAGCGGAAGATAGAACACCGAAGCCATTAAGAGCTGCCGCGCATGCTGATTTGATTTCGAGAGCGCGGCGCGAACACCGCTGGCCAGAAACAGCAGACCGAGAATCAGCGCAGAAACAAAATAGACTTTGCCCGAGATTCCGAGGACCGTCGGCAGCAAACTCACCGGCACGAGCATGATTGTGTAAGCAATAATCTGTTGACCCGTCACGCGCCCGTCCGGCTCGACCACCGGCAACATGCAAATACCGGCGCGGCCGTAATCCTCGCGATACATCCAGGCGATTGCGAGAAAGTGCGGAAACTGCCAGAGGAAAAGAATTGCGAACAGGACCAACGCCGTCATGTCCAGATGCCCGCGCGCCGCGGTCCAGCCGAGCACCGGCGGCATCGCGCCGGGGAACGCGCCGACAAAAGTCGAGAAAGTCGTGCGCGTTTTCAGAGGCGTGTACGCGAACAAATATCCGGCAACAACCGCGAGACCTAAAATCGAAGTGAGCGAATTGGTGAAGAGCGCGAGATAAAGTTCGGCGACAATCGTAAGCGTCAGACCAAACCAAAGTGCTTCGAACGGCTGCAATCTGTGCGTCGGCAAAGGGCGGTCCGCCGTACGCCGCATCAAAAGATCGAGGTCGCGCTCCATGAACTGATTCAGCGTTCCCAAGCCTGATGCGAGCAGACCGATGCCAATCATCGCGTGCGCCAGCAGCAGATAATTCGTCGCGCCCTGTGAGCCGAGACAGAAGCCTGCCGCGGCCGTGAGCATAATCAACGAAGTGATCCGCGGCTTGGTCAGCTCGATGTAAGCGGCAGCCCGCGAGCCTATGCTCAGGCCAACCTTCACATCAGGCGCGGCTGTAGAATGCAGTTCTATCGCACTACTCTTCATTATTCCTACTTTTCTTTCTGAACCCCCCGCCGGGATTCCGTGAATATTACGCGGGGGCAAGAACCCCGATTTGTCGAGGCTCAGTACGTGAAACTCTGAACACTCTCAAGGTCAGCACAATCGTCGTCGCGAACACGAGCGCGCCACAAGCGACATGGGCAACCGTCACTGCAATCATCGGATTCAACGGCTGCGGATCGTAAGGCGATGCTGCCCGCGCGAGATACGCAGCCAATCCCAGCATTAATTGCACGAACAGCAAGCCAAGGGCGATTATCGACGGCCGCATCAGAAATTTTTCTTCGCGGTGCCGCAGCAGCACCGTCGTCGCCGTGGTGCCCAGCACCAGCGTCACGATGCCCGCACCAGTGATATGCGCAATCAACAAGCCCGTCGGCAACGGCTGGTCCCAGGTTGCTGAATGCCGCAAAGTAGCTCCCAGAACAAGTTGAGCCAGAATCAGCACCAACGAAGCGATACACGCTGTGCGCAGGGACGCGTCGTGACTTTCTTCCGCGACGTTTGATTCCGCAGTCATCCAGCTTCGCGATGTGAACACCGCGAGACTGACCGTCGTGAGAAAGAACAACTGCGCCAGGGTCGCGTGCGCGGCCGAAACAGCGAGCGGCAGATTCAACTTGACTGTCAGCCCACCCAGCAGTCCCTGCACGATCACGAGGCCGAGCGCCGCCCAGCCAAGCCGTTTTACCCACGCTCGTTTTTCACGGAACTGTAAATAAACCGCCAGCGCGATTGTCAGCAAACCGACACTTGCCGCAACCAAGCGATGGCCGTGTTCCCAAAAAAGGTTTCCAACCATCTTTGGGAAGAATTGCCCGTTCGACAGCGGCCAGTCCGACGTCGCCAGTCCCGCATCGTGGCTGGTGACGTTCGCGCCCGCGATGATGAGAAAGAACGTGGCGACTGCGACCAGCAGCGCGAACCGATGAACACCCCTCGACATTGTCGATTCTCAATTGCCGATTGCGAATTCCGATTGCCGTGTGCCTTTTTTAATAATCGGCAATTGGCAATCGGAAATTGGCAATGCGTTTACTTATGCAGCATCGGAAACTCGATCGCCGCAGCCATTGGCAATGAACTCGGTTGTCCACGAAGCGCGGCGCTGGCGCCGAAGCTGAAGTCCGCAGTCGCACTTCCCTTCGCCGGAACAGTGACTTCCATGGTCTTCTCGGTTCCGTTACCTCCGCCCGAAGGTTCATGCCAGGCTACCACTGTATATTTTCCTGGTGGCACGCCGGTGATCTTGAAGCTGCCGTCCTCTGCGCTCACGGCAAAGAACGGGTGCTTCATCACGCCGAAATAAGCCTTCATCCACGGATGCTGGTTACACTTCACTGGGGCCATAACTTCCGCCGTGTTCAGCTTATGCTTCAAAGGAGCGGCGCCGTTCGGCTGCGACTGATTCCAGTCGGGGTTCTTGCTCTGCAAGAAGTGAATATTGTGCGTGGTCGGATCGCTGTTGGTGATATTGATTTCCTGCTTCACCATCACTCCGATCACGTGCGGCCGATAGTGACATCCATTTTGATCGAGCGTCACTGCCGCAGACGGCGTCGCAAACGAGTAATCCGAAATCTTCTTGCCGTCGCTTAGCGTTCCCTCTTTGATGTAGACGAACGTGTTGGCGAGTTTGCCGTCCTTGACGACCCAATCCTCGGCTGTCAGATTCGGACTCTTTGCGGTGCAAGCCGCATCGGCCGAAGTGTCAATCTTCTTGGGCTCAGGCGCGGCGCCGGTGAAAGCGATAGTGCCAGAGATTGTTCCTTCGTCGCCCTTCGAAGGATACGGCACGGCTCCGGTATCCGTGCCCGGCCCTTCCGTCTCGCCGCCGCCTTTACACGATGAACCCAGCGACAGCAGGCCAAGCAAAGCAATCAACCCCAGCCACAGTCCTGCGCGTTTACTCAACATAATTTGATTCCTCCAAATTGTAGCTAACCTAAAGAATTTCGAAAAGAATACTCTAAATAACGTGTCAGAACCACCTGCGGTAGCGAGTGGTTGCAGCATCGTGAGATCAACCCACCCGCTACCGCAGGTGGTACTGACTTCATCTCAGCCGATGGTGACCGGGCCGGTCGCGACTCGGTGTCTTAATACGTCCAACCTTCTGCGTCGCTGGTTGTTGCGTGCTCGGTTGCGCCGGCGGCGCAGGTGAAGCGGCCAACAACCTTCGTTGCTCATCCGGTGTCATTAAGAACATGTAGCGCACGAGAAGTCGCGCATGGTCATCGTGATAATTCGCGACGTCCGTCGGTGGATTCGGCAGATTCACAACCCAGTGCTCGCCTTCTTTCTTGAACAAGCCCGTCGGCATCGCCGTGCCCGGACTGATCTGCGCCGGATCCAACAGCCAACGG
>DASYTZ010000177.1:0-3826 GCA_036001745.1 Pyrinomonadaceae bacterium
ACGATAATCCATGCGAAAGCGGCCTTTGACGACCAGAAACATCTCGTCTTCAGTTTCGTGATGATGCCAGGTGAATGGGCCCTGGAATTTCACGAGCTTGATCAATTGGCCGTTCAGTTCGCCGGCGATGCGCGGATTCCAATGATCTTGAATGAGAGAGAATTTGTCCGAGAGGTTGATTTTGTGCATCTTTGAAATGGTTGACAGGATTAACAGGATTTACATGATAGAAAAAACTGAAGACGCTGGCGCTTAAGGAAACTCGCATCTCAAGACCCAGCGCAATTAGCATTTTACTGAATCGCACGGCCAGGTTTTTCTTATCTTGTAAATCCTGTAAATCCTGTCAACGCATCATCTAGTTACTGAGCCCCATCTGCCAGAGCATGAACGCGTAATCGAACGACGTCTCGCGAAAAGCATCGTAGCGTCCGGACGCGCCACCGTGACCGGCTCCCAGGTTCACTTTCAACAGCAGCGGATTGTGATCCGTTTTGTAGTCGCGCAGCTTCGCCACAAACTTCGAACCTTCCCAATACGGTACCTGGCTGTCGTTCAGGGAAACTTTCACCAGCATCGCCGGATAATTTGCCGCGTGGACGTTGTCGTAAGGCGAATACTTCTTCATGTAATCGTACGCCGCCTTCTCGTTGGGATTACCCCATTCGATGTACTCGCTCGTCGTCAGAGGCAGCGACGCGTCGAGCATCGTGTTCAGCACGTCGACAAACGGCACTTGCGCGACGACCGCTTTGAAGAGATCGGGGCGCATGTTGCTAACCGCGCCCACTAGCATGCCGCCCGCGCTGCCGCCCTGAATCACCAAACGATCTTTCGAAGTGTATTTGTTATTGACGAGGTGTTCGGCGGACGCGATGAAGTCCGTGAACGTGTTTATCTTGTTCATCATGCGGCCCGCTTCGCGCCACGGTTCGCCCAACTCGCCGCCGCCGCGAATATGCGCGATGACAAAGATCACGCCGCGATCGAGCAGAGCCAGCCGGCTCGCTGAAAATCCGGGCGAAATCGAAATGCCGTACGAGCCATAGCCGTAAAGCAGCAGCGGCGCTGAACCATCAAGCTTCACAGTCTTCCGATACACGACCGACATTGGAATCTTGGTGCCGTCTGACGCGGTCGCGAACACTCTTTCCGCTTTGTAGTTGTTTTTGTCGAAGCCGCCGGGCACTTCCGTCTGCTTCAGCAGCGTGGCCTTGCGCCCGTTCATGTCGTAGTCGAAAACTGAACTCGGCGTCGTGAGCGATTGATAGTTGTAGCGCAAGACGGTCGTATTGAATTCACGATTGCTCGACAAGCCGGCGGCGTAAACCGGCTCAGGAAAAACGATGCGGTGGCGCTTGTTGCTCTTGAAATCGACAATCTCGATTTGCTGCAAACCGTTTTCCCATTCCGAAAGCACCGCGTGATTGGCAAACATATCGATGCTCTCGACCTTAACCGCCGGTCGATGCGCGACAAACTCTTTCCAGTTCTTTTCGGAAGGATCGCTGACCGGCGCCGTCACGACGCGGAAGTTTTTCGCGCCTTTGTTCGTGCGAATGTAAAAGAGATCACCGCGGTGATCGACGTCGTATTCATGATCGGCCTGGCGCGGCAGAATGATCTTCCAATCAGCATTCGGATCGCCCGCCGGAATGTAGCGGAATTCATTCGAAGTTTTGCTGTAAGCGCCCAGCATGATGACCGCCTTGTCCAGCGACTTGCCGACGCCAATGTCGAATAGCTCGTCCTTTTCATCGTAAATCAACTCGTACTTATCCGAGCCGAGCACGTGGCGAAACATTTTGTCGTTGCGCTTAGTGACTGCGTCTTCAGTGACGTAGAAAAGCGTTTTGTTGTCGTTGGCCCACGCGACGCTGTCGACGCGCTCGATTTTCTCCGGCAGCAATTGCCCAGTGCGCAGGTCTTTCACTTGCAAGGTGTACTGGCGATAGCCCGTGTTGTCGGTCGAGTAGGCGAGCAAGTTGCCGTCGTCGCTCGGCGAGAGCGTCCCCAGCGACATGAACTTCTGCCCTTTCGCCAATTCGTTCTGATCGAGAATCAACTCCTCGGCCGCATCGAGGTTGCCCTTCTTCCGATAGAACATCGGATACTGCAAGCCTTCTTTCGTCTTCGAAAAATAGAAGTAGCCGCCCTGTTTGTAGGGAACGTTCACGTCGGTTTGTTTGATGTGGCTGAGAATCTCGTTGTAGAGCTTCTCCTGCAAAGTTTCTGTTGGCTTCATCACGGCCGTTGTGTACGCGTTTTCGGCCTCCAGGTGCGCAATGACAGCTGGATTCGTCTTCTCGCGCAACCAGAAATAATTATCAACCAGCCGGTCGCCGTTGATTTCAGTGATTTTTGGTTTCTTGTCCGTGACTGGCAGTTGGGGCATAGAACCATTTGCATTCTGGGCCATGACTCTTACGTTTGCGAAGGCTGAAAGTGAGACTGAGATAGAAACCAGTGCTGCTATCACACGATATTTCATTAGTCCATTCCTTTGTTAGGGGGGCACGCGCGCCCACATTCGAGAAATACGGCGAGCAATCTACCCGCTAAGCGAACTTATTGGTTTTGACGAGCCGCCGGCCCGTCAGTCGTGAACCGTTCAACCACGCAGCGGATCGCCCCACCCGGACTGAACGTACTGACCGTCTTTTACGATGCACGGCACGGTCGGATCGCTGCCGGAATACTTAAACATCTCCGCGCGAAACTCTTTGTTCGTCTGCGCGTCGCGATCCACGAACGTGATGCCTTTCGAGTTGTAATAGTCGCGGGCCTGCTGACAGTAAGGACAGTCGGGTTTTGTGTAAATGATCAAAGCCAACGCGAAAACACCTCCATGTGAAGTGTGAATTCTAGCAGAGTGTTTTCAGGTGAGCTACCGGAGGCTGGGGGTTCCTTTGCGTTGCTTTGCGGCTTGGCGCCTTTGCGCGAACCTCTTCCACGCCAAGTCGCAAAGGCGCAAAGTCCCGCGAAGATATCCAAAGCGCCGTCGAAACCGGCGCACTCCAAACAAGAAAAAGGACGAGCGTGCCTCATCGCTCGTCCCTTACAGCGTGACCAAACAGATTATCCGGATTTAGCCCCTCCGGGATGAAACTTCAGTCACGCTGATCTTTTGTAGTGCGGCATCTTCCATCCCAGCGCGGCTGCCGCGCTGGGACCCCGGTTGACGCGATTTTCCTAAAGCCCTCCCTCACAGTCGGGCTACTGCCCCGATCCCTTTCGGTCGGGCTTCCGCTTAGTTATCTCTTCGCGCTTCGCGCCGGTCGCGCCGATAGTCACGAACGTCTCCACGGCGGTCGCGATAGTCGCCACGAATGTCGCGACGGTCGCTGCGAATGTCGCGGGTGTCAGCCTTTATCTCCTGGCGATCAGCCCGCAACTCTTCCCGCGATGCGCCTTCCTGTTTGTCCTGGCGATATTCGCGCACATCGCCGCGTCTTTCGCGCGTGTCTTCGCGAATGTCACGTCGATCGCTGCGGATGTCTTTCGTATCCGCACGAATCTCCTGGCGATCCGCGCGCAATTCCCGCCGTTCCCCCTTATCGATGTGACCGCGCCGCTGCGCTGAAGCTGCGCCCACGACTGTAATCATCGATATTGCCAGCAATAAGATCTGGAAAAGTTTTCTTGTCATTGTTCAGTCCTCCTGTTTTTCGGATTGTTCCTTAGTCCTCGCGATTCGCGAGTATTCAGGTCCGCCCCCGAAGAGGCAGGAGGAGAGAAACGCGTCTTCAATGGCGCGTAACTTTCGCGGCGGAACCACTTGCCAACCGATTAGACGCGGGATGTTTTCGGATGGACGGAATTTTTG
>DASYTZ010000178.1:0-10481 GCA_036001745.1 Pyrinomonadaceae bacterium
AACGCGATTTTCTTCGGATTGTCGAGGGCGAATCGAATGATCGAGCCGACCTGATCATTATTGATGCCGTTGACGAGCGTCGTTACCAGGACGATCTCGACGCCAGCCTCGTGCAGGTTATTAATGGCTCTAAGCTTTACGTCGAACAGATTGCCGACCTGGCGATGGCTGTTCGCGTCGTTACCGATTCCATCGAATTGGAAGTACACGTAACGCAGTCCAGCTTCCGCTGCCTGACGACAGAACTCTTTGCTCTTCGCGAACTCGATACCATTCGTCGCCGCTTGAACCGAGTTGTATCCCACCTTCCGCGAATAACGAATCGCCTCGATAAAGTGCGGCGAAATCGTAGGTTCGCCGCCTGAGAATTGCACCGACATCTGGCGACGCGGCTTGATTGAGATGGCGTTGTCCAGAATCTCTTTGATCTCTTCCATGCTGAGCTCGTGGACGAATCCGACCTGATTCGCGTCCATGAAGCACGGATCGCACATCATGTTGCAGCGATTGGTCAGGTCGACGGTCAATACGGCTCCTCGCCCATATTTGACTGTGCTGGATCCATGATTGTGAAGCTTTTCGTCGTTGTGCGCCTCGATGTCGCGGCCCGGGAACATCTTCTCGATGTGCTGCAGGAACCTGGAATCGATCGCCATCATATCTTCGAAATGTCCGTGAACCGGGCAATCCTTAACCATCCAGATTTCGCCGTTGCGCTCTATGATCTGCGCCTTGATTTCTCCAACCTTCTCGTTAATTAGCACAGCGACGTCCTTCTTGCCGCTGAGAATTTCTTCACGCGCCTCGATCACGCAGTTCGGGCACAGAGAGTCGGTCACCCTCGGCCAGCCCAGCGTCGGCTTCGTTTTCTGCCAGGATTTCAGCAGTGGTTTCTCTGACCACTTGGGCGTGAATGAAGGATTCGGCTTGTATTTGTTTACGACTTGGATTGCGTTAAAGAGACCGCCTGCTGCTAACGTCAGTCCGCGCTCGGCGTATTTAATTGCTCTCATGTGAATATCAAACTCTCCGTTGAGGGATACACAACTGCACGCCTGAGTATCGCAACGGTCGTGCCCATGACTGACACTGAAGCGCAACTGTTGTAATCAAGCGTCTTATGGGCAGATCTGCAAGTCCGCGCAAGCCTTCCGCGCGTGTCATCATAAACCCACACGCTCTTTCAGCGACACGATGACACACGCGGGAGTTCAGAAGGCGCTGCGCCGACTTTCCGTTCGCCGCCCGTACGCCGAATTAAGCGCTTAATTCGCGTTAGTTTATGTAAACGTTGAGGTTACGTTGCTAACTCATTGTGGGAAAATGGTGTTGCGTCGCTCGCTATCGGCTGGTAAATTCGACCCACTTGCGCGTAAACCATTGTGACGCAAGGAATTGGCGGCTTCTGAGTACAGTATCTTGCGGCGAACGCACTTCGTAAGCCCAGTATGTAGTAGGTTCAGCCGTTATTAAAGCACAGGACGGAAAAAGCCAAATGAGTGGAAAACTTCTCGCTTCGGTCAAAGCTCAACCGTCACCCCTATCCCGAGTGACGATCCGCCGGAAGATGGCTTCACTACGGGTCAGCAGCCACCGACGGCAGTTTCGTGTCGTCACGGGTCGCCCCTCAACTAAGCATGTGTTTTCCCTTACTGTCACCCCGCATTCAGGCGAGGAGCGAGTTTCCTGAATCGATTGAAACCACTGGAGGTGCTATTTGAAGCGCGTGGCAAATACTTATGGTTTTAATGCTCGCCAGTTCGGTAATCGCCTGGCTGTACGTCAGCTGGGTGCGGCGGCGTCACTTCGAACTCAGTCTCGAGTACTCGATGGCGTGGCGCGCGGTGCGATAGCCTTCGTTCCATCCTGGATTTATCTGGGGATGATCTTGCTTGCGGCTGCGGCGATCTGTGTGACCGTGAATGTGAGAGGTCGCGCTGAAGCCAGCTCAGCCGAGCTTCAGCTCCACAGGCTCTGGTCGGACGTAGACGCAATCCGCAAATCGAATACGCAGCTGGAACTGGAGGTACGTCAGATCAGCACTGAACCTGCCATTATCGAGTCCGCTGCTCGCGCACGACTCGGCATGGTGCGCCCGACTGACATCGTCGTTCCAATACAGTCTCGATCAGGTACGAATTTAGCAACACTGTCGTTCGTCCGCTAACAGCACCCTGCTTTACCCCGCTGCTTCTGTCCACGAATTTGGGTCCTACCAGAACCGCGCGGCTGCTGAAGATCGCAGCCGCGCATCTTCTTTGAAGTGTCAGAAATAGCAGGCACTGGTGTTTGACACTCAATATCGCATTAACTAACATCGGATTTTGTTAAAGCAGCCTTTTACAATGCCACTTACCGACATCGCCAGCCTCGAAGAAACTGCTGAACCGATCGCGCCATCACGCTCTTCGTCACAACCTTCAGAGCGTAAAGCAAGTTTTCGTACAGTTTCTCTCGAAGAAGTCGACCGACTTTACACCCCCGAGGACATCCGCGACGTCGATTTCAAAGAAGATATCGGATCTCCAGGTGAGTTTCCCTACACGCGAGGGATTCACGCCACAGGATACCGAGGGAAGCTTTGGACGATGCGGCAGTTTGCTGGCTTCAGTACACCGGAAGAAACGAACCGGCGATTCAAATACCTTTCGAAAGAGGGCCAGACCGGACTTTCAGTCGCGTATGACCTCCCGACGCTGATGGGCTATGACGCCGACTCACCGCTTTCCGAAGGCGAAGTTGGAAAGTGTGGAGTCGCGGTTTCTTCGCTCGCCGATATGGAAACGTTGTTCGACGGCATCGATCTCGAGCAGGTCACAGTGTCGCAGACCATTAACGCGCCAGCCTCCGTCCTCCTGGCGATGTATCTTGTAGTGGCCGAAAAGCAGGGTGCTGATTGGAAGAAAATCTCCGGGACGCTACAGAACGACATTTTGAAGGAGTACATTGCCCAGAAGGAATGGATCTATCCCATTCGGCCGGCGATGAAATTGGTGATTGACACGTTCGAGTTCTGTACCGCGCATGTGCCGCGCTATAACCCAATTTCCGTAAGTGGTTACCATATTCGCGAAGCGGGAGCGACGGCCCTCCAGGAACTCGCGTTTACCTTGCGCGATGGGATCGAATACGTCGATTGGGGCCTGCGCGCAGGTCTTGATATCGAACGGTTCGTGCCACGGATTTCGTTCTTCTTCAATGCGCACAACGATTTCTTTGAGGAGATCGCGAAATATCGAGCCGCCCGCAGACTGTGGGCACGGACGATGCGCGATCGCTTTGGCGCAAAGAATGAAAAAACGCTGCAACTCCGATTTCACACGCAAACGGCCGGCGTATCGCTAACCGTGCAGCAGCCGCTAAACAACGTGGTGCGCGTGGCGATTCAGGCTTTGGCTGGCGTGCTGGGCGGCACGCAGTCGCTTCACACGGATTCCTACGATGAGGCGCTTGCGCTCCCGACTGATCGCGCCGCGCTGCTTGCGCTGCGCACGCAACAGGTCATTGCAGAAGAAAGTGGGGCTGCGAACACAGTCGATCCGCTTGGCGGATCGTATTTTGTTGAAGCGCTGACGCAAAAGATGGAAGACGGCGCGCGCGATTACTTCGACCGCATCGACGCCATGGGCGGAATGGTCGAGGCAATTGAGAAGGGCTTTCCGCAACGAGAGATTCAGGAATCGGCGTACCAGTATCAGAAAGCGCTGGAAGCCGGCGAGCAAACGATCGTGGGCGTCAACAAGTATCAGATGCAGGGAGAAACGACCGAAGTACCCATCCTCGTCATTGACGAGTCGGTCCGCCACCATCAAGTTGAAAGGCTGGAACGAACGCGTGCGAAGCGTGATGAAGGCGCTGTCGTCAATGCGTTGGATAAGCTGCGAAAGGCTGCTCAAGAAGGCGACAACACAATGCCCTCAACCATCGAGGCCGTGCGCGAATATGCGACGCTTGGTGAGATCTGTTCGGCGCTTCGCGATGTTTATGGAATTTACGAAGAGCCGGCAATCTAGCCTCTGCTGATTTATCCTGCTTCCAAATTTCAATGGCACAAACGGAAAGAAAAATCAGAGTGCTCGTCGCGAAGCCGGGCCTCGATGGCCACGATCGCGGCGCCAAAGTGATTGCTCGTGCGTTGCGTGATGCGGGGATGGAGGTTATTTACACTGGCCTGCGCCAAACTCCCGAGATGATTGCCACGGCGGCAATGCAGGAAGACGTCGATGCCGTCGGAGTCTCGATCCTGAGTGGCGCGCACAATACGCTTTGTCCGCGAATCGTCTCGCTGCTCCGCGAACAAGGAATGAACGACACGCTCGTAATCCTTGGCGGAATCGTGCCTCAGGAGGACATCCCCAAACTCAAAGAGCAAGGCATCGCCGCGGTCTTCTTGCCCGGAACGTCAACGCAGGACATTGCCAAGTTCATTCGTGAGAACGTGCAGCCGCGAGACTGATTGGCATTCGGCAGTCAACTGCCGTTCTTTTTTAGAAAACGCGCAACACCGGCGCGGCAATCCTCGGTCATTCGCGCTGTCGCATTCACATCAACTCCCGCAGCCAGGGCCTCTTCAAATGCCAGCGCTTCGCTTGAGTAGAATAGGCGCTTGGACAAACTCAATGCGGCGCGGCTGAGTCTTTCAAACCGGTGCGCGAAATTTTCGACTTCAGCCTCGAAGTTCTCACCCTCGAAAACGTGATTCACCAGCCCCAACCGATTGGCTTCTTCCGCGGTGATGTCCTGGCCGGTCGTGACTAATTCGAAGGCGATTTTTTCAGACGTGGCGCGCCTGAGAATCGCCATCACCATCGCCGGTACGAATCCGATCTTCACTTCCGGAAAACCAAACCGCGCCTCGCGTTCTGCCAGCACGATATCGCACGCCAGCGCGAGGCCACATCCGCCCGCGAGCGCGCGCCCGCGCACCGCAGCCACAACGGGCACGTGAAATTGCCGAATCAACACGAACAAGTCCATCAGCGACCGCGCGTCCTCGAGATTTTCCGCGACGGAAGCTTGGGAGATTTTCTGTAGCGCGGACAGATCAGCGCCCGAACAAAAGTCGGCGCCGGCACCTTGCAAGACGATGCAACGAATACTGTCGTCGTGGTCGCCGCGTCTCAGGGCCGCTTTCAAATCCGCGATCAGCTCGTCATTCAAAGCATTTCGTTTCTCGGGCCGATTGAGAGTTACGAATGCTGTCGCGTCGCGAACTTCGTACAGAACTGTTTCCCTTCCAGTCATATTTACTATTTAGCTGAGGCGGAGCCGCCGCACTTCCTCGTCTGGAACTTCAATTTCCATGCGCAGCAGCGCGGTTGAGAAAGTCTTGCCCTGCGCGTCAGTCATCAGCGAGAGCGTCCCGCCGCCGCCCAGACTTTCGTGCAGCAAGAAATTCAGAGCTCCCAGGTTCGGTAACTCGAACCGCTCGACATCGCCTTTGCAGATCCCGCGGAAGTGTTCTTTCACACGCGATGCAGTCACTTCGCGCACGAGCAGCGGGTAGAACTGTTCACGCAGCGCGATTAGACCTACGTTTGCCGTGTCGCCTTTGTCGCCGGATCGAGCGTGAGCGAGTTTTGTAAGTCTGATCCTCAATTGTTAAGTTCCTCTGTGTCCTCTGTGTCCTCTTTCAGGCTTCGACAATCTCAACCCGCGCACTAATTTCACTCTTCGGAATCAGCGCCGGCCAGTACGCGACAATCTCTTCTACTTTCGGGCGGCCGCCGGCGAATCCAGTGACGGCTGGCGGTCCGGTCAGAATCAACGGCGCGATTTCCTTTGTGAATCGCTCGATGGCTGCGCGATCGTTCCCGCGCACGCCGACGCGCAATTGAACCTCCGCCAAATCCGGCGATGGCTCGCCCGCAAGCGGCCCGTGGGTGGCGTTGGCGCCCACAAACTCTGTCAGCATCTGATCGAATTTCAAACCGAGGCGATCGAGACGCGCCCGCAAAACCCGATCTGCGGCCTTCGCCTTTTCGTAAGCGTCCGGCCACGCGTAAACCAGAGTGCCAACCGCCTTAAAACCTGCCGAGTAGCTGATTGAAACCTTCAACGAATCCGTAGCCGGCCGGCCTTTGATGCCGAATACTCGAACGCGATTCGGCCCTTCGTCAGCCAATTGAATGGTCGTAAAGTCGGCAACACAATCCGGCGTTATGTATTCGTGCGGATCACCCATCTCGTAAACCAACTGCTCCTTGATCGAGGGGATGTTGACGCGCCCGCCGGTTCCTTCGTGTTTCGTAATCACGAAGCTTCCATCCGGCGAAGCTTCGGCAATCGGAAAGCCGACGCTCGCCAAATCAGGAATCGACTGCCACTCGTATTGACAGTTGCCGCCTGAGCATTGCGCGCCGCATTCGATGATGTGCCCGGCAATTGTTCCCGCCGCTAACCTATCCCAATCGTCCGCGGCCCAACCAAATTCATGCATCATCGGGCCAAGCGTCAAACCCGTATCGGTGGTTCGTCCCGTGATGACAACATTTGCGCCCTGCTTCAGCGCATCTACAATCGGCGCCGCGCCGAGGTAAGCATTCGCGCTTTGGATTTGATCACGGACAGCGGCCAATCCCTCGCCTGTGTCAAGGTTCCGAAGTTCAATCCCGCGCTCCAACAGATCGTCAACTCGCGCGAGAATGTCATCACCCGTGACGATTCCGATCCGGAGTTTGCCGCCCAGCCCCAACTCCCGGGCCACGTCGCGAACGGCAGTTGCGCAGCCGCTCACATTCACACCGCCCGCGTTGGCTATCACCTTGATATCGCGCTCGACACACGTAGGCAGAATCTGCTTCATCAGCGGCACGAAGTCACGCGCGTAGCCGGCCGCTTGGTCACGCGCCTTCTGCTTCTGCATGATCGACATGGTCACCTCGGCGAGGTAGTCGAGCATCAGATAATCGACGGGGCCGCCTTCGACCTGGCGCACGGGCGCGTCAGGCAGGTCACCCCAAAATCCCTGGCCTGCGGCAATGCGAACTTTCTGTTTCATTAATTACGAGCGATGAACGAACGAACACGGAACCGAGCGAGAAAAACAGAACAACCGAGCCGTCACTGATGGCGGCGTCCCAAAAAACAAATTCGCCCGGCCCCGTGCTGGTAATTAACTGCGCGAGCAGCTACTGCTGCGGTGGCGTCGTCGATGGTGTAGCTGCCGGCTTATGCATCCGATGTTTCCGCGGTCGGCGCATTCCGCCGCCCGTCGTGAACATCATTTTTTCAGGCTCACCGGGAACGCTCATCAGCGTCAAGCTGTCGCCGACTTTCTTCGCGCGCAGCGAATGTGCGTGCGGCGCGCCTTCCGGCATCACCGTTACCGCCGTATAGCCACACGTCGTCACCGCCACGATTCGTCCCGAATGCGTTTCGCTGCCCATACTCATCGTGAAGTTGTTGCCGGTAATCGTCAGGGTGGCGTCCATTGCTGGTTCGTCACCGTGTTTTGCCTTACCCGCGTAGGTGCCCGACAGATCTGTCTGTTCCTGCTGCATCGGATCGCAGCGGCCGGTTCGTCGCGGCGCCGGCGTCGGTGTCTCTGTAGCCATTGCGCCAGTGTCGGCCGCGGCTTCAGGCGAAGCCTTCGGCCGTGGTCGCCGGTGGCGAGGCCGACGCGGTTTCGCCGTATTGCTGTTCGAGGGCGCCATCGTCGTCGAAGAATTCGAATTCTGTGCTGAGACGACAAGACCGGTCGCGACTATTGCCACAACAACGGCAGCCACAAGCATTAGGTATTTGGTGGTGCTCTTTCTCACGGTTGTTCTCCTTTGGTATGCGTTTCGTCGAGGAGGCAGAAGCCTCCTGACTTACGTTAATGATGCCGGCAAAACAAATTGGCCCAGATGTGGCCCTGAATAATTCAAACTCACGCGCAATGCAAGCTCCAGCGCTTCTCTCGTGTTTTCCGGAGCGATAACAGCGTCGACAAATCCGCGCGCGGCCGCGTATTTCGCGTCGAGCTCGCGCTCATAAGTTTCGCGCACCTTGCGCATTTCGATCTCCAGCTCCGGACTTGGTTCCTGTCCATTCTTTTTCAACCGCTCAAGCTCGCTGCCGAAAACCGCCTGCACGGCCGAGTCGCCTTCCATGACGCCCATGCGGCCGGTTGGCCAACTGAAAATGAAATCCGGATCGAAGCCCTGCCCGGCCATGGCGTAGTAACCTGCGCCCGAAGCATGATTGATCGTCAAGACGATCTTCGGCACGATGGCCGTCGCCATCGCTTCGACGAATCGCGCGCCGGCGCGAATGATTCCGGAATGCTCGGCCTCTGGTCCGACCATGAAGCCGGAAACATCCTGAATGAACAGCAAAGGCGTGCCATGACGATTACAAGTTTCGATGAAGTACGCGACTTTCTCGGCCGATTCAGTGTAGATGATACCGCCGAAGCGCGGCGCGCCGCCGGACGGATCGCGAAACATGCCGCGCGCGTTTGCAATCACGCCAACCTGAATCCCGCAGACGCTTCCGTGACCGGTGATAATCTCTTTCGCGTAGTCAGCTTGAAATTCGTCCAAGTTCCCCTCGTCCAGCAGACAATTCAGCAACGCTCGCATGTCGTACGGCTGCCGATGATCTTCAGGAATGATGTTGTAGATTTTGTCGGCGGGCAGCTTCGGATTTTCTCTTCCTGACGTCTGACTTCTGACGTCTGACTTCTCTTTTGGTAACTCCGCCACGAACTCTCTGATCTTCTCAATCGCCGCCTCGTCGTTCTTAACTCGATAATGCGCCACTCCCGAGAGTTCGTTATGCGCGCGCGCGCCCCCAAGCGTTTCGTTGTCGATCGTCTGGCCTGTCGCGCCTTTTACGAGGTTCGCGCCGCCGAGCCCCATGAACGACGTGCCTTCGACCATGATAATGACGTCTGACAAAGCCGGCAGGTACGCGCCACCGGCAATGCACGGCCCCATCACGGCTGAAATCTGCGGCACCTTCAAATAACGCCGCATGATCGAGTTGTAATAGAAGATCCGTGACGCGCCGTACTGCCCCGGAAAGACGCCGCCTTGAAAGGGCAGATTCACTCCGGCCGAATCGACGAGATATATGATCGGAACGCGCGAGCGCATGGCGATTTCCTGCGCCCGCAAAATTTTCTTAATTGTTTCCGGCCACCACGAGCCGGCCTTCACCGTTGCGTCGTTCGCAACAACAACGACTTCCCTGCCGCCAACCCGGCCAACCATCGTGACAACTCCCGCCGCGGGCGCTCCGCCGTCGTACTGATCGTAAGCGACAAGCAGCCCGATCTCCCGATTGACTGAATCCTTGTCAAGCAGTAGATCAATGCGTTCGCGCGCCGTGAGTTTTCCCTGCTTGTGTTGCTTCTCAATGCGCTTAGGTCCGCCGCCGAGTCGTAGCTTCGCTTCCAGCTCGCGCAACTCATTCGCCAGTTCGCGCAGTCGTGTTGGTTTTGCGTTTGTTTCTGATCGCGACTTACTTAGACCAGACAGTGCCCTGGTGTCGTCTTTGATTGGGTGGGTGATTCCTGACTCCTGACCCCCGACTCCTGACTCCCGCTTTGCCAGCGGGCGTACTTTGAACCCCGAAGTGGACACGACTTCAGATTCTCGTTCGGCCATTTTCGTCTCTGAGAGCGGTTTCTGATCGAGAAAAATAGCACAGTCCGCGAGCTTCACGCCAATTTCGGTCTTGTTAAGACCAAAGCTTCCGCAATGCTGCTCGGTTTGCGGTTTGCAATAGCCCTTCGAAGACGAGCACGCGTTTGCCTCGAATCTCAACTGATACGTCACCCTCAGATGTGCGCGCCAACCATCTCGCCGGCTCGTCAGAAATGACGCGCGCATTCGAGTATCTCAGCTTCGAACGCTTGATGTAGGCATCAAAGAACTCGCGCGCGTCTTTTTCCGTGTCCCACGCGGACAACGAAATGTAGACGCTTTGGCCGCGCGCATTTTCATGGACCGCGTAACGGTCGCCGGCCCAACCTGCGGCAGCTCGTTGCGACGTCGCGGCCGATTTCAGGAATTGATCGAGTATCAGATAAAAACTCCATTCGCCATTCACGTCAGAGTCGATCTGCCGCCATCCACGTCCGAGCGACAGTCGAATGTCAGGCAGAGAGATTTTCACCGGTGCTTCGCGGGCAAAGTATTTCTCCGGATGAAGGATCTGCTCCGTCGATTGCGGCAGCGTCGTGAACGCCTGCGAAACTTTGCCCCAGCCACCGCTCTGGTGAACGACGCGCGTCCAGTTCAGACCTTCCTGATATGGAAAGAGAAGAGTCTCGCGCAGTGCGCGTGGCGCCTTGTCTAACTCTTCGGTGGCCGCTTCCGTGCCGGTAAGAGATTTGATGAATGCGAGCGCGCGCAGAGGGTTGCTGATCACGTACATCGTCATCGCCAACGTGGCGTCGCCTTCGATCAAGGCGTGGGCGGCAAGTTCGGCGTCTGAGTCACCTTTCGGCCACTGCTCGAACCTGCGCAAGTTGAAGTGCTGGTCCTGAA
>DASYTZ010000179.1:0-23647 GCA_036001745.1 Pyrinomonadaceae bacterium
CAAGCTCCGCGGCGGAAAAAGTTTTGGATCTGACCAGTAGAGCGCGCGGCGCCCGTCCGTCGATCACCGAGATCGAGTGAAGAAAGACGGCTTTGCCGGTCAGCCAGGGTCGAATAACCTTCAATCCAGAAACGCTTTCCAGCCGGCTCGTATCGCAGACGAAGAAAGCCGGTGGGTGGTGGCGTACCCCCTTCAATGTTCGGCGGCAGCCCAGTCGCTTTGTCTTCCGCATGCACGTAAGTGAAATTTCCGCCGAACGTCCAATTGCGATCCAGCCGTGCATCAACTGTGTATTCAACTCCCCAGATGCGAGCGTCCGTAAAGTTTGTGCGAATCAAGACCGGCGTGCTGCCGGAAGCCGGAACCGTAACCCAACCTCTTGGATCCTGAGAATTGATCTGCTGATCGCCGAGGAACTTGCCGACGGAGCCGGCTGGAAGAATCAACGTCTGTTTGACGATAGCGCCGTTGATGTCCGTAAGGAACCAGGTAAAGTCAGTATCAAAGCGTTTGTGACGGAAGCGAAAACCCGCGTCGAAGTTATTGCTTACTTCGGAATGTTGCTGCTGGAGCGCAATGCCCGTGGTTACAGCATCGGTGCCGGCGGTCGTCCCGATTGTGCCGCCGAGAGCAGAAGAGCTGGTGAAGTCCGCTTCAAATCCATCGCCGGTCAATCCAAGCGTTCCCAGATCGGTGATATTCGGCGCGCGGAACCCGCGGCTGTAATTGAAGACAATCCCAAAATGTTCGTTTGGCGAAATGACTGCTCCAATGCGTCCCGAAAAATCGTGTGCCTTCAAATTGTCGTCGGGCCAGAGCGGCTTGCCGCTGACGATTGGACTGTTGGCCGCGCGCGATTCGTAGGAAGCTCGGTTGAATCTTAACGCGCCGCTCAAACGCAGATGCTTATTGACTTCATAAACATCCTGCACGAACAGGCCGAACAGATCATATTTGGCGCCGTGCGGGACCCGTGGACGCGAAAGTGTCACCGCGCGCGAGACCGGGTTAAGAGTGTAAGCGGGAGCTTTGACGCGCTCATCATAAAAGTCGGTCCCCAACAGGATTGTGTTGGCGCGTGAAAGCTGCTTATCGAGAAACGCGCTGAAACCAAACACACGTGTGCGTTCGTACTGGTGAGTAATATCGCCGACCGGATTTCCCTGGCCACCCTGGTTAACGCGCTCTTCGCGTTGGGCGTTGTATGAGCCAGTGATCGAAAGGCTGTCGAATATTCCCACGCCTTGTTTCAAATAACGCACATAGGCGAAGTCGTTCATCAAGTTCCGCAGGTCGGCAATCAGATTTCCATCGCCGCCCAGAGTTTGATCGTAACGCTTGCCGCCGTCCTGCTGGCCGCGCTGATAGTGAAACGTGAGTTGCTGATCGGAATCGGGAGCGTAGCTCAACCGAACCATGCCGCCGTATTGCGTGAAGGCGGTATCAGTCAGGCGATCGCCGAGGATGTTCGAAGGCAAACCGAGGAAGCGCGTGATCGACGAGTGCGGATCGAGGCCGTGGCCTGGCCGCAGCGTATTGACTCGACGCGCGGCGGCGTTCAGCAACAGGCCAAAGCTTTTCGTACCATATGAAACCAGCGTGTTGCCGCCGAACGAAAGATCAGCGCTGGTGAAGAATGTATTGATTTGACCGTGCGTTTCCGGTTTCGCAGAACCAAGATTTGGAGTGTGCGAGACAAGTTGAAGCGTGCCGCCGATCGAATCCGAACCGTACTGTGCGCCGTTGGGTCCGCGCAGAACTTCGAAGGTGCTGAGATTGCTTGGATCGCTTAGATCGAGAAAAGTGTTAATGCCGCCGCGCATTGCCGAAGTCGTGTAACGCACACCATCGACGTAAACCGCTACTTTGTTCCCGACCAGTCCCCGCACGAACACACCGGCAATGGTGGGACTGGTGCGCTGCAAGGCCAAGCCCACTTCCTCATCCGCAATCTGGGCCAAGACACCAGTGGTTCGCTCCTGGATGCCGCGTTCGGAAACGATATTGACTGCCTGCGGAATGCGATCCTTCTCTTCGGCTTGTCCAGTTTCTGCGGTGACGGTTACTTGTGAACTGACTGGAGCGACCTGAAGAAAAATCTCTAAATCAGTTGGACGGCCGGAGGTCACGCGTGCCGCGGTGGTTTGCTGATCAAACCCGGCCTGTTCGACAAGCACCTGATACGAGCCGATGGGCACGTTCTCAAAACTGAAACGTCCGCTCGCGTCGGTTGTGGTCGTCCGGACTATGGCTTGCTGCGCATGACGCAGCGAAACATTCGCGCCTGTCACGGTAGCCCCATCGCGATCCTTGACCGTGCCGCTGATGCTGCCTTGCGAGCCGGGTTGGCTGATGGCGATCGTCGAACAAAACAAAACTGTAAAAAACGCGCCCATCAAACGGACGTTCGCCATTCTAAGAACACGTCTCATGCACACGCTCCCATCTATATTGTCAGAGCATAATTACTGGTTTTCGCGAAGTAATTCTGTAAACTGAGAACTCTAATTTTGAACGGTAACTACTACCAACAATCGTAGCAGCCGCCGCGCGTGGTATCGCTAAGCATAATTGCATCGCAGCAACCCCGTGGCGTGAGTTACGCTGTGCAGATAAAGAGATCACCGAAAACCCATGACATCGAAATCACAACGTAAGAGTGCTTTCACCTTTATCGTTGCGATTGGTTTTGTCAGTCTGTTCGCCGACATGACATACGAAGGCGCGCGCAGCGTGGTCGGTCCGTTTCTGAAAGACCTTGGCGCGAGTGCGACGCAAGTCGGAATCATCGCCGGGGCGGGCGAGATGATTGCAGCCAGTCTCCGTTTGTTCACCGGCCGTCTGGCCGATCGCACGCGAGCTTATTGGTTGCTGACCGGTTCAGGATACTTTCTGAATCTGGTGGCGGTGCCGCTGCTTGCCTTTGCCGGGAATTGGCAGCTCGCGGCGCTGCTCATCATTGCCGAACGCACCGGCAAAGCCTTGCGTGGACCGTCGGTTGATGTGCTCCTTTCTGAATCGACCCAAGTCGTCGGTCATGGATGGGGATTTGGTTTGCACGCGGCGATGGACCAGGCGGGCGCTGTTCTCGGGCCGATTCTGGTGACGATTGCCGTCGCCAGAGAGCATCAATTCAACGCGGCGTTCGCGTGGTTAACCGTCCCGGCGATCGCGGCTTTGGTTTCTTTGGCCGTTGCTCGGGTAGTTCGGGCAAGACAAGACAGGCCACCGCCGCCAGCCCCCACCCAACGAAATCTGCCAAAAGTATTTTGGTTCTACGTCGCCGCAGCCGGGCTGTTGGCCTTCGGGTTCATAGACTTTCCACTACTCGCGTACCACTTTCAGAAAAGTTCACTCACGAAGCCTGAAGTCATTCCGCTGCTTTATGCATTGGCGATGGGATTGGGCGGGTTGACGGCGCTCGCGTTCGGGAAGCTGTTCGATCGATTCGGCATCGTTGTAATTGTTCCCGGGATCTTGATTTCGCTTCTGGCTCTGCCGTTTGGTTTTCTCGGAGGCGCCATCGGCGCTTATGTCAGCGTGGTGTGCTGGGCCACCGGCATCGGTGCGCAGGACGCCTTGCTGCGGCCGGGCATCGCGCAGGTCGTGTCCATGAACAAACGCGGGTCGGCGTTCGGCGCGCTGAATGGAGTTTATGGAGTGCTTTGGTTTGCGGGGAGCGCAACCATGGGTCTGCTATATGACCACTCGTTCATTGCGCTGATTGTCTTTGGTATCACGGCGCAGCTTGGCGCAGCAACGTTCTTCTTCTGCTTGCGTAAGCCTTTGGCCGCGGCAGCGAAATCAGATTAGCTGAGAAGAGAAACGACGCGCTCTACGACGGAATGGACGGTCAGCAGGACATGAGGGTTAGTGGAGACTCCCACCGCGGATACCGAGACCGCGAGGAGGCCAAGCAGCGGCGCAACCTTTCCGATTCGCATGCGCTGCATACGGCTTGATCGACTTGCCGAAGCGATCTCCAGCAGCCGTCGCACGCGAGCTTTGATTCCGCGGGTTTCCTCGCCAACCAAAAAAGTGGCCAGCGGAAGTTCCGTTCGGACGCCAACCGGAACCATTCGCGCGATTCTTACCAGCGCAGAAGCGAGGTTCAGCGCGACGTCTGAACTCAACTGCGCCGCATGTTCGTCGGCGGCGCATTCAACCGACTCGGCCCAGGCGCGATCCAACGAACGACCGCTGGGCACGATCGTCAGCAAGTCCCGGCAGGCCCGCAACAACGCGCGCTTGAAATTGTCGCGTGCTGCCAGATGGCCGCCTTCGTGCGCAATTGCCGCCGCCAGCTCATCCTCAGTCAACGATTCCAGAACCTGTTCAGCGATGAACAATCGCGGTCGGACAGTTCCGACGACGGCGATAATTGGAAAAGGATGTGCGATGCGGTACGTCGGGATTTTGATCAGCGGCAGGCTCGTTATGGTAGCTGCGCGGAGCCACTGTCTCTCCAATTTCTTTGTCGCGAGCCACGAACGGAAAGCGCGCCAAACGGCAAAGCCGAGACCAAGAAATGAAATGGCTGCGAGCGCGCCAAGTTTGCTGCTGACGACTTCCGACGTTCCGTGTGGTTCGTATCCAACGTAAGCGGGAACGAAGAGCAGGGCGACGGACAGAAGCGAAAGAAGCGGCGCGGCAATTCGCAGCGCAAACAAGCATTCCGCGCGTGTGCGGGCGGACCAGAGACGCGCGATCGGCTCGGCGATTCGCCACATCAGCGAGATCAGCGCCGACGCGATCACGTTAAGGGCGAAGAAACTCGCCAGCGCCAAACATATTCCGAGCAGCTTGTACATGGCTATTCCGGCTTGCGTCGCAACTCTCGTTTCTTCTCTTTCACCAGCCGATCCAGCTCGTCCAGAAGCTGGCGATCGCGTTCGCTCACCGTATCCACGATGCAGGCGAGCAAAGGTTGAATACCGTTGGCTCCGTCGTTGAAAAGTCCGTCGATGACGTCCTCGCGAATGCCATCGTCGAATTCTTCGCGCGAGAAGGCGGCCCGATACAAAAATGCGCGGCCGTCTTTCCTTCTGATCAGAATTTGTTTTTTGAAGAGCCGATCGAGCGTCGTCATTAACGTCGTGTAAGCAATTCGTTCGTCAAACGCGAGGAAGATTTCGCGCACAGTGACTTCGCCATGCTGCCAGGTGTGCTCGAGCACTTCGCGTTCGAGTTTGCCCAGCGCCAGCGAGGCCACCTCCGCCGGTCGGCGAAATCCACGTAGAAGAAATCGAGGCGTTTTCATCTTGAGGCCAGCATTTTCGCGGCAGTTTATGGCGCTGTCAACGCTGAACTGATCGCTGCCGACTTTGCAATAGTTTTAGAAGATCGCCGCTTAGGCTGCGAACTCAACCTGAACCAGATGCGGGATGATACCGCGCTCGTGCCCTTCTGTGAGCAACCGGCGCACAGCTTCGCGTCCTCGCTCGCCGTAATCCAGCGTCAGCTCGTTAACCCACATCGCCACAAACCGATCAGCCAGCGCCGGATCCATGTCGCGTGCGAACTGCATCGCGTACTCGAGCGCGTCTTCGCGATTGTCGAGCGAGTACTGAATGCTCTCTTTCAGGAGTTTGGAAACTTCCCGAATCGTTTCATCACCCAGGTCGCGCCGAATCGCGTTGCCGCCCATCGGCAGAGGCAGTCCGCCCGTGTGTTCGTGCCACCATTCGCCGAGATCGAGCACTTTGTGCAAGCCAAGGCTGTTATAGAAGAGCTGGCCTTCGTGAATCAGCAACCCCGCGTCGCAGGTTCCTTCATTAACTGCCTCAATGATTTTGTCAAAAGGAGCAACTTCGTAATTGAGATTTGGCGTGTGAATACTCAGCGCGAGAAATGCGCTGGTCAAAGTGCCCGGCACCGCTATCGTCACGTTCCGAAGCTCTGACGGATCGAGTTCCTGGTTAGCGACGACGATGGGACCATAATTATCGCCGATGGAAGCGCCGTGCGGCAGCAGAGCGTACTTGTCGGCGACGTAGGCGTAGGCGTGAAAGCTGATCGCCGTGACGTCGTAGGTGCCTTTGCGCGCCTCTTCGTTCAGCGTCTGAATATCTTTCAGCACATGCTGGAATTCGAGTTCGCCCGTTTCGATCTTGTGAGTCGCGAGCCCATAGAACATGAAAGCATCATCCGAGTCGGGCGAGTGCGCAAGCGAGATCGAACGCGTGTTGACTAAGGTGGTCATGGTTTCAGAGTCGTAATAAACGGCTGCAAATATTCACTCGGGGAATTCCGGTATGATTATAGTGCCCGTCGCTATTGGAAATACTCCAGAATTAAGGAACGATCACCGCCGTTACAATCAGGTCACCCCTGAGCGTCACTATCGTGGTGCGCATTCCAATCGACGCGCCGTGGCGATCCAGCAAGCGAACTACCAGAAAATAGGTTCCCGTCGTCAAGTCATTCACTTCCGTCAGACGGACGCCGGCGCGTAAGTCACCGCCGGGCGTCGGGATGAATTCTGCATAGAAGACGTGAGGGACTTTCGGGGTAATTCGCTTAATCAGATGGACGTCAACTAGGTTAACCGCGGTCCGATCAAAATCCGCGCGCAAATCTATAATTAGCCTTGCCATCGAACTTCCCTCCAGCGCTTCAAATCTCCGCACTGATCACCGAGAGAGTCGCCGGGACAACAAAAACGGTATGGCGGCGAGGAGTCTCTTCGTTACCGGTGCGGAAAGAGCGCAATGTTTTTATCATTCAGCTTTCAGACGGAAACTGCTTCATGTCTGATCGGATTGTAAACGGTGTCGCGCTCGACTGCTTCAAATCCGGCTTCTTCGATCAACTGAATCAACTCCGGCTTTGTCATCTTCACTTCATTGTTGCTTTCGACTGAATAGCTTTCGGTCAGCTCGCCGCCTTCGGTGATCGTGCCGTCAATGTCGTTTGCGCCGAAGTGCAAGGCAACCTGCGCCAGACGCTTGCCCAGCATTACCCAGTAGGCTTTGATGTGCGCGAAATTGTCGAGCATCAAGCGCGACACGGCCATCGTCTTCAGCGAATCGATGCCCGATGGGCCCGGCAGATGAGCGAGCTGAGTGTTCTCGGGATAGAACGCCAGCGGAATGAAACATTGAAAGCCGCCGGATTTGTCCTGCTGCTCGCGCAAGCGAACCATGTGATCGACGCGGTCTTCAATCGATTCGATGTGACCGTAGAGCATCGTGGCGTTCGTCTTCAATCCTGCCGCGTGAACTTTGCCGGCCAGATCCAGCCAGCGCTGCGCGTCGCATTTGTGCGAGCAAATCATTGAGCGCGTGGGCTCACGAAATATCTCGGCGCCGCCGCCGGGACATGAATCGAGACCCGCATCGATCAATTGCTGAATCACATCTTCATCGCCCATCTTGTAGAAGCGCGCGAAGTGATCCAGCTCAACCATCGTGAAAGCCTTCAAATGAAGCTGCGGATACTGCTTCTTCAAAGATGAAAGCAAATCGGTGAAGTAGCTGAAGGGAAGCTTTGTGTTGAGGCCGCCCGTGATGTGCAGCTCAGTGGCGCCCTCGCCAACCGCCTGGGCGGCGATCTTCAACGAATCATCTATATTATGCGTGTAGGCGTCCGGCTGGCGCGGCGTGCGATAGAAGCCGCAGAACTTGCAGTCAACATAGCAAACGTTTGTCGGATTGAAATGTCGATTAACGTTAAAGTAAGTCGTGCGGCCATGCATCTGTCGGCGAACCGTGTCGGCTAGTTTACCCAGCGCATTCAGATCGTCTGTATTGAACAGCGCGACGCCATCTTCGAATGAAAGCCGCTCGCCGGTTCTCACTTTTGCGCTGATGTCACAGAGTTTTGGATCGTGCGAAACGCTCATTAGTTTAATGTCTTAAGAAAACTGCGCTGCCGAATGTTAACAATAAGATCACGCTTACAAATGCATTAGTTGTAAAGAATGCCGCATTCAATCGCCCCAAATCATCAGCGCGAACCAGCGTGTGCTGATAAATCAAAAGCGCGCCGGTTGCGATTATGCCGATTAGCGCCAGGACGCCAAGATTCGTTGTGAAGTATAGCGCAACGAGAGCCGCGAATGCTCCTGCGTGCAGGGCGCGCGAAATCCAGAGCGAGCGCGCGATACCAAATCGCGCTGGGATCGAATGCAAACCTTCGCGCCGATCGAAATCGTAATCTTGGCAGGCATAAAGCACGTCAAAGCCCGCAGTCCAAAGCATCACAACGAGTGACAGCAGCAATGGAACCGGGCTGTCGATTGTGCCGCGTACGGCGATCCACGCGCCCGTTGGGGCGATTGCCAAACACCAGCCCAAAATCAAATGGGATAGCAGCGTCCAGCGCTTCGTGTAGGAATAAAGCACGATGCTCGCGAGCGCGACTGGCGACAGCAACAGAGTCAAGCGGTTCAGCATTGCGGCCGCGACAAAGAAAATCGCCGCGCTGATAAGCGTGAAACCCCACACGAACGTTACCGACAACGCACCTGCCGGTATCGCACGCGTCTTTGTGCGGGGATTCCTTGCGTCCAAGTCCTTGTCAGCGATTCTATTGAAAGCCATGGCCGTCGAACGTGCGCCAACCATCGCCACGATTATCCAAAAAATCTGCCACGCCGTCGGAATTCCGCGCGCCGCCAGCACCGCGCCGAGAAAAGCAAAGGGCAGCGCGAACAGCGTGTGCTCGATTTTAATCATTTCGAGCGTGGTGCGAATGTCTCGGGTCAGCGTAGCCATCTCAAAACTCGAAACTCATTCTCCTTTCCAACGTGTCGCCGTTGAATGGGGAATCCCAAATTGATCCAGAATCCGAAAACACAGGTGATCGACCAGCGCCTCGATCGTTTGTGGCCGGTGATAGAAGCCCGGGCTCGCCGGCAAGATCCGTGCTCCCGCGCGGGACAGTTTCAGCATGTTCTCCAAATGAATCGCGTTGTAGGGCGTCTCGCGCGGCACCAAAACCAGCTTACGTCCCTCCTTCAGAGTCACATCCGCGGCGCGATGAATCAGGTTTGTTCCGGCTCCCGAAGCAATCGCTCCCAACGTTCCCATCGAGCAGGGGACGATGATCATTCCTTCTTGCGGATGTGACCCCGACGACGGCGTCGCGGCCATGTTATCGAGGCGATGCAGACGGACAACCTTAGAATCACTGGGCAAGCCGATCCACTCGCTGATCTTTTTCTCATCAGCAGAACGCAGGTCAAAACCCAGCTCGACCATGGCAACGGTCCTGGCCGAATCCGACAGAATCAGATTGATTCTCTCGACGACGACGCTGGACGCGAGATGCACCAAAGTCCTGTGCGCATAAATCGCCCCGGAAGCTCCGGTAATGCCGACGGTGATTTCCATGAAGGCTAATTGGCATCTTACGTTCGCCGGAGAGGTGATCGCAAGCAGGTCGGTTACGGCGAGAGAACGTCACCGATCGCGCCGGTTTCAATGCTAAAATCGATTCAGCAAATGAAGATTCGGCGAAGAACGGGGCGTCGTGCCGCACGCAGTAACTCGCGGCAGAAGCATCCATCGCTCAGCCGTTTCGCCAAAAATCTCCTCCGCGAGTGGCGGCGGCTTCACCTTCCAATCTCAAACATCACCACGATCGTAGGTGTCTCAGGCGGCGCGGACTCAGTCGCGCTTCTGCTGGCGCTCGACGAACTCATCAGGGCTAACAAACTGAAGGTCAAGTTAATCGTCGCGCACATCGATCATCGACTAAGAAAAACCAGCGCAGACGATGCACGCTGGGTGCGAGCCTTGGTTCAGCAACTCGGCTACGACATTTCGTTCAGCCGCGTCAGTGTGAAGAATAGCCGGGACAATCTCGAACAGGCAGCCCGCCTCGTCCGTTACAAATCGCTCTCCGCGCTCGCGCAAAAACGGCAAGCCGCGCTCGTCTTAACGGCGCACACGATGGACGACCAGGCTGAGACAATTCTGCTGAACCTTCTGCGGGGCAGCGGCGCGGAAGGGCTTGGCGGTATCGAGCCGGTTCGGCCGCTCACTGAAAGCGCGGAAACCTTGCTGGCGCGGCCGCTGATTCCATGGGCGCGCCGCCATGACACCGAACAGTATTGCGGCGAGCGGCAAATCGATTTTCGCCACGACGAAATGAACGAAGACGAGACATTCGCGCGCGTTCGAATTCGGCGACAGTTGTTGCCGTTGATGGAGACGTTCAATCCGCGAATCAGTGAAGCAATCTCGCGGACAGGTGAGCTCTTGAGAGATGACGACGAAGCACTGAATCGCGCGGCGAGGCGTTTGCTTGAGCTTTCAACGGAAAACCCGGCGAAATGCGACCGCTTACGAACTGACTTACTCGCGGGTACGCTGCCGGCGTTGCGGCGACGCGCCTTGCGTCTGTGGCTGGAGAAGTGCCGCGGAGACCTGCGGCGGCTGGAGTTCGCTCATATTCGCGCCGTCGAGAATCTGGTAACCGAGAATCGCGGCGCGCGGACAATCGAGCTGCCGGGCGGCTCCAGCGTCTGCCGCAAAGATGGCCTCCTGACATTCAATCGGCGAACATCCGGGCGAAGTAAACCGTAGTACCAGCGGGTGGATTTAAGCACCGAATCGGAAGAAATCCGCATCTTAGAACTCTTAAGCTGGGCGGATTTCTTTAGAAGGGACAATTCGAGGCGATTTACGGTATCATGGGCGACGGAGGCTGGAAGGCTTTGAGTTCTACTGCAAGACAAATCATTTTTTGGCTGCTCATCATCGCGGGCGCGCTCCTCATCTATAAGCTCGTCAATCCGGGCAGCAAGAACACCACGAACATCGATCTCACCCAGCTCGAGCAGAAGCTCCAGCAGGGTCAGCTGTCGCAATTGACGGTGAAAACATCAGAGGTAACTGCCGTTGAAAAGAACACTGGCAAGAACTTTGTCGTGCAGCTCACAAACGAGCACACGAAGGCCGAGATTCTGAAAGAAGCGCGCGAGCTCGACAGCAACGGGAATCCGAAAGTCGGGAACGTTCAGGAAGAAGGCAGTTCCGGCGTGTGGTGGCCATACCTCACTTACCTTTTGCCTTTCCTGCTGATCTTTGGTTTCTGGATTTTCATGTTGCGGCAGATGCAGTCAGGCGGCAACAAGGCTTTGTCGTTTGGCAAGTCGCGCGCGAAGCTGCTCAGTAATCAGCAGAAGCGCGTGACGTTCAAAGACGTCGCCGGCGTTGAAGAAGCCAAGGAAGAACTTCAGGAAATCATCGAATTTCTGAAGGAACCGCAGAAGTTTCAGAAGCTGGGCGGTCGCATTCCCAAAGGTGTTTTGATGATGGGCCCGCCGGGAACGGGCAAGACTTTGCTGGCGCGCGCAATCGCGGGCGAAGCCAACGTGCCGTTCTTTTCGATTTCAGGTTCAGACTTCGTCGAAATGTTTGTAGGCGTGGGCGCGTCGCGCGTGCGCGATTTGTTCGAGCAGGGCAAAAAGAACGCGCCGTGCATCATCTTCATCGACGAGATTGACGCCGTCGGTCGTCATCGCGGCGCCGGCCTCGGCGGTGGTCACGACGAGCGCGAACAGACTCTTAACCAGTTGCTCGTCGAGATGGACGGCTTCGAATCGAACGATGGCGTGATTCTGATCGCCTCGACGAATCGGCCTGACGTTCTGGATCCGGCGTTGCTTCGACCCGGGCGATTTGATCGGCGTGTCGTCGTATCGCGTCCCGATGTCCGCGGGCGCGAAGGCATCTTGAAGGTTCACACGCGCAAGATTCCGCTCGGTGAGGACGTCGACATCAGCATCATCGCGCGTGGAACGCCCGGCTTCACCGGTGCGGACCTCGCGAACCTCGTTAACGAGGCGGCACTGAACGCGGCGCGCTATAACAAGAAAGTTGTAGCGATGTCTGATTTCGAATTAGCCAAAGACAAGGTGCTCATGGGCGCCGAGCGCAAGAGCATGGTCATCTCAAACGAAGAGAAGCGCGTGACGGCTTATCACGAAGCCGGCCACACGCTCGTCGGCTTGAAAGTTCCAAACGCCGATCCGGTACACAAGGTCACGATCATTCCGCGCGGTATGGCGCTGGGCGTGACGCAGCAACTGCCCGAAGGCGATCGTCACAACTACACGATGGAATATTTGCTCGGCCAGATTTCGATTCTGATGGGCGGGCGCATTGCCGAAGAAACTTTCCTCGGCAACATCACAACCGGCGCGTCGAACGACATTGAAAAGGCAACCGAACTCGCGCGCGCAATGGTTTGCGAGTACGGCATGTCTGAACTGGGCCCGCTCACGTTCGGCAAGAAGGAAGAGCAAATCTTCCTCGGCCGCGAAATCGCGCAGCATCGCGACTTCTCGGAAGAGACGGCGATTCGCATCGACTCAGAAGTGCGCAAGATCGTTACTGAACAGTACGAACGCGCTACGAAGATAATCCAGGAGAATCGCGACACGCTGGTTCGTTTGGCCGAAGCACTGCTCGAGCACGAGTCGCTCGACGGCGTGCAAATTCGAAGGATCGTCGCCGGCTTGCCGCTCGACGACACCAGCGAAGCAACCGAGCCAACCACGCCGAAGGAACTGCCCGCGGTGAAGGAACCTTCGACGAAACCCTTGAAGCCGATCCTGCCGCCGATTACGGGTGGAACTCCGGCTCCGGCGTAGCGGTTGTGTCCGACAATCTTCAGCTTGTCGTGCGACTAATCGACAAACTGAAGTTTGTCGGACATCACGCAAAGGCGAGAGGCCGCAACCTCTCGCCTTTTTGCATTTACACAATCCATTACTGAATCGGAATCGCGAGGTCGGACAGGAGAGACTGGACACCAACGCGGTTAGATTCAGGGAAGACGACACGCCCACCGGTTTCCTTTGTAAGCGTTTTTAACAGGTCGGTCGCTTTGGAGCGCTTGTCGGAATCCAGTTCGCGCACCAGGCCAACGGCAAAGACTTTTATCTTCCGATCTTTAAGCTGCTGAATCAGTTCCTTCTGCTTTACTTTGCTGACTCGATCCTCGCCGTCAGTTGCCAGGATGATGATTTTGTCGCCCTCCGGCGACCATTCGTGCAGACGATCGGCGATAAACTGAATCGCATCGAGCAGCGTTGTCTGGCCGCCCTGGACGTAAAGGCCATCAATCGTCCGGTTTAGCTTCTCCTCGTCCTGCGAACGCTCAATTCGCAGTGCTGGTACCGCTCTTGAGCCTCTGCCCGTCCCTTCAGAATCAAAGTTGAAGACTGAGACCGGTCCATGATCGTAGGTCTGATGAACGACAGCTTTGCCGATTTCCAGTACCGTGCTGAATTGGCCTCTCATCGATCCGGTGCTGTCGAGCAACATGCCGTAGGAGATCTTTGGCTTGTCCTGAGCGAAGCTCAACGAGCATGTTGTCATTGCAAAGAGAGCTACCAAGAAGGGCTTCACGAATTTTGAAGTCGCAAACATGATCACTTGGAAGCATCATACTTCATAGGAGTTGCATTTTCGGAGCGTGCATCCGTCGCGCCCTGACAATCGAGCAGCACTTCGCCTTTCGGAGACTTGCGCTCGCCTGAACTTGCGTTACCATACGAAGGTTGCCTATCCAAAAGTCACAACCACAGGATCAGAATGATCTGAGCGCGAAAGAGTTTCGCTTTGCGATCGTTGCCAGTCGCTGGAATGACGCGATTGTTTCGCGCTTGATCGATGGGGCACTGGCTGCTTTCACACAACGCGAAGCAAACGAAGGCGCAGTTCAGATTTTTCGCGTCCCGGGCGCGTTTGAAATTCCGTTGTGCGCTCAGAAAGCGGCGTTGTCCGGCAAATTCGACGCAGTGATTTGTTTGGGTGTCATCATTCGCGGAGACACGCCGCACTTTGAATACATTGCGGCCACAGCGGCACGCGGCATCAGCGACGCGGGATTACGCACCGGCGTGCCTTTGCTCTTTGGCGTGATCACGGCTGACAATATCCAGCAGGCGAATGAACGCGCTGGCGACGACAAAAACAATAAGGGTTACGAAGCGGCGATGGCGGCGATAGAAGTTGCGAATCTTTACGAACGAATGTGATCGGGCCACGTGAGCGTTCTGTTCTTTGTGCTTAGTACTTTGTACTTTGACTTGGTTTCAAAGTTCAAAGCTCAAAGTACAAAGATCGTTTTTCGAAATTATGGGTTCACGTCGTAAGGCGCGCGAATGCGCCTTGCAAATGCTCTTTGCGGCAGATGTAGCAGCCACGCGGCCAGACGAATTGGCGCGCAGCTTCTGGTCTGAGCTGGCGGATGGCGAGTTGGATAAAGACGCGCAAGAGTTCGCCACGCGCCTGGCGTTGGGAACGTTGGAGCACCTCGACGAAGTTGATGAGCGCATCAAATCGCGCGCTGAGCACTGGCGCATCGATCGGATGGCCACAGTCGATCGCAACGTGCTGCGGCTCGCAGTTTACGAATTTCTCCACGAACCGACGCCGCGCACAGTCGCAATCAACGAAGCGCTGGAAGTCGCACGCCGCTTTTCAACTTACGAAGCCACCCAATTCATCAACGGCATCCTCGACGCAATCAAGCGCGACCTGGATCGCGAAAATCCAGAGAGCGCGAATAACGGACACAACGAATCGGGAGATCAGGCAACCCCAACTCCGCCCGAAAAGTCGCAGTCCGGCGAAAATCCTGCCTAAACCTCGGAGCTTTTGAGCTAAACTTCCGGGACGTGGACTCGACGCAAAGCCAATTCATCGCCGACGCCAAGGACATCGTCGAGCGGTTATACACCGACTTGCAGCAACTGCGCGCGGTCCGTTCGCAGGGCCGTCAGCGTCGCGAGTTGGCGTCGCGGATCTTCCGTCATGTGCATACATTGAAAGGCGCCGCCGGCTCGATGGGCTTCAAGTCGGTCAGCGAAGTCGCTCATGAGTTCGAAAACGTGCTCGACGCGGTGCGACTGGGACGGGTCGCCATTGACGATGTTGTCGTCAACTTGTTCGAAGACACAACGGATGTGATTGCTGAAGATCTGGCGAAGACAAGCCGGATTGACGAAGCAAAAACGCAGGCATTGATTACGCAGTTGCATTCGATTGCTGCCAAAGCGTCGCAACAAGCCGTAATCGCCGGCAGCTTGCGCTCAGCTTTGCCGGATGACATCGCGCGGTCTTTGAGCGAGTACGATTTGCAGCATGCGCGCGAGGCGGTGCGCGAGGGCGCCAGACTTTTCATCGTGGATGCAGGTTTTCCATTAGACACATTTGACACGCAATTTCGGGAATTGACGACGTTGTTGGGAAAGACGGGCGAAGTGATCGCGACTGTCCCCGGCCCGCCCGCAAGCCCTGACGAAATAAAGTTCCGTTTGCTGTATGCTGCTGAGTTGATTTCGGACCAGATTCGCCGGCGGGCGTCAGACCTCGGCACGTTTGAATTCAGCGAACTTAGAGTCCAATCTCCCGAACCTCTAAGCGCATTGCCTGCGCCGGTTCCAGGTCTACCTCACGGAGCTGCGTCCAGCACGACGTCAGTGCGCATCGCACTCAATCAACTTGATGAATTGACATCCGCGGTTACGGACCTGATGCGCGATACAAGCAACGCGTTGGCAGCGGCGCCGGGCGACGCTGCGACTCCTGCAACTTCGCACCTGCGCCGAAAATTTGTGTTACTGGAAGAGCGGCTCATCAAGCTGCGATTGGTGCCCTTGTCGGATCTGCTGAATGGCGCGGCCGCGCGCGCCGGCCGAGTTGCCGCGCGCCAGCTGAAGAAAGACATCGAATTTGAAATCATCGGCGGCGATGTTGGGATCGACAAGTCACTGGCCGAATTGATTGCCGAGCCCTTGATGCATTTGGTTCGTAACGCTGTGAGTCATGGCATTGAATCGCCGGAAGATCGAATCGCGGCAGGTAAGGCGCCGACTGGTTTGGTGAGACTACAGGGATTCAGCGAAGGAAGCCGCATTTACATTACCGTGAGCGACGACGGCCGGGGAATCGATCTTAATGAAATCGCGAGCGCGGCCACGCGCCAGGGGATTGTTACCCAGCCCGACGAATTAACCGAAGATCAAGCCATGAGATTGATTTTTCGGCCAGGCTTTTCGACTGCTTCCGAAGCTTCCGACATCTCGGGCCGCGGGGTGGGTTTGGAGATAGTCGATCGCGCGATGTCCCAGGCAGGTGGTGACGTGCGACTGACCTCGATGCCCCGTGAGGGCGCGATGTTCGCGATGATGATTCCCGCGACCCTTGCGTTGGTGCCGTGCGTGGTTGTGCGTTGCGGCGAGCAGTTCTACTGTTTCGATTCAAGCATTGTTGCTGATCGAGCGACGCTACTTGAAGATAAATTTTCTCTCAGCGATGACCGGCAATTAATCAAATGGCAGGACGAGCAACTGCCTTTGCTTCGGCTGTGCGATTTACTGGGCGGGCTCGGCTCTGAGCAGCCAAATGGCTCGCGCTCGGTTTTGATCTGCAAGCCCGGCAAGCATCGCCCAAATCTCGCGACACATCAGAACCGCATCGCGCTGCTGGTCGATGCGATTGCCGGCCAGCAGGAGACGCTGGTGCGAAGCCTGGGCCCCCATGCGACGCTTTGGCACGGCATCTCAGGCGCCGCTGAGTTGTTGGACGGCAGCATCGCGCTGATGATTGATCTGGCGCGACTGATTGAGGCGAATGAAAGCTAGAGCTTTTTTGGTGGTCATACTTACTCTGTCCTTCGCCGCAGTCTGTTTTTCGCAACCCCGCGTTTATCTCAAAGAGATTCGCGGCTACAGAGTCGAACGGGCGGCGGTCGAGTTAAAGACGGCAACCGACAAAACGAAAGCTACGCAACCGGGTGACAAAGCTGCGACCCCCGGTCAGAATTCAAACGCGCCTGATCCAGGCGCCGGATCGTCGCCCGCTCCTGCCGTTGACCAGCTAATCACTTTTGGCCAGCCATCATTAGCTCGCGTGACTCCGCTGGGAATCACTTTTGACGTGCCCGTCGTCGTCGCGCCGATAAAACAAAGCGGCCACGTAGATTTTCTGCTGTTCGAAGACATGACCGTCAACGAACATTCAATTCAAATCGACGAGTATCATCGCACATTCGATCTGCCGACGAAGCGCGCGCTGACGCTGCGCGAGCCTCTGCGGTTCTTCATTTACCTGCCGGTTGCCGCGCTGGCGGCGGTGGATGAGTGGAGCAATGCGAAAGAGACCTGGCCCGTGACGGGACGCGTCTATGTGTGCGGCAAATACAAAAAATTGCTGTTTAGCTTCAAACGCTGTGTTCCGGTCGAACTGAATCTGACGATGAACAATCCGCTGAGGGGGCGATGATGATGGCACATGGTGGCGCCGCTGCGGCGGCAATCGCAAACGCGATCAAGGCGAGCGGATCAATCGTACGAGTGGAGCCGCAAACATTCGCCGCGCTCCTGCGGAAGATTGATAAGCCCCTAATCGTCTACGCGCTGGGCGGTTTGTTTTCGGGAAAGCATCAGTACTTAACAAGCTACAAAGGCCTCACGTTTTTCACGAAATCACGCGAGCAGATCGATCTCCCACGGACGGTCGAGGTAATCGTTGCCAACAAAATCTGGGTTCCCGGTTAACGAGTCTACTGAAATATCTTATCAACCGGCACGATCGTTACCTCGCCAGGCCTCACGACGATCTTGTACTGCTCGATGATCTTGTCCTCGTCGGTGATCTCTTTCGGCTTCGGCGCGTTGTAAGAAATCGGCGACGGTTTGTTACTGATAATTGCGTCACGCAAGCCCGCAGCGTCTTTCGTCACAATCGCAATGCGCATCGCGTCGGATTTCAGATACTGCTTGATCGCGCGGTTTACATCCGCGAGCGTGAGCCTGGCTAGCTGTTCGCGCATATAGGTGGGAAAGTCCTTGACGCCATAGTAGCGGCTGTCGAGCGCATAGCCGAGTTGATCATCCTGCGTCGCGGTCAGTACGTTCACATACTTCGACAAAAATTGCCGCGTCGATTCGAACGCCTCCTGCGACATCCCTTCGCGAATCAACTTGTCGTACTCGTAAAGCGCCGCGCGCAGGACAAAGTGGCCGTTTTGCGGCTCGACCGGCCGAATCCAGATTTGAAAGATTTGAAGTTTGCGTCCCAGATTCGGATCGGGTTGAAACTGAAACATGCCGCGCGGAAAATATTCGATGTACGCGTAGTCGCCGTAATTCAGGCCGCGCGCTTCGCGCAGACGCTGATACAAATAGCTGTTGCTCGAGCGGTGCTGGCCGAAATAAGACGCGACAACAGCGAGCGCCGGCCAATCTTTTTGTGCCCGCGTGACGCTAATCGGAAAGCCAAGTGAAAGCGCAGTCGAACGCGTTTCGCGCTGCACGATTTCGATTTTCGTCCCCGGCGTCAGCCGCGGCTGGGTTAGCTTCGCCGACAATTGATCGATGGCGCCGGTCGGCAGCTTCGCAAAATCCCCCTCAACTCGCTTCGGAAAGTCCGCTGGATAACCACCAGCCAACCCGATGACCAAATTCACACGCGTGTAGTTCGCCCGATAAAAGTCACGGACGTCTTTCACTGTCATTTTTTCGAGCGCACTAACCGCACCAATGTTCTGATGTCCGTAAACGTGCGTCGCGGGATAAATCGTCGTGTAGAGAACCTCTTTGCCCAACTCTTCGTCATTGCCGCCACGCAGAGAATTCTTGAGGTAATTGATCGCGTCTTCTTTCAAACGCTGAAAATCATCGTCGCGGAATCCCGGGTCGAGCAGCATCTCGCGAATCAGCGAATAATATTTCTCCAGATTGTCGACGTGGGTAGTACCGGAGAATACGGTCATCTCTTTATCGACCTGCCACTGAAAAGACGTGGCCATCGGATACATCGCATCGGTGATCTCGGCGTAGGTCTTCGTGCGCGTGCCGCCTTCCGCCAGCATCGCCGCAGTCAACGACGCCAGACCTGCTTTGCCCGCTGGGTCGGAAGCCGAGCCAGTCATGAAGAGAATTCGAAACGAGACGAGCGGCGAACGATTGGGAATCAAGACTGAATTCTGTTTACTAGTCATTTGTTTGCTACGCGAAGGCCTTGGCGCCGGACGGCGTCGCTGCGCAAATCCAGACGAAGACGTGATCGCGAAAACAAGTACGGACAGGAAGATGGCAGTGATGCGCTTAGTCATTTTCCCGCCTCCTTTTTCGTCGTCAGCGTGACAATCGTCCGGTGCTGGTCAACGAAATATTTCGCCGCCGCGTTGCGAATATCTTCGGGGTTGATCGAGTCGTAAACCGAGAATAGTCTATCGATGGTCTCGGGCGTGCGACGCAGGCCGACGTAACTCGCCAGCGTGCCCGCAATTGCTTCCGAGCTGTTCATCGCCAGCGCGAATGAATATCGCGCTCGCGCTCGCGTCGAATCGAGCTTGTCTTTCGGTACCAGCTCTTTCGCGTAGCGCTTGTAAGTATCAAGAATCTGCTGCTTCACATAATCCATGTCTTGCGCGTCTTTCACCTTCGCAGCCACAAAGAATAATTCCGGATCGCGCCGGTCTTCGAAAATAAACGAAAGCGAATCGAGCTTCTGCTCTTTCAGGATCAGCTTCTGATAAATGTCTGAGTTCTCGCCGAAGGCGATCGGCGCCAGCAAATCGAGCGCGGCATGATCTTTGTTTTCATCCGAATAAGCCGGCCCGCGAAACCCTACGTACAAGATCGGCAGTGTTTCCGACGGCCAGTCAACGTGCTCTTCGCGCGACTCGTTCTGCGCCGGCTCGCTCGGAATCTCGGGAGCGTAGTTACCGTGCTGCCAGTCGCCGAAATACTTTTTCACCGACGCCAGCACCGCGTCGCGTTTTGCATCGCCAACAACGACAATGGTTGTGTACTCAGGCCGGTAATATCTTTTGTAGAACTGCAAACTGTAATCGTATTGGTTCGGCATGTCTTCGATGTCTTCGATGAAGCCCATCGTCGTGTGCGAGTACGTGTGACGTTTGAAAGCCGCCGCGCGCAGCACTTCGTAAGCTTTCTCTTCCGGATCGGCGCTGTTCTTGTTGAATTCGCCGAGCACGGCCTTCGTTTCAGTTTTGTACGCGTCCGGCGCGTACTTCAAACGCTGAAAGCGATCGGCCTCGAGTTCGAGAATGCGATCGAGATCGTCTTTCGAAAACACTTCGTGATAGACGGTTCGATCGTCTGTCGTGTAGGCATTCGAATCGGCGCCGGCTTTCTTGAGAATCTCGTCACGCTCCTGGCCGGTATAATGCTCGCTGCCGCGAAACATCAGGTGTTCGAAAAGGTGCGCGTAGCCGCTCTTGCCCTTTTCCGGCTCGTTGCGCGATCCCGTTTGCACGACGATGTACAGCGCGACCAGATTCGGATAATCAGTCGGCACAGTGATCAACCGCAAGCCATTCGGCAAGTCGTCAATCGAATAGTCGTAAGCGAAAAACTTGCTCGCTTTTTGGGCCATAGCAACCATCGGTATGCAGAGAATAAGCAGAGCGAAAACGAGAACTTTCATAGCGGTGAAGTTGACCTCACTGAATTGAATTCGGCTCTCTGACCGAACCGACAAACGAAAACCGAAGTTGCGGGGAATGAAGTGAGTATACAGGAAAAAACGGAACGATCGCGAGAGGGCGATTGCCGATTGAACGGCGCGCGAAAGTTCGGTTCAGGGCTTGAAGAGCTTGCCCACAGCTCCGGTTATATCGAATTTGCTAGTGACAGGAACGAACTTATCGGGTCCGCCGAAAAAGCAGTAAGGGCAAACCTTCTCCCGATGATCATTGATATCGCGCATTTCGAACGGCAGACCAGTGAACCGGCGAATGCTGTAGAACTTTCCTTGAGCAGAGAAGCTTGACACCAGATATTGATTGCTAAAGCGGCAACCGCCTTTCCCGGGTACTTTGTGGATTTTGCTGCGCCGAACCACTTGGACCCGCTTATGCTTCGCGTAATAGGTGACCCGATGGGCCCACTGAACATACGGTTTCACATCGTCCGGCCGTGAATCGACCGATAGTATGTAGACCGAGTCGCTAAACAAATCCTCAGTTATCCCACCCAAGGAACGATAGAGCCGGCAGTAAATGCGGACTTCCTGATCGAGCCTATTCGGCGGAACAAAACGAATGGTATCGATATCGAGCACATTCGCTTTGATCGGCGGCCCATCGATCAACTGTGGGAGAATGGAAGAATAGCGCATGTCCCGAGTGTAGTCGGGTACCGGCATGCCGTTGAGATAGGTTTCAAAACAAACGCGCAGCGTCGGATCTTTGGTTTGTACCAAACCCCGCGGCACTGAAAGAGTAGCCACCATTTTTTCAGGCAGCCCGCCTTCCTTGCGGACCTCCTGACGATTGATCTCCGCGCGGACCGTAACTGTGATCTGGTCATCCAGCCGGATGCTCAACGACGGCCCGTTCGCCCGACGAATCAGAGCGCCAGCTTTCGCATATCTGAAACCGGGGCGGCAGTCGAAACTAAGTCCGCGCGGCTCAAAGACGTATTTTGGGCCAGCCGTTCCTGGGAGATTGAAGTCGTAGTTGAGCGATACACCATGCTCCGCGGAGTTCTGACTGACGGCTGCTGACACATCAGCCATAGAATTTTTAAGCACCAGTTTGAGCGCGGCAGGTAGTAATAGAGTCACCGGTGGTAATGCCAACGCGACAGTGAACAGCAGAAAGTTAACCCAATCCGGCAAGTCGGCCTCAATCGGGCCCACTCTCACGTGCATCGATCCGTCGGCCACGTAGGGTAAGCAGATCACGGAGACGGTAATTCCACCGACTCGCGTGGTCCCGCGGATGGCAAAGTCAAAGCCGCTTTGAGTCCAATAGGAAGCCTCGAAAACTACGCGAACGTTGTCAATCGGTCCGTTGACCAGTTCCCGGTGGAAAAATTCAAACCTAAAAAACTTGTCAATCCGAAAGTCGTTTTGCAGAAACGCATACTTCATTTGCGGCAGGACGCGCTGTGCCAGGAAGATTTCTAGAAAATCGAGATTCGTAAACGAAACCAGGTTTGGCGCTCCTCTCGGCCAATATCCAGTGTTTTCGAAGTTATAAGCGAGGTCGTGAATATTTCCGGTGTTGTAAACGTACTGGCGAAATCGCGCCGCCTCGAAGTCGAATTGTGTTTCCTCGAGCGGGCCGGCTACATCAACCGCAACTGAAAGGCACCCGTCCAAAGGCCAGCAGACGAGCCGATTGACATCGATACGGGCGCGGGCCCAAACCTGGTCGGCCTGCACGGGCTTATTCAAGTTGAACTCATAGAAAGCCGGAGCCGTCCCAGGCGTCGCGCGGAGGTGTTCGGGCGGAATTGATGATAAGAGCGAATAGAGAACTCCTGTCGTGACAGGCGACTCGAATAGCTTTATTAAATCAGATCGGTACGAGTCAGGCAGGCCGCCGGGGGTGAGAATCACAACCTTGATACTATCAATCGAGCTGCCAGGCATATCGACGGCAAAGTGATATTGGTCACCATCGACGCGCGCAATCAAGGATGCTGTAACAGCTGCGTCGATTACTATTTCAGGGTTATAACTTTCGACCGGGGTAACCATCCGGTCAGGTGGAACAAGCCGCGGATCAAAGTGAGGGGAAACGTCCAACTGGGCGGTGGCATAGAATCGAAAAGCGAGGAAAATCTTCCCGTTACCATTTTTCTTTAGGGTTGCGCGTACGGATATCAGGGCGGCATCGGCGCTGGCATCGAAACTTATTGATCGGCCACCAATTACCACCGGCAGAAACTGGCTAATGCGACCGCTGAGGCCATTCAAGTGATTATTAAGGTAGCTTTCGAGGCATTGATTTATCAGGGCCTCGGAGACGTAGGTGACTGCTGCAAATTCAGCGTGCGGCGACGGCATGAGAATCTGGCTTCCGAAGATTTAGGAAGTGCGGTGGCTTGGTGCGCCGTAGATTGGACCTAAAGTCAAGTAATCGCGAAGCGACTCATGCAGTGAGGGTTCGCAGTGATGCTACACCACACGTCACTCTACCGACCCGCGACCTTCTTTTGTCTTTCCTCGAGTTCCGCTGCGCGGAGACCCGCTTGTCGTCACACTGTCCACCGCGCGCCCTGTATAGCCGGTGAGTGCGCGTCTGTCAATGGTTTTTCTGCAGGAAAGGCGGCTTGACCAGGTGTACGATCGGCCCGTATCATGGCTTGTTTGAACGAAGCGAAGAAATGCTGACTGTGTAGGTAGATTAGAAATGAAAGCTGGAATTCATCCTGAATATAGCGAAATCACCGTGACCTGTGCGTGCGGCGAAAGTTTTAAGACGCGCTCGACGAAGAAAGGCGATCTGCACGTGGAAATTTGTTCGGCGTGCCACCCGTTCTTTACGGGCAAGCAAAAACTGGTTGACACTGCCGGACGCGTGGATCGATTTAATCGGCGCTATGGCAAGACACCCGCGGCCTCCGCGAGTAAGTAAGTTAACGATGCGATTTCGTCATTAGCAGCAAACGAATTGAAGGTGCCGGCGTAGTTCGACGTCGGCTGGTCGGATTGCATCCAATCTGAGCAGCCGGAATCAAAAGCGCCGGCATTGTTGTATTTTGAAAGTGTAACCGTTTAGAGGTGGGACTTGTCCCGCCAATTCCGCCGGATAAATCCGGCGTCTAAACGGAGAGTCAAAGAAACATGACCACTAACGAACGAGATTTAATCGTCGGCGGCCAGGCCGTCATTGAAGGCGTCATGATGCGCACACCGAACGC
>DASYTZ010000180.1:0-5137 GCA_036001745.1 Pyrinomonadaceae bacterium
GTGGTGCAACCAGACTTGCTGCAGAAAAAATTCTCGAATTCTTGAGTCCCGCTTGAAGCGATTGATGACTCGTTTCGGGTCAATTGTTCATTCAGGCTGATGATTTGTCGCGAAACAGTCACATTGGTGCTTGCCGCGGCAAACATGGGCGGTTAGAATCGAAATGCTCGCCCCCCTCTCACACCGCGGGCATACGCAAGACCCGAATTTGAAGAAGGAGACTGGCACTTCCCCTTGACTGTCCGAATTCTGTTCCCCCGCCTTCTGGTTCTCGGCT
This sequence comes from Pyrinomonadaceae bacterium, assembly GCA_036001745.1. GTDB lineage: Bacteria > Acidobacteriota > Blastocatellia > Pyrinomonadales > Pyrinomonadaceae > UBA11740. The sequence continues at coordinate 278 of DASYTZ010000180.1, forward strand.
TTGCGCTGTCGCTGACAACAAGCGTCGTCGCGCAAACAAACAATCCAGACGATCGTCCACGATACGCCGTGCACCCGACCGCGGCTATCACCCCCAAAAAAGCCGACGCTGACGTTGATCCAAGAGACGCGAATGAACGAGTTTCGGCAAAGGCAACAAGTGCAAGTTCGCTCGAGGCGCGCTTTCAAGAAGAATTGCTGACCGCCCTTGAGTCCCATGTGGGCTCGCCCTATCACTTCAATCACACCGGCCCGGACTCTTTCGATTGTTCCGGTCTGGTGTGGCGCGCGTTTCAGGACATCGGCATAGATTTTCAGCGCGGCCCGGCGAGTTCGTACTGGGCAATGTTCAGTGCGCCGCCTGAAGCTAAACAATTTAAGTTTGGCACGCTGGTCTTCTTCAGCGACCTTTCTCACGTGGGAATCGTGGTTGACGAGAAGGGCTTCTATCATTCGGCGCGTCACGGCGGCGTGATGTACTCGCCGTTCAATGATTATTGGCTGTCGCGGATCGATGGATTTCGGCGCGTGCCGCTTGCGGAGTTATCGATGCCTGCGGTTGAAAAGAAAGCGAAGCCCGCTGCGGTCGTTGCCATCAGTGACGAGGGAACGCCCAGATAGGTCGATTTCAATCAAGAAACAAGAAAAGCCGTCGCGAACACTCGCGGCGGCTTTTTTGTGCCAGAACGCGGAGCGGTTAACTTCAGCTCTTCAGTACAAATCCCGGGTGGCGATCTTTTTCTTTCTTCTCCCACACCGCAATTATTTTGTCGATCGCGACGTAGCAGGTCTGCTCTTCCTGATCTTTCAAGTGCAGGACTCCGCCTTCGACCTTCATGCATTCGCCGCGCAGGCTGGCAGCGCCGGAGCAGACCACGTCGATTTCGCAACCGATCAATCTTGAGAGAAGTTCTTCCATCGAAAGTTGACCCTAGTCATGTCCATTCCGGAACGTGATCTGCACCAGCGGCAGAGCAGTTTTGTCGTCCTGCTGACTGCGCTCGAATGTCAGCAGGTCATAATACGCGCAGCGTTCGCGCCCGGGAAACTCGCGACAGGCCCGCGGACGGGCATCGTAAATTGTGCATTGCCGAGTGGCCGGATCGAGAAACTTGCAGGCTTCGCCGAATATCGGATCTTTTTTGCGACGCAGGATGCGCTCGCCCTGCCAAATCTTCGTAAATCGTTGCTCGGCTGTCTCGTAATCAAGTGCGAAATGCCGCGCGATTCGCCTGATGTCACGTGGCCTCACTTGCACGCGTTCGTAAACGGCGCAGCAATACGCCGGACAGGTTGAGCAGTTGTAATAACTTCGTTTCGTCGTCTTTTGAGGAATTCCCATGATCGTTCTAACGGCGGCTTGATCTCTTGTACTCCCGCAAAAGTAGATTCATAAACTCTTCACGCCGCTTGTACAAACGTCGCAGTGGCCGCGGCTTGTGCTTAGCCAAAGCGTAAGACGTGATAATCGGCAGCGCGACTGTCGAATCAACGTAGCAGACAACCGCATCCGGCAAGCGATCCGGATCGACTTTGCCCCACGATACAGCCTCGCCCGGCGTCGCGCCTGAAAGCCCACCCGTGTCCGGTCGCGCGTCGGTAATTTGCAGAAAGTAATCGTGGCCGCGCTCGTCGATGCCGAGTACTTCCTGAATTTGCGGCTCAGTCTGCAAAGCGAAATTCTTGGGCGAGCCGCCGCCGAGAATAAAGATCGCGGATTTACCGCTCTTCGTCGATCGCGTCGTCTTTCGTGCGGACGCTCCACCTTTGATGCGCGCGCCTCGACCGCTCGCGCTAACAATGTCCGCGCCGTCGTCCCCGTTATCCCCGGCGCCGTCACGAATCAACCCGCGTTTTGCCGCCAACACAATCGACGCGGTCTCATTCACGTCCAGCGAAGGATCGAACGCCAACTTATTTCCCTGCAAAGCCTTCGCCGCCACGTTCATGCCAATTGAAGAATCGCCGGGCGATGAAGTGTAAAGCGGCACCGCGTATTCATGCGCCGCCGCCAGCAGCGACTTGTTTTTCAGACCAAGCTTTCGCTCACGCTCCAACACATAACGGCCGGCGCGATTGTGAAATTCGGCCGTCGACATCGGCTTTTGAAACTCCGGCGCTTCGATCATCCGGCGAAAAAACGCATCCGTGTCCAGCAGCACTGAATAGTCAAAGAAGATATCGTAAATCCGGACGACTTCTTCTTCGCGCAGCACGATGTCCGACGTTTGCGCATTCCCTTCATGCATCGACAGGCCGATGCCGAAATGCGTATCGTGATAAAAATTCGCGCCCGTCGAAATAATCCAATCGATGAAGCCGGCTTTGATCAGCGGAATCAATGCCGACATGCCCAAGCCCGCCGGTGTCAACGCGCCGGTCAACGTGACGCCCACCGTCACGTCCGGCTCGAGCATCTTTTGCGTGAACAGCCAGCACGCTTCCCGCAACCGCGCTCCGTTGTACGCAACGAACGCGCTATCGACCAGGTCTACGAGCTTCGTTGCTCGGGTAATCGGCTTCGGATCAATCCGTCGCCCGCGCAGAAATTTACTTTGCTTCTTAGCCAACTTATTTCAGTTGATATGTTTTTGAACCGTGAAGGACGATAGTCGGCGAGTCGCGATTTGTTGTCAACGTCAGAACGTGTGCATTTGGTTATGCGCCCGCCACGCTGACGTGAGTTCAGCTGCGCGCTGCGACAGAAGGCCTTGGCAGCCGCTTAACTTTGACACGTCCGATCCGTTTCCCGTCGGCCTCGAGAACTTCAACTTCCAGACCGCGAAACGTGAGGTGTTCGCCAGGGCGGGGCAGGCTTCCCTTCTCGCCTATCACCAGGCCGGCGATGGTCGTGAAATCATCGGCTTCAATTTCCATGTCGAAGAGGCGCTCGATCTTTCCAATCTCGGTGCTGCCCAAAACCTCATAAGCACCGTCAGCCGCAGGAGTAATTTCCGACTCTGCTTCGCCGCTAATGTCTTCGTCTTCAATTTCGCCGACGATTTCTTCCAGGATGTCTTCGACGGTCACCAGACCAGCGATCCCGCCATACTCGTCAATCACAATCGACATGTACGCGCGCGCCTTCTGCATTTCCTGCAACTGCTTCGCGACCGGTTTCGTTTCCGGGACGAAGTAAACAGGCCGAATGAAAGTCGTGATGGGCAAATCGGCTTTGCCGAGTGAAAGCGACGGCAACAGATCCCGCACGTAAACAATCCCTTCGATATTATCGATTTGCTCGCGATAGACGGGCAGGCGTGAATGCCTTGATTCGATGATCAGGTCGCGCGCCTGACGCACGGTAGCGGTGTTCGGCAACGCCACAATCTCAGTACGCGGCGTCATGACTTCGCCGACGCGCGTGTCGCCGAACTCGATCGCTGATTGAATCAGCTCGCGCTCTTCTTCTTCGATAATGCCCTCGGCCTCGCCAACGTCGATTAAGGCTTCGATGTCGTCGCCGTTGTCATCTTCATCCTCTTCTTCGACCGCTTCTTCCAAATCTTCCTGACGCATACGATCGAATTTGCGATGCCAGGGCTCGGCCGCAAATGACAACACACGATAGAACGGAGAGACGATCGGCAGCAGCCTTAGAAGCTTGCCTTCCGGATTTCGCAGGGAGATGAGCCGCGGAATGAATTGCCGAAAAATCCCTGCGAGCATCAAACCGATGAACAACGAAAAGAACAGGCCGAAGCCGTTAGAGGAAAACCATGCGAGCGAAACGAACGTCACCAACACCGTGAACGCGACGAGCAGAATCTGGATCGCGGCTGAGAGCGTGAAGCTAAATCGTGGACGGTTTTCGAGAATTTCTTTGAGCAGCGGCGTGTAGAGTGCCGTGGGATGCTCTTCGGCTTCGGCGGCGAGACGGCGCAATCCGACGTCGCTCAACTGGCCAAACGCCATGTCAACCGTAGCGAGAAATGTCAGCGCCAGCAGCAGGAGAAAGCTGACGGCTAATGCAATTTCCATAGAGACTGGTTAATGGTAAATCGTAAATCGTGAATAGACAAAAACGGCTTGAAAAGCGGTTAGATTCCTAGTCTTCTTCGCAGTTTCACTTCCAGCCGGTTCATCTCGCTGTTGTCAGTTTCGTGATCGTAACCACAGAGATGCAGCAACCCATGAAGGATCAGTTGCCGCACTTCGTTCGTGACAGTCAACTTGTTTTGCTTTGCTTGCGCCGCGGCGCGGTCCAAAGAGATGACTACTTCGCCAAGATTGGCGCTGGCTTCCGCTTCGAACCGCTCGGGCCGCGATGGAAATGAAAGCACGTCCGTCGCGTAATTTTTCCGGCGAAAGTGAACATTCAGTTTTTTGATCGCCGCGTCTGAAACGAAGACGATGGTCGCGTCACGATGATCAAAGCCGATCGCTGCCAGAGCTTCATTGCCAAAATCGCGCCACTGTTTAGCACTTATCTTCCGACGACGCTGGCGATTGATGACCTCGATCATTGCCGATTGCCAATTGCCAATTTCCGATCGGCTCCTTGCCCTTTCAATCCAACCAAATTGGCAATCGGCAATCGAAAATCGGCAATGCTTCACATCTCGCTCTTCTTTGTATGCGTCTCGTACGCTTTGATGATCATCTGCACGAGCTTGTGTCGCACAACGTCTTTCTCGCTGAAGTAGATGAACTCGATCCCTTCGATGTTCGCCAACACGCGTTCGGCTTCGACCAGCCCACTGCGCTTTCCGGTCGGCAGATCGATCTGCGTTACGTCGCCGGTGATTACCGCTTTCGAGCCAAAACCAATGCGCGTCAGAAACATTTTCATTTGCTCACTGGTCGTGTTTTGCGCTTCGTCAAGAATCACAAACGCATCTGACAGCGTACGGCCGCGCAT
>DASYTZ010000181.1:0-4884 GCA_036001745.1 Pyrinomonadaceae bacterium
TCGATCGTGACGTCAGCTCCACGCCCACTCGTTCTCTCCAGGACCCATTCGAGCCTTTCCTGCTCGTTTTGTTCTTCAAAGTTCAGGACATCTGAGGCGCCCACCTCCAAAGCAGCTTCCAAACGATTCAGAGGTGCACCAATGCAGAGCACTCGCAACGCGCCGCGCATCAGCGCAAGCATCACCGTGTTGATGCCAACCGGTCCCGAGCCCAGCACGAGCACCGTGTCTCCGATCGCAACTTCGCCACGTTCTACGGCGTGGAGCGCCGTCGGCAGTGCGCAGCCGCCGGCCATGAAGAGTTCCGGATCAGCGTCGAGACGGATCAAACGCGTGTCCGGCTTCAGATAAACCTGTTCGGCCCAGCCTCCGCACAGTCCATCATCAAGGCCATACGTGATGCCATAAACCTTTCGCTGAGGACAGCGGGTCGTGGCTTTCGCAACCAGGCAGTACCAGCAGGCATTGCAGGTTCGATGTACATCGAGAAACGTGACGCGATCGCCTTCGCGAAACTCGCGTCCCTCGACATCGAACAACTTTCCGCGAATCTTGCTCAAGCGTCCGACCGAGACGTGGCCGGGGACAAGTGGATAAGGGACGCCTTGCAGGAGTCCTTTTTGAAGATAGACATCGGTGCCGCAAACCTCCGAGAGTTCGACATCAAGCAACGCTGAGTTTTCTTCCAGTTCAGGAGTCGGGACTTCGCGGAGTTCAACCCGCGCATTTGGCTTGGGTATGACAGCGACAGCCGGCATAGGCGCGAAGGGTAAATGGAAAAAGGGAAAAGGGGAAGGTCGCGCACTGACCGGCGCGTCGATTAGACTGCGACAGCTTCTTCTTTCAACTTCTCCGCCTGGTAATGCGTCGTCAACGCGTCGGTGACTGGATCGAGGCCGCCGTCCATCCTCACTTAAAGATGCCCGTCCAGATTGCGATTGTTAGCGGCACCAGGATGTAACCGGCCACCTTTTCAAATGTCCGATACCCCCTTGTGCGTCGATACTCGGGCGCAGGTTGCCAGTTATTGGTGTACTGACTGTCGATAGTTGGAGCAAACAAAGTCAGACTGTACAGGAAAGCATTATAGGGCAGACTTGCTTGCTCAGCTCCTTCTACGGCGGCAGCCTGCTCGGTTGATTTGCTTTTGAGGACCATCTTCCGATGGCGAAAGAGGAACGCTCCGATCAGGACGATAATCAAATCGTAATAGAGCACTCGGTAAGGCCGGCGCCCAAATCCCTGGAGTATTTCCGAGAGATAGCTCTTAAGCGTTTCGAACCAATTCAGGCCCTGCCGACGCTCGTACCGCTTCTTCTCCATGAACACTTCGTCGGCTTCGGAACTGCTGCCATTCTTTTGAAAATAGGATTCCAATTCATTGTACGCGCTATAGTCGGAAGGCGAGTTTCTTAGCAGGTCAAGGAGCCGAACGTGCGAAGAAATGCTCTCGTATGTCACGTGACTGACGTTGGGCGCCGTTGCGAAGACCGTCTGATCCAGATCTATGTTTCCTCCGACGCTGGTGTTTGAGAAATCGACTGTTCCCGAGAACGTAGCGCTTCCTAGAAACAGATTTCGTCGAATGATCATCACCATACTTATTTCGGTGTCTGGATTGTTGAAATGAGCTTCAGCGCCTTCAAAATTGTCTCCAATCCTGACATTAATTAAGTCCACTCCGCCCTCGAACGTCGCTTTCTCCGCGAAAAAGCCTCGGTCGATATTCATTGAGTTGAAGACGGCTTCCTGCTTCTTATTGGCGAAATACGCTCCGTTCAACTGAAAGACACCATCGACGACGGCATATGCAAATGTTGCGGGGCCTTCGAATGTGGTGTCATCAAAAATGGCCGGACCGTTTACCTTCAGCGCCTGGAAATTCGCTTCCTTATCCTGGTTGTAGAAATGCGAATGGGTAAAGGAGAGTCCACCGTTAATCGTGGCGGCTGCGAAGTACACTTCACCGTCGATGACCGAATCTTTCATCAACAAGCCCTTCTTGAAGACGGTCTGGAAGAATCGCAACTCGCTAAAATGGCAATCTGACAAGTCAACCATTTGGGTAATTTCGCTGTTCGACAGATTGATTGGTTCAGAAATAACCGCACCGTGAATGCGGACTCCGTTGCGGTGAATCGCGAACTTTTGACCGTCGTTGAGGATTAACCCCTGGAGAAACGCTGCGGACAAAACGCGGTCGGCTTCGTTCGGAAACTGCTGTCGAAGATCAGCGATGTTGCCGTCGCGCAACTGCTCCAAAATATATTCCTGGGCTTGGGCAGTATCTGGCGCCCCAATGGCTACAGCAGGAACAGCCAATCCAGGGACCGAAAGCAACAGCCACAGTTGTACTTTCATGTGTCAACCTTGAGCGGAAGATGGCTTCACCGGTTGTTATTCCGGCGAGAACTGCGGCTGGGACTTTAGAGACGCCGCTTTATTCTGTCAAGGACGTTAGCTAAGGGGTAGTGGGCTATTAGGGCTAAGGGATGATCCGCGAAGAGAGGCTGACTTAGACCGTAACCGCTTCTTCTTTCAACTTCTCCGCTTGATAGTGCGTGGTCAATCCCTCGATGATTTGGTCAAGCGCGCCGTCCATCACCAGATTGAGCTGGTGAAGCGTCAGGCCGATGCGGTGATCGGTGACGCGGTTCTCTTTGAAGTTGTAGGTGCGGATCTTTTCCGAGCGGTCGCCCGAACCGACCATCGAGCGACGATCGCTGGCGATTGCTTCGTGCTGCTTCTGCTCTTCGATCTCCTGCAAACGCGCGCGCAGAACGCGCATCGCTTTCTCGCGATTCTTGATCTGAGACTTCTCGTCCTGCATCGAGACGACGACGTTCGTCGGCAGATGCGTGATGCGCACGGCGGAATAGGTCGTGTTCACCGACTGGCCGCCCGGGCCTGATGAGCAGAAGGTGTCGATGCGCAGGTCTTTCGGATCGATCTTGACGTCAACTTCTTCAGCTTCAGGCAGAACGGCGACCGTGATCGCGGACGTGTGAATGCGGCCGCTGGCTTCCGTCTGCGGCACGCGCTGCACGCGATGAACGCCCGATTCGTGCTTGAGCTTTGAATAAACCTTGTCGCCTTCGATCAGCGCGATCGCCTCTTTGACGCCGCCGATGCCGGTTTCCGACGCGTCGAGAATCTCCATCTTCCAGCGCTGCCGTTCAGCGTAGCGGGCGTACATGCGCAGAATATCCGACGCGAACAGCGACGCTTCGTCGCCGCCGGTGCCGGCACGCACTTCGAGGATGACATTCTTTTCGTCGTTCGGATCGCGTGGAATGAGTAACAACTTGAGATCGGCTTCGTTCTGTTCCAAACGCGCCTGCAAAGATTCGATCTCAACTCGCGCCAACTCGCGCATGTCTTCGTCGCCGGCGTGATCGAACAACTCGCGTGCGCCGGTCAGTTCCTCCTGAAGCGACTTCAACGCCCGATACTTCTCGACTACTTCTTCCAGACTGCGATGCTGCTTGGCGGCTTTCGCATAAGCCGAAGGATTCGACAAAAGCTCCGCCGAAGAGAGCTCGTTTGTCAGCTCTTCGTAGCGCGTTTCAATCTGTGCAAGTTTGTCGAGCATTGTTTTGTTAAGAGTTCAAGCTTTAGCTTGCAGCCTGAAGGCTGAACTCTGAGCTTTATGACAGCGGCGCCAACTCTGGTTCGCTCGGCGGCGGCTCCAGCTTCAAACTCTCCTTCAAGGCTTCGATGGCTACTTCTAATTGCGAATCGTCAGGCTCTTTTGTCGTCACGTTTTGCAGCCAGAGACCGGGTCGCGTAATTGTCTTGAAGAACAGGCCAGTCTCTTTCTTCGCCGACAGCCGAATGATTTCGTAGGAGATTCCGGCGACGACCGGAATCAAAGCGATGCGCACCAGAAAATTAAACAGCAGCGAATCGAACTTGATGACCGAGAACAGCAAAATCGAAACCAGCATTACAACCATCAGGAAGCTCGTGCCGCAACGCGGATGCTGACGCGGTTGCGGACGCGCGTTCGCGACAGTTAAGTCCAGACCCTTTTCCCAGGTGAACACGGTCTTGTGTTCCGCGCCGTGATACTCGAAGACGCGACGAATGTCTCGGAGCAGCGAAAAGCTGGTGATCATGATGAGAAAGAACGTCATGCGAATCAGCCCATCGATCAAATTGAATCCGACCGATGGCCGAACGGGATGCAGATAACCGCGAACTGAATTCCACGCGCGCCGAACGGCCGGCTGGGTGGCAGGCGCATCCTGCGCCTGATTCACGGGCGAGACGGCCTTGCCACTCGAAACCGCGGCCGTCGGCGCCCACCCCGCGGCAATGAATAACGCATTCGTCAAGAGCAAAGGCGCCGCGATAAACAGCAGCACGTTGAAAATCATCGCGAAGACGATTGAGCTTGCCGCGGCCGCGGTGCCGCCTTTTTTGACGTCCTTCACGCGCTTCTTCTGCGGAATCGGAAACAATCCCGGGACGCCGCCAGTGATGCCCGCGAAGTCGCCTTCACCTTCGATCACGGCCGGCGTCAGCACCTTCACTTCGGCCGTTTCCGTAGCTTCGGCTTCCGCAAACGCTTCACCTGCCGAATAATTCAGCGCCTTAATTCCGAGTCCCATCGACTGAAGCAGCACCGCGCCACCACGCAGAATCGGCAGCTTTAAGATGGGATACTTGTCGCTCCACTTCGGCAAAGTCGCCGCCGTGTTCACGATGGTTCCGTCAGCCTTGCGTACCGCAATCGCGTACGCGTTCGGTGTGCGCATCATGACGCCTTCAATGACGGCCTGGCCGCCGACGATTAAATCTCGTTCGTTAGTGGTCATGTTTCTTTGACTCTCCGTTTAGACGCCGGATTTATCCGGCGGAATTGGCGGGACAAGTCCCACC
>DASYTZ010000182.1:0-2342 GCA_036001745.1 Pyrinomonadaceae bacterium
GGAAACAGAACCTGAAACCGCGAGCCTTCGGGCAGTGTCGCAAGCGTCTCGTCGGCGGCTGACTCAGGCGAATCGCGTCGCACTTCGCGTCCGCAGAGACGGCAGATGGTCGTGCCGACGCGCGCGAATAGCAGACGCAAGTAGTCGTAAATTTCCGTCTGCGTGCCTACTGTCGAGCGCGGATTACGTGTCGAGTTTTTTTGCCGGATAGCAATCGCCGGAGCGATGCCGCGCACTTCATCGACGTCCGGCTTGTCCATGCGCTCGAGAAATTGCCGCGCGTATGCGGACAATGACTCGACGTAACGCCGCTGACCTTCCGCGTACACTGTGTCGAAAGCCAGCGAGGACTTGCCCGAGCCGCTGACGCCCGTCACGACCGTCAACTGGTTAATCGGAATCGAAAACGAGATGTTCTTGAGATTGTTAACGCGCGCGCCGCGGACTTCGATGGCTTCCTGGGTCATGGCTTGCGAGACGTTGCTGAGCGCCACAGTCGGGAATCTGGACGCATTCGCAAACCAGCTATATTAGCTTGAAAACTGATCCAGCGCGAGCCGCGAAAGGCGCGGTCACCACGCCGGCGGCGGGCAACAACGGGGCAGCGTCCGTCATCTGAGGAAGTTGCAATACGAACCACTCGCGGCGCTATAATTTGTACCTGGTCACCTTGATGAACATCCGGATATGAACTGCAAAAACTCGAATATGACCAATGTTTTCGAGCGATTAAGACTCCTGCTGCTCGGCATTTTCCTGATGATCTGCGCGGGCCAGCTCGCGCTCGCCCAAGAGTCTGCGTCCGCGGCAAAAACGGACTCGACCATCACTTCGCCTGCGCTGACGGCGGCCCAGATCGACGACATCATTCGCAAGATGAGCGCGAAAGAGACCGAATTCCGTCGCGTCTTAAATAGTTACGCCTTCAAGCGCGACGCGCTGGTTCAGGAGATCGGCATGGGTGGGCAGGTGATTGGCGAGTATCACCGCGTTTCTGATTTCACGTTCGACGATCAGGGAAATCGTTTCGAGAAGATAAACTTCTTTCCCATGCCGACGTTTGCCGCAATGACGGCTGAGGATCTGGAAGATCTCGGCGGCGTAAATCCGTTCGCGTTGGAAGCCGCGAAAATCAATCAATACAATTTCAAGTACGTTGGAAAAGAGCGCATCGACGAACTTGACCTTTTTGTGTTTGACGTCACCCCGAGAGTTGTTCCCGATGCCAAGAAAACGAAAGAGAGGTTTTTCACGGGACGGATCTGGGTGGACGATCGCGACTTTCAAATTGTGAAAACCAAAGGCAAGGGGATTCCCGAGACCAAGAACAACAAATTTCCTATTGTCGAAACCTATCGCGAACAGATCGATGGCAAATATTGGTTTCCGACATATTCATACGCGGACGACGATCTGGTCTTCGACAACGGAACCGACCTGCGCATCCGGATGCGTGTGAAATACACCGATTACATCGTCGGACATGGCAAGGTGACGATTACTGAAATCGAAGAAGTTAAGCCAGGCTCGCTGTCGCAAACTGAAACTACTCCAGACAACCGGCCACGACCGGGTGGACCGGTCGAATCAGGAAATTTAAACGACAAAGCGATTGAGTTGCCGAAACCGATATATCCGGGCGAGGCGCGCAAAACTCACGCATCAGGCCAGGTGAAAGTGCGCGTGATCGTGGCTGAGACCGGCAAGGTCCTTTCGGCCGACATCGTTTCGGGTCCAAAGCCTCTATGGCTGGCAGCCATTGAAGCGGCGCGGAAGGCTCGGTTCAATCCGACTTTGATTGGCGGAACTGCGGTGAAGATTACCGGGATTCTGACTTACGATTTCGTCGAGGAATGATGGCTCTCTCGCCGGGCCAGTTCAGTAATTCCTAACTCTCTCATGATCATTCCCTGAACCTGCTTTACCAGCTCGTCGAGATCTTTGTCGGTCTTGACCCACGAAGTCTCAACCGGCGGTAGAAACACCATTTCGATCGTGCCGGGCCAGGCTTCCCCCGTTCCTTTGCCCATTAACTTGTCCGTATTCTTCAAAGCGATTGGCGCGATCGGCACTCCGGCTTCCGCGGCCACGTGAAATGCACCTTTTTTGAACGACAGCATCTCACCCGGTTTGGCGCGTGTGCCTTCGGGGCAAACGCCGAAAGAAATACCGGCGCGCAAGCGTTCAGTTGCCGCCTTCAGACTCTCGACGGCGCGGTCGCGATTTGATCGATCGATTGCGATTACATTCACGAAGCCCATCCCATAGCCGAGAATCGGCGCATTGAGTAATTCTTTCTTGGCGACCATTCCCATGCGACGACCGGTGAATGCGAACAGCGG
>DASYTZ010000183.1:0-31589 GCA_036001745.1 Pyrinomonadaceae bacterium
CGTGACTTAGTTTCACGCGGGCTTACTTTTTGGCAGTCTCAGGCTTAATGGTTAGCTTTTCCAACGGCACCATCGCCGGCATGCCTTTGTGTTGGTAACAGCGTTCGCCCGCGAAATGAACGCGGCGGCGACAGGGCGTGCCCTTCTTTGTGCGCGCGCCGCAGATGTAAACCGCGTCGTCTTCGGCGGTGACGCTTGGATTTGCGCTGTTCGATCCGGCTTTCGCAATCGCGTCTGGATTAACAGGAAGATCCGACAGCGGCGAATTCGCCGCGCGTTGAATTATCAGTGGCGGCGGCGCCGGTCGCAGGTAACGGCCAAAAGCAAAGACTACGATCAAGGTGATTACCGCGGCGACGATCGTCTTCGTGCGCGGCGCACCCAATCGCGTCGCGCAATCGTCGCACAGCGCCCCACGAATCCATGCACGCCAGCTTTTACGCGTCAGGCGCGCGCCGCAGTTTGCGCAGAAATTGGAGTTGCTCATCGTGGGAGCCTCCGGAGGGAAGCACGCGGATTATATTTCGAATATTACAGAACCGCGAGCGATAGCCGGTCGAATTTGAACCACAGAGGACACAGAGAAAACTGCCAAAACAGAAACATTAACCAAAACGGCTTGATCTCTCGTCTTTTGCTTCTTCTGTGTACTCTATGGTTAATTGATCGCGGACAAGTTGCAAACTTCGGTGGCCGCGTCGGATACTGCCAAAACCCAGCGAACCCAATTCGGTTAAGATTCAACTAAATGTTCGTGTTTCGCCGTAAAGAACTCAAACAAAGCTTCATGCCACGATTTTTCGCTGGAGTTGTGATCGCTTTTTTCTTGAGTTGGACAACTTCAAGTGCGGCCCAAACGCCCGATGACGTGCTGCGCACAGAAACTTCGTTGGTGCAGTTGAACGTCGGCGTCGTTGACCGGCAAGGGCATTCCATCACGTCGCTTTCGCAAGGCGATTTCGTTGTCTACGAGGACAACGTGCGCCGGCCGATTCTCGCGTTTGAGCCGACGCAGGCGCCGTTTAGTCTCGTAATGATGCTCGACATGTCCGGCTCGACGGTTAATTTTCGGCAGCAGATTCAACAGGCGGCGCTTAGGTTTCTTGACGCGCTGGCGCCGGAGGATCGCGTCGCGGTGATTTCCTTCAACGGCAAAGGTGTACACGATCTGATAGGTTTCACCACCGATCGGCGCAAGACTGCGTATGCGATTACGCTCGCGACCGGCTCAGGCGAGACGTTGTTTTACGACGGGCTGAAACAATCTTTGAGAAAGCTGGCGGGAGAAGGGAAGCGTCGCAAAGCAATCGTCGTGTTGACCGACGGTCTCGACACGGAAGTCCGCAAAGGTGATCGCGCAATCGTCGCGAAAGCAGCGGAAGCGGAAGTAAGCACAGCTATCAAACCAGAGGCTAGTTCAGCACTGAACTCAGTCTTAGCCGATGCTGATCGGCAGGGCGTGACGATCTTTCCGTTAGCGTTGCCCTCGGGCGATCCCAAAAAGCTGCCGCTGCCTGACCCTTTGATCATTGCGCAGTACGCGGCGGCGCGCACGCGCTTGCAAATGCTCGCGGATCGTACGGGTGGTTGGCTGGCGGAGATTAACCGGCTGGATCAGCTTGCGGGCCTGTACGCTGAGGTTGCCGCGAGTTTGCGCACGCTCTACAGCATCGCGTACCAGCCGCCGAACCAGGAGGTGCGCGACGGAAAGTGGCGAACGATCCGCGTCGAAGTCGCGCGCGGCGATCTGATCGCAAAGACGAAGCCGGGATATTTCGCTCGCTGACCATAGACGCCGTGTCAGAACCGCGAGCGGTAGCGACGATCGACAGGTCAACTCAAAAAAAAGTTATCAGAACCGCTAACCGTCCGAGACGACAGTTAGCCAGGTTCCTTTCCGAATTATCGCAATGATCCGGTCGCTACTGCTCGCGGTTCTGACACTGCAACTTGAAACTTCAAACCTGAAACTTTAAACTGCCTTCATTCCTTTCCTGCACCCGTAGCTCAGTTGGATAGAGCGTTTGACTACGAATCAAAAGGTCGCACGTTCGAGTCGTGCCGGGTGCACCACTCTCTTCTGGTTTGCGTCGCTAACACGCTGAACGGCAACATTCTGTGCAGCTTCTGAAGAAGTGGCAGGCGGCAATTTCCAGGGATAGTAACGACAGAACAATCCAAACCCAGTAAGCACGAGCAGAAACAGAGCGACCAGCGCGTGCGAACTGAATCGCGAGGGCGGCCGATGAAGCTTGAGCACTCGAGCGTACCGTTGTGACGTAGTGACGGCGCGAAAGAACTGATTCGCGACTTTTTGGCGCAGCGTTATCTTGACGATTAGGCGATTACCGCAGATGCGCGGGTGGCTTGCAGCACTGTGGTTTCCAGTTCAGCTAGGGGAAACGGCTTGGAGAAAAACGCGAACGCGCCCATTTCCAGGGCCGCCTCTTCGCATTCACTGGACCGGCCTGAAATCACGATGACGGGAGTGGTGTATCGCTGCTTGATTAGTCGCAAGACCTCAAGGCCGCCGAGTCCCGGCATCGAAACATCGGTGATCACCACATCATATCGCTGAAACTCGAGCAGTTCGATCGCCGCTTCCGCACGATCGGCAGTGTGGCATTCGTGCTCGTCCGCAAATAACTCTCCAAGCATGTTGCGGACCGCAACGTCGTCGTCAATTAGCAGGATGGTAGCCATAATCGTTTCGTCCTGAGGAGTGTTTGCGGGGCGGAGATGCGGCGGGCGAGCCGTTGTCACCAGGATTGTTATCCAAGATTTCACGAACCTTGAACGCCAGCGATTCCGCAGAAAACGGCTTCTGGATGAAACACATATCCTCAGTTAAGACACCATGCCGCACGACGGCGTCATCAGTGAATCCGGACATATAAAGCACGCTCGTCTCGGGTCGCAAAACCTGGACACTCTCGGCCATTTCGGGACCACTCATCTGCGGCATCACCACGTCGGTGATTATCAAGTGAATGTCGCCGTCGAATTCGCGACAGACGCGTAAGCCTTCGCCCCCGTTCGCGGCAATCAGGACGCTGTATCCATAGTCTTCCAGAATGTCTTTCGCCAGGTTGCGGACCATATCCTCGTCTTCGACTAACAGGATGGTTTCGTCGCCCTTCGCCACCGGCTGCGGCGCATTCTCGTGCTCCTCTTTCGCAGCGATCGTGTCAACGCGCGGCAGGTAAATTCGGAAAATCGTGCCTTTCCCCAGTTCGCTGTACACCCAGATGCTCCCGCCGCTCTGCTTCACGATGCCGTAAACCGTCGCCAAGCCCAGACCGGTGCCCTTGCCTACCTCTTTCGTGGTAAAGAACGGTTCGAAAATATGCGACTGCGTGTCGGCGTCCATTCCCACCCCATTGTCGGTAACGGAGAGCACAACGTAGCTGCCGGATTCGAGGGCTATGTGGCGCTTTGCGGCGCGTCCCGTGAACTCGATGTTCTCTGTCTTCACGGTCAGACAGCCGCCCGCCGGCATTGCGTCCCGCGCGTTTACGACCAGGTTCATAAGGACCTGCCCCATCTGTCCGGGATCGGCCTCGACCTGCCCCAAAGATACATGCAGATCGAAACGTAGATCGATGTCTTCACCGATGAGGCGCGGCAACATCTTGCCCATGCCGGTGATCACTGTGTTCAGATCGAGCACGACCGGCTTGAGCATTTGCTTACGGCTGAAGGCCAGCAGTTGCCGTGTCAGCGATGCTGCGCGTTCGCCGGCTTTTCTGATTTCTTCGACCTTTAATCTCAGTGGATCTGCACCCGGCATCCTCCGCAACACCAATTCGCTGTAACCGGTAACGGCAGTCATCAGATTGTTAAAGTCGTGTGCGATTCCGCCTGCGAGCGTGCCAATGCTGTCCATTTTCTGCGCCTGACGAAACATCTCCTCGCTTTCCCGCAGAGCGTGCTCGGCTCGCTTACGCTGCGTAATGTCGGTGGCAACCCCGAGCATGTGCTTCACGGTGCCATCGGGCGAGAGCATTGGACGCTTGATCGTCTGTAACCACCGCACGTTTCCGGCAGCGTCAGTGATGATCTCTTCGGGAATGAATTTTTCAGTTCGGCCATCAATAACTTCCAGGTCGTCGCGTCGGAACGCGTCGACTTGTTCAGCATTCGAGTTAAAGTCAGCATCGGTCTTGCCCAACAGACCTTCGACGGTGGTGCCGTACGCTTCAGATAGCGCTTCATTGACCAGCGTGAATCGGCCATCGCGGTCTTTGGCAAATATGAAGCTGGGGTTCAGATCGAGGACTTGGCGCAGGAACATCCGTTGCTGCTCTAACTCAGCGGTGCGCTCACTAACCTTGACCTCCAGTTCACTATGGGCCTGGCGCAGGGCCTCTTCGGCCTGCTTGCGATCGCTAATATCGCGCATGATCGTGCAAAAAACGTCTTTGCCGCCGTAGGCGATGACCGTCATGTTTATTTCAACGTCGAGAACGCTGCCGTCCTTGCGGCGAAAGCGGCGTTCGCCGGTGATACCGGTCTCCTCGCGGCGGTAGATTGCCACGCGCGCGTCGATCGCGTCACGATCGTCCACGACGAAATCGTAGGCCGTCAGCATTAGCGCTTCCGGCACGGTGTAACCAAGCATCCTTGCGAAGGCCGCATTGCATTCGATCACGCGCAAGGTCTCGATGTCGGAAAGCATCAAGCCTTCTGAGGTCTGCTCCACGACCGCGCGGTATTTCTCTTCGCTGTTGTTGAGTTCGGCCGTGTGGCGCGCGTTGTCCCACATTTCCGCCACGCTGCGCTTAATGGCGACAAAGAGCACGGCATCTTCGAACAGTACCCAACCGGCATGTTCAAGCCAGCGCCATTGGCTGGCGGCGAGAATTCCGTAAACCGATTCCGGCCAGAACAGGCCCCGGAAAAAATGGTCGGCCGCAACTACGACCGTCGCCGGCACCAGCACTCGCCAGTCACGATAGAAGGCCAGGAATGCCAGCGAGCCGAAGACATGAAAGTGGGTTTCGATGCGTCCGCCTGTCAGGTAAATCAACAAGCACGACATCAAAATCTGTCCGGTCGCAATGGAATGACGAGTGATGGTTGCGCCGGGTTTCTTTACTGCCAGGGCAATCGGAAAAATGCTGATGGCGCCGCCCAGAAAGATTGCCGCCCACACATGTAAATGGGTGTGACTGACCGTGCCAATCCAAGTTCGCGGCGAAATCCAGAGCGCCGCCGCAATTCCCGCGATCCACTGGACAACCATGAGGACCGCAAACATGCGATCTGTGGTCCTGTAGATCGTTTGTTGGTGTGCCGCGAACAACTCACCCGCCCGATCCAGGGTCGTGGTTGAGGTTGTGGTCTTATTTCTTGGTTTCGTCATGACTCGGAACAGCACATTCGGAACCCGGGTTGAACAGAGGACAACCGAAAACCAAAGTGCTGTCAGTGTTGGCTGTGCCGGCGTTTACCAGCGATTCAATTGCGCTGCGCCCTCTGTTGTCGCCCACATGTCCGCGCGATTCAGTGATGCCGCCGCTGAAGACTCGCTTGCCGTTCGGGTCGTAAAGCACAACCTGTCCGGACGTTAAGGCGCCAAAACGGGCCGCTTCCTTTCCATCTTGATCCGGCATTGTCTTGACGCCGGGGATGCGCGCCGCGCTGGACCATAGATCAGTTTGGTACCAATCGGTCGGCGCAGATTTAGGCGTAACGAACAGGACATACGCATCCAATCGTCCGGCGCAATTGGTCATTAGCCTGGAAAGCTCTTCGACGCTGGCCCGCGAGCACGGGCACTTAGGATGCGCCAGCATCACGAGTGTGTGGTGGCCGTTAACTCGAGGAATCGCAGTTTCACTTGGCCAATACTGCGGCGGGGTGGCGGGCGCTCCGGCAGCATGACCGTACGACCATAAGAAACCGACGCCGGCGCAGACGACCACAATCCACAAACAGACTGCGAACCCCAGTGCAATGCGCCTTAACATGAAGGTTATTAATTGATTCTTGAACGTGAGGGGTGGAGCGAGCAGGTCGCGTCGGGACAGACGACCTTGGCGATTATAAGAAACGCGGGCGCGGCCTGTAAATCTTTTTTTGACTGACGGATTTTGTCAGTACCGGTTGGTTCGAAACGCCCTTCAGTTCAGGCCCTTTGAGGCTAAGTCGTGCCGGGTGCACCACTTCATCCGTCAATTCGCATTCGCGATGCGCTCAACGCCGGCATTATCATTGCGACTCATCGCGGCGTCGTCCGATCGATCGTTCTCGGAACTCTGCGCACAGACTCAGTCGGTCGCTGTGCTAACGCTTGAGCAACTGTGGTTTCAAGCTGTTCCAGCCGAAATGGCTTCGAAATGAACGCGAAGGCGCCGGACTCTAGTGCCGCGTCCTCGTACATCTCGGGTCTGCCTGAAATCACAATTACCGGAATCGCGTGTCGCAGCTTGATATGCCGTAGGACGTCGAGGCCGCCAAGGCCGGGCATCGACACGTCGGTAATCACCAGATCGTAATTCTGAAACTCCAGCAGCTGCAGGGCCTGTTCCGCGCGATCCGCAGTATGGCATTCGTACCGTTCGGAAAAGACGTTCCGAAGCGTTTCTCGCACCACGCGATTATCGTCAATCAAGAGGATCACCGCCATTCAGATCTCCCTCCCGGTTTTGGGCCGAGCCAAACAGTCGTACCTGAACCTCTTGAAGAAGGGACGCCGTGCTCGCCCCCGATACGACGTCCCTCTTCGCGCGGCAGCCCCCCACGCGGGCCATCCGCGATCTCTATCAACTCTCAGAAATGACAGGGGCAGTCATTGTTTATTCATTAATGTGCGGTATGGCACGACTAAATTGCTCGAGGTCGGCAGGCTCTCCGTGATAGGCGTCCTTGTGGGAGGAGGAACTCTTCGTTTCCGCACTCGTTGCTCCCGATAGGGCACTAATGACGGTTCAAGGCATCCGGCTCAACAAGCACTTATGGTCGGGGGCAGTATGCCGATGCGGCAAATGTCTACGCAATCAGGAAAAACCACGACCCGGGATAAGGAAAAACCTGACACGAAACAAGCATCTCGAAGCCGCCTCGACGCAAGGTTAGTAGGAATCATCATTAGTGCGACATAGCGGGCGTTCGAGCCAGCGAGGCTGGAAACAATCGCCGTAAGACTAATCGCATTTGAGATCGTCTTCCCTTCCTCGACCAGTTCTCGTCGTCTTACTCAAGCGCTCTTGACGGTACATCAAGTGCTTCCTAGAGATGCAGGCGCTAACCAAGCGCTATGTAGAACAGGGTTGCGCGTAGTTGCTGAAGGCTTTGCCGCAGGCGCGGTCGCGTGTTTGTGGAAGCCGAGGTCGTGTGAGGTGCTCTGGTGAATCCTCCGAATGGTACTTCCTCAAGCGATGGCCAGACGCAAAGCGGCGTGAGCTGCGTGGACGGACTATGACATCTGACGGTTAGCCTCGCAAAGTAGTCCCGAAATCAACACTTGCACGATCGCAACAGCGACCCTTACCAGACCGCTACGAATCGCGAAACGCACAAGCCCGGCCACCTCGTGAATGTTCAGCCGTTCAGTGAGTTGAGCGCGGTGCGTCTCGACGGTCTTGACGCTGATGTTCAGGTTGCCGGCAATCTGTTTCGTACTCTGGCCTTCGGCGATCATCACCAGAATCTGTTTTTGGCGCGCCGTCAATTTCTGTAGCAACGCTTGCGGCTCGTCTGTTTGACTCGCCAGAGTTCGTTGCGCGGTTTCGGTCGAGACGTACGTCTTGCCCTGCATGACGGTTTCGATTGCTTCCTTGAGTTCCGCCGCGGCAGCGCTCTTTGAAATAAAGCCAGCGGCGCCAGCGCGCAACGCCTGAATCGCGTACTCACGCGCCTCATGCATCGTCAGGACAATCACGCGCACCTGCGGGAAGCGCGCGCTGATTTGCTTCAGCACCTCAAAGCCGCTCATGCCGGGCATGGTGATGTCGAGCAGGACTACGTCAGGGCTGGACTTCTCAATTTGGCGCAAAGCCTCTGAGCCGTCGCCGGCTTCGGCCACAACTTCGACGCTGTCGATCATTCCGATCAGGGCACGGATACCGGCGCGTACCAGCGCGTGATCGTCAACGAGAATAACGCGAGTCGAGTTCACGGCACTCCTGTGACGGAAAAGATTCTGCTTAAGCCGATGCGCTGGGAGTTCTGCGAACAAAAGACTGCCAAGAATCGCTGGCGGCAGTTCGATCCAGCTTGGGGCGACTTAATTATCCAAATTCGAACAATCGAATTCTAGCATGCGTCTGTTGCCGCGGGTCTCAGGAAAAACCTTAGCTTAAGTTCGACGCAGTTGTTGCAGTGATGTTCGCACTGTCCATAAGCGGCACAACTACGACGATTCGTGTGCCGCCTCCAACCTTCGAATCAATATGAAGCTGGCCATTGACGGCGAGTGCACGTTCCTGCATGCCGCGCAGGCCCAGAGCAAAGCTGGACGAGCTGTTGATAATTAGCTGCGCATCAAAACCGACACCATCGTCGGAAATCCCGAGTTGTAATCGCTGATCCCGTTCTTCGAGCGTCACCAGCGCCCTTTTAGCTCGTGAATGGCGGGCGGCATTGGTAAGCGCTTCCTGAACAATGCGAAAACACGCCGTCTGAACGGCCCGGTGAATCCCATCGTTTTGCAAATCTCCCGTTACCTCAGTCAGGATGCCTGTGCGTGCGGAGAATCGCGTGGCGTACCAACGAAGCGCGGCTGCCAGTCCCAGATCGTCAAGCAAGGACGGCCGCAGTTCGAGCGATAGTTCGCGGACGCGCTGCAAAGTTTCGTCAATGACTTCGATGCTCTCCTTAATGCGCGGCTGGCCCGCCGGTAACACGGCGCCGGAACGACGAATCCACTGCAGGTTCATGTTGATGGCCGTCAGCGCTTGTCCGATCTGGTCGTGCAACTCGCGCGCAATGCTCTCGCGTTCAGCTTCCTGCGCCTGAATCAAACGGCGCGAGTACGTCTGCAACGTTCGCTGCGCGCGCTTGCGCTCAGTAACATCGCGTACCGTGCCTTGCACGCCAATGGGCGCGCCATTTCGATGAATCATGCGGCTACTAACTTCGACGGGCTTGCGGGTGCCGTCTTTGCAGATGACTTCCGCTTCGTAGGTCGTCTCGATCGGCAAATCCAACTTTCGGCAAAAGCTTTCGCGCGCTTCGCGCAGATAATTTGGGGCGATGAAATTCGAATAGTGCTTGCCGATTATTTCCTCGCGCGCATAGCCGGTCAGCTCTTCGGCGGCGTGGTTGACTGAAGTATAACGGCCGCTCATGTCGTGCACGTAGACCGCATCGCGCGAGTTTTCGAATAGTTCGCGATAGCGCTCCTCGCTTTCACGCAAGGCGCTTTCAGCTTGCTTGCGGTCGGTGATGTCTCGTGCAGTGCCTTCATAATAAAGAACGTGGCCATCGTTTGCCCGCACCACGCGCCCGTTTTCCGATAACCAAATTCGGCGCCCATCCTTGCAGTAACACTCAAATTCGAAGCCCGTGACCTTTCCAACAAGATCTATTCGCCTCTTGAACTCATCTCGGTCAGCCGGGTTTACATAGTGCTGCTGCGCAATGTCTCTGCGCGTTTCAATGAGCTCGTGCTCAGACGCGAACCCCAGCATCTGAACAAGAGCACGATTGGCCGTTATGAAGGTACCCTCCGGAGTCGTTTGAAAAACGCCTTCGTGTAGGTTGTCAAGGATGTCGCGATATCTTTGTTGCGCTTCGCGCAGGGCGGCTTCAACCCGCTCGCGGTCAGTGATGTCCTGCGATGTGCCAAACATATGGATTGGCGCGCCGTGCTCGTCGAAGACAACGCTTCCATGGGCTTCGACGACTCGAATTTCACCATCGGGCCGAACTATCCGCCGACGGTCCAAGTACGGCTTTCCTGTTCGCAGCGAGGTCTCAACAATACTTCGGGTGGCCTCGCGATCATCCGGATGAATGCAGGCCAGGAAAGCTTCGTACGTGGCGGGAAACTCCTGTGGGTGCAGCCCGAAGATGCGATACAGTTCGTCGGACCACGTTACCGTGTCCCCCCGAACGTCCCACGTCCAACTGCCGACGTGGGCGAGCCGCTGCGCCTCGGCCAGTTCAACTTCCCGCTGTCTCAGTTGCTCCTCAACTTGATTGTGGGAAACGGTCATCAGACCTCCAGGCGGTGAGACTACAGGACATTTCCAGGGACGCGCGCGCGATAATAACAAATTCGCAGGCGGCTGTTTAGTGAAATCTGGGCTGTTGGCTGGAATTTCATGCGGTTGACAGGACCGCGAACCGCGGCAATGATGGCTGCAACTGTCAAGAAGTTGTTCGCCAAGATGAAACTGGCCCAGTTCAGAACAAAAGATTCAAACGAACAGAAACTCGGCGTGCTTTTGAGCGGCGTCGTTTGCGATGTTGCCGAGTTGGCGCGAGCGGTCAAAGCGACGGGATCGCCGGTCGCCGACTGGTTGCCAAACGCGCACAGCACGATGGACGTGATCCGTCACGCCGAAGCAGTCAAGGAAATACAGGCTCTACTTCATGGTCGCCGCGATCGGTCGTCGAGATCTGCCGTCGTCGCGCACTCAACGAATGAGATAGATTTTCTTCCGGCCGTCTATCCTCACAAGATCCTCGCTATTGGTCGCAACTATGCCGATCACGCACTCGAGGGCGGGGGTGAACCTCCGAAGGCGCCTCTGATTTTCGCCAAACTGACGAACGCTTTGAACGCGCACAACCTCCCGATCGTGTTGCCGCGGATCAGCGAAACGATCGATTGGGAAGCAGAGCTGGCGGTGGTGATCGGCCGGCGAGCGAAGGCTGTGAGCGAAGCGGATGCTCTCAATTACGTTTTCGGCTACACGTTGATGAACGATGTGACCGCGCGCGACCTGCAACGCGGAGACAAGCAATGGATTCGCGGAAAAGGGCTCGACACGTTCGCGCCGCTCGGCCCGTTCATTACGACGCGCGACGAAATCGCCGATGAGCAGAACCTGAAGATCGAAGGCCTGCTCAACGGCAAAGTCATGCAATCATCGAATACGAGTAGGATGATCTTCAGCATCGCCTATCTGATTTCTTACATTTCACAAGGCATTACGCTTGAGCCTGGCGATGTGATTGCCACCGGCACACCCGAAGGCGTCGGCTTCTTTCGCGACCCACCGGTGCTTTTGAAGCCGGGAGATGTTTGCGAAGTGCGAGTCGAACATCTCGACACGCTGCGAAATCCGGTTGTAGCTCCAGAATGACAATGCACTCCGGTTACGTCGCTCTTATCGGTCGTCCCAATGCTGGAAAATCAACGCTGCTCAACCGGCTGGTTGGCGAAAAGATCGCCGCCGTTTCCAATAAACCGCAGACCACGCGCTTCAAAATCCTCGGCATCGTCAATCGTCCCGAAGGCCAGATTGTCCTGGTCGATACACCCGGTGTGCACAAACCCGGCTACGAGTTGAACCGCCGGATGATGGTCGCGGTGCATGATGCGCTGCTGAGCGTCGACGTGGTTTGTTTGATTCGCGATGCGTCGGTTCCGACCGGCAACGGCGATCGCTTCGTGCTCGATCTGATCAAACAATCTGAGAAACCCGCGCTGCTGCTTCTAAATAAGACGGACAAGCTGGCGGACAAATCCAAGCTGCTGCCTTTGATCGAATGGTACCGGGCCGAGCACCATTGGAAGGCGATCGTTCCCATCTCCGCATTGAAAGGCGATCAAATCGAGCAGTTGCTGCGCGAGATGATCGACAGCTTACCTGAAGGTGAGCCAATCTTTTCCGCCGATGAGTTCACCGATCAACCCGTGCGTGTGTTGGCGGCGGAAATTGTGCGGGAGAAAATTCTCGAAACGACGGGCGAAGAAATTCCTTACGTCACCGGCGTGGTGACCGAGAAATGGGAAGAGGTGCGCGAAGATTTTACTCGGATCTACTGTGCGATCTTTGTCGAGCGCGAGTCGCAAAAAAAGATCGTCATTGGCCACGGCGCGCAGCGCCTGAAACAAATTGGCATACGCGCGCGCCGGGACATCGAAAAGATGCTCGGCCATCGCTGCCATCTGGAGCTCTTCGTCAAGGTAGAGGAAGAATGGCGCGACCAGCAGCACTTACTCGATGAGATGGGAATCGCGCGGTGAAGACGTGGCATGTTATCGATGCAGTGGTAACGGCTGACGCTCGGGAAGCGGCCGAATACGGACTGATGGAAGCTGGAGCGTGTGGGACTGAGACAGTCGCCAGTACCAACGGTCGAGTGAAGGTATTGGCGTATTTCGACAACGCCACTGAGATTCAGGCGGTGCGAGCAGAACTAGTCGAAGCTCTGCGGATTTATGGTTGTCAGCCCGCTTCTTTGGTCGAACTGAAAACGCGCGAAATAGCCGACGCAGACTGGCTCGCCGAATGGAAAAAGCATTGGCAGCCAGTTGAAGTCGGACGATTTATCATCGCGCCGCCGTGGGTGGTTTCAGAACCGAGAGCGGTAGCGACCGGATCAAACACTCACGTTGAGTTGCATGATCCCATCACCATCGCTCCGGGTTCTGACACGATTCTAATCCGCATAAATCCCGGCATGGCCTTCGGTACGGGCACGCACGAAACAACCCGGCTGTGCCTAAAGGCGATTGAGAAATATTTTTCCGGCGGAAGTTTTCTCGACGTGGGGACAGGGACAGGAATTCTGGCAATCGCCGCGGCGAAGTTCGCGCCGGATGCTCGCGTCATCGCGTGTGACACGGATGCTGAAGCCATTCGAATCGCGCGCGAAAACGCTTCGTTGAATGATGCTGAAGGGCGCATCGATTTCCAGGTCAGCAGCATTTCTGAAGAAATGCCTTCTGCCGATTTCGTCTGCGCGAACCTAACCGCGCCCGTGATTGTCGAGCTGCTGCCGCGACTGCTCAGCGTAACGTGCGACCGTTTGGTCTTGTCGGGAATATTGGGTTCACAGTTCGAGATGGTTCACGCTCGGCTGGTGGAACTCACCGCGACCGTGAACGAAGTGATACAGGACGGTGAATGGATTGCTTTGGTGATTTGATGACTCGCCGCAGATTCTACGCTCCGCGAATCGCGTTCGCGGCCGACAACAACACAGTGAAGCTGGGTGCGGATGAAGCACGCCACGCGCACGACGTTCTGCGTCTCGGGGTCGGCGACGAGGGTTACGTTTTCGATGGCGAAGGCCACGAATATCGTTGTGTAATTGCCGAAGTGAGCTCGCGGTCAGCGACTCTGACTGTTGTTGAGCGCGTACAAGCAGCAAGTCCTGAATCGCCATTGGAGCTGACGCTCGCAGTGGCATTGCTGAAAGGCGAGAAGTTCGATTTGGTGGCGCAGAAGGCTGCAGAACTAGGAGTTACGCGATTGGCGCCGCTCGTGACTGCGCGCGCTGACGTGCGCATTCGCGAGCCCGGAGAGGCGCGCAAGAAGGCTGAACGATGGTCGCGAATCGCATTCGAGTCGGCGAAGCAATGCGGGCGGGCGCAATTGATGCTGGTAGATCCGCCAACGAACCTGGACGAGTTCTTTCGATCAATCACCGACGTTCAATTGAAACTCACCTACACGGCACGCGATGGAGACCCACACGCCGACCTTTTCAAGATGGAAGTAAAATCTGCTCGCGTCGTCGCCATGATCGGTTCAGAAGGTGGTTGGACCGACGGTGAACTCCTACAAGCGCGCGCAAACGGCTGTAGAATCGTTACTTTAGGTGGCCGAACCTTGCGCGCTGAAACCGCGGCCATTGCCGTCGCGACCTTGCTCCAGCACCGGTTCGGAGACCTCAAGTGATTTCGAACCGGCGCGGAACTCAACACCTCTCCGCATCGTTTACCGCAGTGACGAATTGAAAACCATGTCATCAATCGATCAGAACATCATCAACAAAGCGCGCCGCGATTTGGCGCAGCGGCTGGGCGTGCGCGAGCAGGATGTTGCGGAAGTAAGTGTGGAAGAGACCGATTTTCCCGACGCGGCACTGGGCGCGTCCGTGGAAGACGAGATGAGCGCGCAGGTGATCACACCGGGCTGGCGTATTCGGCTAAAGGCTGACAGTGAGATTTATGAGTATCGCGCGACCGCGCGGCAGTTGCGTTTGGTAAACTTCAAGGGGCAGAACTATCGCGTGTGAACGCACCAACACCACGGATTTATGTCACGTAACGTTTGGCTCAACATCTCCATCGCCGTAGCGCTCATCCTGATCGCTGCATTCGCCGGCCGCATGCACAAGTGGCAAAAGAATCGGCCAGCGCGTCACGCGACTGAATCTTCGCGCTCAGTCGATGAAGGCGCGACGGAATCGGCAGCGGATGAAAACGACTCGCAGAAGACAGAAATTCTTGTGCGGTTTCGCTCGGGCGTGACTCAGCAGGCAATCGAGGCCATCACGTCGCGCCTGAACGACGAAGTTGAAGATCGAATTGAAGCGGTCGATGGCCTCGACGTAATCGAAGACGAAGACAACAGAAGCGCCGACGAAGTCGTCGCGCAATATCGCGCGCTGTCCGAAGTCGAATACGCGGAACCGAACAGCGAAATAAGACTCGATCATGAGGGCGCAGGTAAGCACGTTCACGCCAACGACGAACTCTTTTACAAGCAGTGGGGACTATTCAATCACGGGCAGGACGGCGGCAAATCCGGCGCGGACATTAGCGCGATGCAGGCTTGGGCCGTGACCAAGGGCAGCAGCGAAGTGGTGGTGGCGGTGCTCGACAGCGGCGTCGATTACACGCATCCCGACCTGGTGAACAACATCTGGACGCGTCCGCAAATTATCAAGGCTTACGAAGATGACGGGCTGAGATCCGAAGAGCCAGTCGATGATGTTCACGGCCTCAACGCGCTGGATGACAGTGGCGACGCGATGGACGACAACGGCCACGGCACGCACTGCGCAGGCATTATTGGCGCCGAAGGTGGAAACGACATCGGTATCGCCGGCGTTAACTGGACCGTAAAAATCATGCCGCTCCGATTCATGGACGCGGACGGCGCCGGCACAACCAAGGATGCGATTGAAGCGATCAGCTATGTCATCAATCGGAAAAAGGCCGGCGTAAACGTGCGCATCATTTCCGCGAGTTGGGGCTCAACGATTAAGTCACGCGCGCTGGAAGACGTGATCCGCAAAGCGGGCGCCGAGGGAATTCTGTTTGTTGCGGCAGCCGGCAATGCGAGTTCTGACAACGACGTGAAGCCGCATTATCCCGCCAGCTACGATCTGAACAACGTGATCAGCGTCGCCGCGGTGAACCGAAATGACGAGCTGACGGCCTTTTCGAACTACGGCGCGACCAGCGTCCACATCGCCGCGCCCGGTCAACAAATTGTCAGCACCTGGTTGCAGCATGGCTTTGAAGAAAAGCAGGGCACTTCGATGGCGACGCCCTTCGTCGCCGGAGTTGCGGCGCTGGTGCTGGCGACGAATCCGGGCATTTCGGTCGATGAATTACGGGCGCGCCTGCTGAAATCAGTCGATCCGCTGCCGTCTTTGAAAGGAAAGGTTGCGACGGGCGGACGGGTTAATGCGGCCAAGGCAGTAACCGTCCAATAATCCCAGCTTTTTCGCGCGTCCGTCGCGGCGTTTTCCTCGCCAGCCGCACGGCTCTTCGGTCCCTTCTTGCGCGGCTGCCGTGGTCTGTGTGATGATTGCTGCGATGAATGTCATCATTCACAGAACGAAATTCATGAGGAGCCGATAAAGAGTGAAGGCGGAGTTAGCGCAATTAATCGCACTGCAAAAGACTGATACAAATATAAGAAGACTACAGACGGAAATCGAGAGCATTCCTGAAAGGCGCGCCGAGATCGAGAAAGAGTTCGATCAGCGCGCCTTTGAAATTCGCGGCCTCGAACAGCAACGCGACGCGGCATTTCACGAGCGCGCCCGCGTGGAAAAAGAGATCTTCGAACAAAAGCAACGCGCCGAACGCGCCGAGCGAAACCTGATGGCCGCCAAAAAACCCGACGAGTACACGGCCGCGATTCGCGAAGCAGACGCCGCGCGCAAACAGATCTCGGCGTTTGAGACGCAGGTGCTGGAACAGATGGAAGCGTTTGAAAACGCGGAGAAAGAATTGAAGGAGCGCGCGCCGGAAGTCGAGAAGCTGCGCGAAGACATGCAGGCGCGGTTCGTTCAGTTCGATGAGCAAGTGGCGCGGCAACAAAAAGAGCTGGCCGAAGCTCGCGCGGAGCGCGAACGGCTAGTCAAAGAATTGCCCAAAGCAATGAGCGCCCTTTACAACCGCATCAGCGCGCGCATCCGCGATGGCATCGCTGTCGCCGAAGCGCGCAACGGCGCATGCACGGCGTGCTACATGGCGCTGCGGCCGCAGATCATGGCTGACGTGCGCCGCGGTAACGAAGTCATCACCTGCGATAACTGCAATCGGATTCTTTATTACGAGCCGAATAACGTGGCGCAACCGGCCGCGGTATCGTGACGACTGGAGCGCAAGCGTCCTCGCTTGCACTAACTCAAAACTGGATGACCGCAAGCGAGACGCTTGCGCTCCAGTCATTCGCATCGTTGACAACGAGCGATTGGGTCGAGTAAAAGTCCTGCCATTCCGGGGGTAAGCAATCGTGGCGGAAGAAACAACTCAGCGAGTTAAGAGCGGGAGAACTTTTGATAGTGCTTACGGCTTTTCCTTCAGCATCGCGGTTGGACTGGTTTTATTCATAGCCGGACTGGTCATCAGCCTTACGCTAAGCGACGGCACAAGCATCGGCTTGATTTTCGGATTTCCTCTGCTGGTCGCAGGTTTGGTTATTCCCGTCTTCATGATGCGCGACCTGTTCAAAACCAACGAGATCAACGCGCCCTGTCCGAATTGCGGCGCGCCAATTCGCACCTCGGATGCGACGCTGCGGCTAAAGTGCTCGCGTTGTGAGAGTGTGATCGATGTGCGAGAGAAAGAGTTGGTCCTGTCGGCGGGACAGAACGTTTAGAGTTCAACCTTCAGGTTGCTTTTTTCAGAACAGGACAAGCTAAAGCTTGAACTCTGAACACGGCTAAATCGGCAGCCAGCCACGCGACGAATAGTCGCTAATTGTCAGCGCGAACATTATCGCCAACCAAAACATCGCTGAGGCAATCACCAGCCAAACGAGACGCCCGCTATAGCGCACGTGCATGAAGTAAAGCACGACAAACGTCGCTTTGATCGTCGCGATCGTCAGCGCCATTACCGCATTCAGCGGCCCGGGAAAATCCCGGAACGCGGCGAGCACAGTGAGTCCTGTGCCGGCCAAAAGAATCAAAAAGATTCCGACGTAGACGCGTGGATAAACTATGTGTTCACTCATAAAGCAGAGGTCAGAGATCAGATGTCAGAGGTCAGAAAAACCTGCAATTGACGACTCAAAATCCAACTGACAACTCAAAACCTCGAAACTTGAAACTTGAAACTCGAAACTCTCACATGTGTCCTTCCAGATGTCTGCCCAGCAGGTACAGCAACGGAAACAGAAAGATCCAAACGATGTCCACAAAGTGCCAGTACAGTCCTGAGATCTCGACCGGCGAGTGATATTCGGGACTAAATCTTCCGCGCCACGCCAGGATCAGAATCACGGTCAGGATTCCCGCGCCGATAATCATGTGAAGCGCGTGCATGCCCGTCATCGCGAAATAGATCCAGTAGAACATTTCGACGTTATGGACTGAGACGCCTTCCGGCAGATGCAACTTGTGTGGATCAGCGTCGCCGTGTTGCGCGACGGCCGGATTGAATGGGTGCCCGGGAATCAACTGTCCGGGAATCAGATTGTCGCGATACTTATCGCTATACTCGACGGCTTTGATTCCGAGAAATGTCAGTCCCAGCACCAAAGTCATAATCAAAAAGATGATCGAGTTGCGGCGCTTCCCAACCTGCGTGGAAAAGACGGCCATGGCCATTGTGAAGCTGCTGACGATCAGCACTACTGTGTTCACGGCGCCCAAACGAATATCCAGGTGATTGCTCGCCGCGGCGAATGCTCCGGGGTATTTGTAGCGGTAAAGCGTATACGCCAGAAACATGCCGCCGAAAAACATTATCTCGGTGACCAGGAATACCCACATGCCGAGCGTGCCCGCCTCGCGCTGCTGCTCCATGTTCTCGAAATGGTGCTGCAACGCGGGGTGCGCGGCTTGATCGTGAGTTGTCGCTAGACCTTCAGCCATAAATGGAAATTGAAAATTGAAAAATGCAAATTGAAAATTTCAAAGTTTAGAATCGGCTAAGTCATATTTTGCAGCCGCCGACGCTCTGCACCTTCCGCCTCGGCCACACACTCACCAATTTGCAATTTGAACTTTTCAATTTTCATTTTTCAATGGTTTCTTCTTCCGTGACGCGCCAAATAGCTGTCGCAAGCAGCTACCATTGCGCCTCCGCCGGCGTCTGCCGCTCAAACTTGCCGACGACTTCTTTCGTTTCCGGCGGCGCGAACTCGTAAGGCTCAGACGTGACGATCGGCGTCTCTAAGAAATTCTCAGTCGGCGGTGGCGATGGCGTCTGCCACTCCAACCCCGGCAGATGCCACGGATTCGATTCGGCGATGCGGCCATAGCGCAGCGACCACGCCAGATAGATCAGCGGAATGAGCAAGCCAACACCGAGAATCGACGCGCCCGCAGTCGAGAGCACATGCAGCACCTGCCACGAGACCATGTCCACCGGATAGGTGTGATAGCGTCGCGGCATGCCCATATAACCCAGCACGAACTGCGGCGAAAACGTTAGATTGAATCCAATGAAAACAACCAGCGCCGAGAATCGTCCCCATCCTTCGGGATACATACGGCCGGAGATTTTCGGCCACCAGTAATGCAAGCCGCCGAGATACGCCAGCAGCGTCCCGCCCACCATGATGTAGTGGAAATGCGCGACGATGAAGTATGTATCACTCAAGTGCACGTCTGTGGCGAGCGACGCCAAAAACAAGCCGGTCATCCCGCCGATTGTGAACAAACCGATGAAGCCCAGCCCGTAAAGCATCGGTGTGTCGTACGAGATCGATCCTTTGTAGAGCGTCGCCGTCCAGTTGAAAACTTTGATCGCCGAAGGAATGGCGACGGCGAAACTCAGGAACGAAAAGATCATTCCGGCATAAACGGACTGGCTGGCCACGAACAAGTGGTGTCCCCAGACGAGAAAACCGAAGACGGCAATCGCCAAACTCGAGAACGCCACGAACTTGTAACCGAAGATGTTTTTCCGCGAGAAGTTGGCGATCAACTCACTGACGACGCCCATCGCCGGCAGCACCATGATGTACACGGCCGGGTGCGAATAGAACCAGAACAGGTGCTGGAACAGAACCGGGTCGCCGCCTGCCGCCGGATCGAAGATCCCAATGTGCGCAAGCCGCTCAAAAGCCAGCAGTAGTATCGTGATTGCAACTACCGGTGTGCCGAGAATCATGATCAAGCTGGTGGCGTAGTGTGCCCAGATGAAGAGCGGCAACCGATACCAGGTCATGCCCGGGGCGCGCATCGTGTGAATCGTGACGATGAAATTGAGTCCCGTAAGGATTGACGAAAAGCCCGTGATAAAAATTCCGACTCCGGTCGTCAACACGTACGAGTTTGAGAACGTCGTGCTGTACGGCGTATAAAACGTCCAGCCGGTATCGACGCCACCGGCGAGCAGCGCATAGATCGTGATGATCCCGCCCGCCATGTAGATATACCAGCTCAACAAATTAATTCGCGGGAAGGCCAGGTCCTTCGCGCCAATCATCATCGGCACCAGGAAATTGCCGAGCGTCGCCGGAATCGCCGGAATCAAGAAGAAGAACACCATAATGATTCCGTGTTGCGTGAAGATCTTGTTGTAAGTGCTTGACTGCGTGAGATCGCCTTGCGGAGTCAATAACTCCAGACGGATCGCCATTGCGTACAGGCTGCCGATCAGAAAAAAGAAGCTAACGCCGCCGAGGTACAGCAGCGCGATACGCTTGTGATCTTTTGTCAGCAGCCACGACTTCACGCCGTATTCAGCGTTCAGGTAATTGGTGCGCGGCGGTTGTATCGTAAATTCTTCCATGATTTTGAATGGATCAATTCTTAACCGGATTCGCGCTCTGCGGCGTTCCGGCTGCCGGCGGTTTGGCCGTCGGCGTTTCCGGCTTCGCAGTCGAAAGCGACTTAACGTACGCAACCAAACTCAAAAGCTGCTCTTCAGTTAGTTGCCCCTGAAACGACGGCATGATCGGACCAAAGCCCGTTACTATCTTCGACTGCGGATTGATGATCGATTCGCGCAGGTAACCTTCATCGGCCCTCACGGTCTGGCCATTGTTCAGCACCACATTGCTGCCGAACACTCCCAGCAGCGCCGGTCCGCGTCCGCCCTCCGCGTTCGCTCCGTGACATGACACGCAGCCGAGCGATTCGAACATCGCTTGTCCCGCAGCGGCCGGCGACATCTGGTTCGCATTGCCGCTCAACCAGTTATCGAAATCCTTCGGTTCCATAACTTCGATATAGCCGCGCATTCCCGAATGATTCATGCCGCAGTATTCAGCGCAGAAAAAGTGATAACGCCCGGGCTTCGTGGCCTCGAACCACTCGGCCGTGTATTTTCCGGGCACGACATCCATCTTGATGCGAAACGCCGGAATGAAAACGTCGTGAATGACGTCTTCAGTGGTCATGATCAGTTTGATTTTGCGGCCGACGGGCACGTGCAGCTCGTTGATCTCGCGCTGTCCCGTCGGATGCTGGAACTTCCACATCCATTGTTTGCCGACAACGTAAACTTCGAGCGCGTTTTGCGGCGGCCGATACTGCGCGAAATACACCTTGGCCCCCCAGGCAAAGATGCTCATCGCGATGATCAGAGGGACTACCGACCAGAGCATCTCGAGCTTGTGCGAGCCTTCGATTGGTCTTGGGATCTCAAAAGCGTTCCGGCGGCGATAGCGAATGACGAAGAAGATGATGACTAAGCTGATCAGCGTCACAAAAAATACCGTGACGCCCGAGATGTAAAAATACACCGCGTCTACGTCTCCGGAAATCGTCGACGCGCTTTCAGGAACGATGTAATGAAACCAGGATTGCATCTACTTGTTCTCAGTCCCGTAGGGACGGAATATTTATAGAGCCATCGACCCGAATAGATTCTTCTCGCTCCGTAGGAGCGAAATAGTGCCTACTGCGTCGAATCATGATTCCGCTCCTACGGAGCGGGCATATCTACCGAGTTCGCGTAGCTATAAACATTCGGCTCCTACGGAGCCGACACATCCTTTGCCGCCAACTGACTCTGCGCTCCGCGCTTTCGCAAAATCAGCAACATACCAACGATTAACCCAACGGTAATCACGCCCGCTACTTTCATTATGTTCATTACCACTGCGCCGTATTTTCCCGTCGCCGGATCGTAGTGATAGCAATACAGCATCAGCGCATCGACCGGCGTGCCAATCTTGTTTTCTGAGGCTTCAACCAGCCCGAGCCGCATATCGCGCGGCGAATACTCGATGCCGTAAAAGTAACGCGCGAGTTTTCCGTCCGGCGTCAGCAGCATGATGCCACTCGCGTGCGCGAACTGGTTCGTCTGCTCGTCCCACTTGTAATGAAATCCGATTGCATCGGTCAGCCGCTTGATATTCGCGTCGTCGCCCGTCAGAAAATGCCAACCGTTGTCGGCGCCCGCCCGGTTGTAAGCTTTTATATAAGTCTGCTTCTTCGTCGCTGCCAATTGCGAAGTCTCGCGCGAATCAAAACTGACAGTGACGACTTCGTACTGCTCGCCGATGTTGAAATTGATCTGACGGAACGAGCCGAGCATCCCATTCAAAACCTGATTGCAAAGCATCGGGCACGAGTAATAAACCAGCGACAGCACTACGGGCCGGCCTTTGAAATAGTCACCGAGGCGAACATCGCGTCCCTGTTCGTCTTTGAAGATCGCATCAAGTGGCGCTTGCTCGTTCAGTCTTTGCTCGATACCGACGGTTTTCAAAACCGCCGGCAGCCCAGTCGAAACCGAACCCGTCTGTGGCCGCGCACCGTAAAGCGGCGAGCTGGGCATCGGCACGCCGGGCTGAGCCGCGGCAGTGAGCAGTGAGCAGTGAGCAGTGAGTAGCAGAAGCAGGACACGGAGATGGGTTCGTCCGCGCAGCGGACGATCGAAAATAGCCCAGCACTTTAGTGCTGGGTTCTTGATCAAAGAAACCCAGAAGCCCGTGAAACGGGCGACCGAAGAAAGCACATCGGGCGCTTCGGTCGTCCGCTTCGCGGACTCAATTGGGAACTCGCGTTTGAGATCCCAGCGATAAATCGCTGGGCTATTTTCAGTAGTTCGCTGCGCGGACTTAATCGCGATCATTGTGTCCACTGCCTTCCGGTTACTGCTTCTTGCCTCCCACCGCCAACTGCTTTAAAGCCTCTTCCTTCGCCTGCTCGATCGGCATTCCGTAACGCTGGCCGTTTTGATCGACTGGGCCATGCTCAAGTACGTCAGTCCACTGTGCACGCAGAGCGTTGATTTCCCACAAAGCGTCTTTCGGTTTGGGAAAACTCTCGCCCGCGGTCTGGCTGCGTGGTTCGGTTTCTTTCTCGTGCCTGGTTTGTTCCAGACTCTCGGCAAACCCGGGCGCGCTCTGCAATCGCGGCTCCGGCGGCAGGCGTTCTTCTCCGGTCATCGCAATTGGTGATCGATGACGCTGCTGTTCCTTTTGCGTCTCAGTCTTCTGAAAAGCCAGAAACATTCCCCACAAGCCGATGAACGTCGCGATCGTCAGAATGAGTAACCCCACAATGAATTTCGCGATGCCGCCGACCTGCACGTCGCTCGTCTCGTGCGTCACATCGATGTTCTTGATGTGCGACGTGTCGGGCGTCTCGGTAACGTGCGTCCTGTTTTTCTGCTCACTGCTCACTGCTCACTGCTCACTTTCATCAATGACCGTGCACCGGCACCAGTGCTTGTTCCAGTTGCGGATCGTTAATCGGCAACAGCGGGCGTTTTTGCAATTGCCAGGCAAACGTCGCCATCCACAATCCGCCAATCGCAATCGGTGCGACGTAATCCATCCAGTTGAAAACGAAATCTCCGTGGCTGTAGGTTGGCTCAATCAACCAAATTACATCCACGACGCGCATTGCCAAAATCAGGACTGCGAGCAGCGCCAGCTTCTGCGCGCTCTTTTTCATCGTGCGTGACAACAACATCATGAACGGAAACGCGAATTGCAGAATCACGATTATCAAAGCGATGGCGCCCCAGCCGCCATGCTTGCGCGCGACGAACCAGGTTGTTTCTTCGGGCAAATTTCCTGACCAGATGATCAGATATTGCGAGAACGCGAAGTACGTCCAAAGCATCACCAGCGTCAGCGTTAGGTTTCCCCAGTCGTGAGCATGACGCGGCTGCACGACCGTGTTCATTGGTTCGCGCACCGACAGCCAGGTCATCACCAAAATTGTGAAGGCCAGCGCGCTCAGACTCCACGCGGCGACGAAAATCAAACCGAAAATCGTCGAGTACCACGCCGGATCCAGCGACATCACCCAATCGATTGCCGCAAAGGTGATGCATAGGATCGTCAGAATGAGTCCCGGCCCACCAATCATCTGCATCCGCTTCTTCACTTGGCGGCCAGCCGCGCGATCCTGTTGCAACGATAGCCAGTTCAAAAGAATTGCCGCGGCTGACCAAATTGCGAAATAAACGAACGTGCGAAGGATGAAGAATGACGGATTGAGAAATGCCGTCTTTTTCTGTAGTGCTGTGGTGCTTCCCATCACCGCCGGGTCCATCCATGCGTAAATGTGCTTCAAGCCAAGCGCAATGGGAATGAATAACAGCAACATCAGCGGCAGCGTTCGCGTCGAAGCTTCCAGCACTCGCCTGATCACCAACGCCCAGCCGCCGCCGGTCAGATGTTGCAAGCACAGCAACGCCAAACTACCAACTGTGATGCCTGTCCAAAAAATAAATCCCACTAGATAACCGTGAAAGAATTGACCAGGGTTAAGCAGCGCACCAAGAATCAACGCCAGCGTAAACAGAACCCCCACCGCGAGCGCGACATTGCGCATGCGATTGAGATCTGCCGGAGGTGTGTAGCCTTGAATCATTGTTCCGAATATTCCCTCTCCCTTTGGGAGAGGGAGTTGACCAACTCTCTCCTCATCGTTGTCCCTGCTTCATCTGGCTCAACTGCAAGGTGCGAATGTACGCCGCGATTCGCCATCGATCTTCCACTGAAACCTGCTGCGAGTAATTCGGCATCGCGCCCCAGCCGTTGCTCATCACGTCGAAGAAGTGTCCCACCGGCGCCTTTTGCAGACGCTCCTGGTGATAACTCGCCGGTGAAGGCTTGTTGAATCCGCGTCGCGCGACAATTCCGTCGCCATAACCGGTCATGCCGTGACAAACCGAGCAATAAATGTTGTAGCGCTCTTGCCCGCGGTCGAGATCCGTTTTCGTGATTGGCATTGGGATCGTTTCGACATCGTCCGGAAACGGGTTCGCGGCATTGTTGGGCAACGCTTGCGTCGATTGTTGATACTGTTGCTCCTTATTGAAATCGCCCGCCGTTAATCTCTTTCCGAAGAAAAACTCGCGATTTTCTCTCAAGTAGCCGCGCGGCACTGTGCCTTCAACCAGCGGCCGTGAACCGCTGCCGTCCTTGTAGAAAGAGTTCTCGCGATACGCGATGGCTTTCGGCTGATCCTGCATGTCGCGTCTGCAAGCAGAAAGGAAAAAGGAAAAAGGAAAAAGGAAAAAGATAAACAGTGCGCGACTAACTGGCGCCGCACAAAGTGTTCGGCTTTTTGCCTTTTTACTTTTTACTTTTGCCTTTGCTCTAGAGTTCCACATCAACCACTTCCCTCGGCTCCAACGTTTTCAGGAACCGGACGACTTCAATGTGATCGAATTTCGGATCTTTCGCTTCGATTACCAGAAAGAAACTGTCGCGCGTCGCGAGCGCGAAACTCGGCGCGTTGAAAACCGGATGGTAAGGTTGCGGCAGCTTGTTTAGCGCCAGCATGCCGAGCACCGCCGCGAACGCCGCCGCCAACACTGTGCATTCAAAAGTGATTGGAATAAATGCCGGCCAACTATTGAACGGCTTACCGCCCACGATGATCGGGTAATCAATCACTTCCATCCAGTACTGCATGAAAAAGCCACCCAAGCCGCCAAGCAGCCCACCCGCGAAGACGATCAACGGCAGCGTCGTGCGCTTGAAGCCGATCGCTTCGTCCAGCGCTTCGATCGGAAACGGCGAGTAGCCGTTAATCTGCCGGTAACCCGCGGCATAGGTCTCGCGCGCCGCCGCCACCAGGAGGCTCGGGTTATCGAACTGGGCCATCACGCCGTAGAGCTTTGGTTGTGCAGTTGCTGACTTCATCGAGCAAACAATTATTTGTCATTTACCATTTGTCATTTTTCATTTGGTCATTCTTCGAACTGGCGCGCCCCGAACGCGTTTCAAATGGCTCAATGAAAAATGTCAAATGAAAAATGGAAAATAATCCTTTTCATCCTTCCTCAACTTCCGCCTCGGGCAAAATCGTCCGCATTTCGAAAATCGAAATCATCGGCAGGAAGCGAATGAACAGAAACAGTAAGCTGAGGAAGAACCCGATCGTGCCGATGAACATGGCCCAATCCCACACTGTGCCGCGATAAAATCCCCACGACGATGGCAGAAAATCCTTGTGCAAGCTGGTGACGACAATCACGAAGCGCTCGAGCCACATGCCGATGCTGACGACGAACGAAATCAACCACAGCACAAGTAAATTCGCGCGCAGCTTCTTAATCCAGAGGAGTTGCGGCGTGAGCCCGTTGCACAGAATCAGCGCCCAGTAGTAATAGGCGTACGGCCCGTGCATGCGATTCCAAATCATGAAGTGCTCGTATTCGTTGCCGCTGTACCAGCCAAAGAACGCCTCCACCATGTAGCCGTACGCGACGATCAATCCCGTCGCCAGCATCACCTTCGCCATGTTGTGCATGTGGCGCATCGTGATGAAACTCTCGAGGCCGTAAATCTTTCGCAGCGGAATCGTCAGCAACAAAACCATTGCGAAGCCTGCATAGATCGCCCCCGCCACGAAGTAAGGCGGAAAGATCGTCGCGTGCCACCCCGGAATGATGCCGATCGCGAAGTCGAAGCTGACAATCGTGTGTACCGAAAGGACGAGCGGCGTCGCCAGACCGGCAAGCAGCAGATAAGCCATCTCGTAGCGGTGCCAGTGCCGCGCCGAGCCACGCCAACCCATCGCGAGCATGCCGTAAATCAGCCGGAACGGTTTGCTGTTCGCGCGGTCGCGCAGCGTCGCAAAATCGGGAATCAAGCCGACGAACCAGAACATCGCGGACACTGTCGCGTACGTGGACACGGCGAACACGTCCCACATGAGCGGGCTGCGGAACTGTGGCCAGATGCCCATCGTGTTCGGGTAGGGAAAAAGCCAGTACGCCAGCCACGGCCGACCGAGGTGCATCACCGGAAAAATTCCCGCCTGCGCGACGGCGAACAGCGTCATCGCTTCCGCAAATCGATTGATTGACGTGCGCCACTTTTGCCGCAGCAAAAGCAGAATCGCCGAAATCAAAGTGCCCGCGTGGCCAATTCCAATCCACCAAACGAAGTTGATGATGGCGAATCCCCAACCGACTGGCTGATTGATTCCCCACAACCCGACGCCGTTGAAAACCAGGTTCGTGATTGTCAGCAACAGCAGTTGAAACAGCGCGAACGAAATCGCGAAGCCGATGAACCAACCCACCGGCGTCTTGCGCTTCAAGACGATCGCACTGATCTTGTCGGTGACCGAGCCGAACGTCAGCTCAGTCCCGACGACCGGATGCGTCCCATGAATCGATGTGTGCTGGTCGCGTCGTTCGTCCATTAGTTCCGATTCAAATTAGCCACAGAGGCACAGAGACACAGAGGCAATTAGAGAAACAACATTAGAGCATGTACCGTTTGATTCCGTCCCGAAGCAAACGAGAATTGAAATTCATTAGCAGGCCAACCTTCTTACCGGTTACGCGTAGATAGGTCAGCACTTGCGACTCGAAAATTGGATCAAATCGTTCGACACTTTTGATTTCTACGACAACCGAATCGCCTACAATCAAATCCAAGCGGTACTCGCCGATAGTCTGTCCTTTGTAGATAACGGGAAATATTGGCTGCCGGACAAACTTCATTCCGGCGTTCTGCAACTCGATGCACAGCGCTGCTTCATAAGTCTGTTCGAGTAGTCCAGGTCCAAGTTGGCGATGCACCTCAATTGCACAGCCGATGATTGTTTCAGTTAGTTGCTTCAGCCCTTCACTCGCAGTGAGGCATTCCGCAGTCGTCTTATCCCCTGGCTGAAGAATCGCTCTCAAATTGCGAGTCATCTCTTTTTCTCCTTCTCTGCTTCTGTCTCTGTGTCTCTGTGCCTCTGTGGCAAACTTCTTCACGATTTGATTTTGGGATTCGGATTCCTCAGCGCCGACAAATAAGTCGTCCGCGGCCGCGTATTCAGCTCGCCCAGCAATGAATAGTCGCGCTCGAGCGCTTTCAACTTCGAAACTTTGCTGTTCGGGTCGTTGATGTTGCCAAACACGATCGCTTCCGTCGGACAAACTGATTGACAAGCAGTCACGATCTCGCCGTCGCGCACTGGCCGCCCTTCGATCTCAGATTGAATCTTCGCCGCTTGAATGCGCTGCACGCAGTAAGTGCATTTCTCCATCACGCCGCGGCTGCGCACCGACACGTCTGGGTTTCTCATCAACTGATACGTCGGCGTGTCCCAATCCTGATAGAGCAGGAAGTTGAAGCGGCGCACTTTGTAAGGGCAGTTGTTCGAGCAGTAGCGCGTCCCCACACAGCGGTTGTAAACCATGTCGTTCAGACCCTCGGCGCTGTGCGCGGTCGCGTGCACCGGACAGACGGGCTCGCACGGCGCGTTCTCGCAGTGCATGCACGGCACCGGTTGGAAGAAAGGCCCTTCGGGTTGCGCTTCGTCGCCTTTGAAGTAAGCATCGACACGAAT
The DNA here is from genome assembly GCA_036001745.1 of Pyrinomonadaceae bacterium. GTDB lineage: Bacteria > Acidobacteriota > Blastocatellia > Pyrinomonadales > Pyrinomonadaceae > UBA11740. The sequence continues at coordinate 28,033 of DASYTZ010000183.1, forward strand.
CCAGTGCATCGAGCGGCCACGCGCCACCTGTTCCTTGCCGACAATCGGAATGTTGTTCTCAGACTGACAAGCGATCATGCACGCGTTGCAGCCGACGCAACTGTTCAAGTCGATCGACATGCCCCACGCGTAACCGTTGCCCTGATTCTTGTAATCGAAATCGGGGTAGAGCGAGAGTTCGCGATTTTCTTTCTGTTGCTCTTCGCGCTCTTCACGCAGCGCATCTTTCTCTTTTAAGTATTCGGCTACCGGAGATTCGCGCAGAATGTCGCGATTCATCATGTCGAACTGAAGCTGCGTCGTCGCAATGACGTAACGTTGATTTGTCTTGCGCGCCCACGCGCCGGCGGTAGTCCAGGGTGAGTCAGATCGACGAATGTCGTAAGCGTTGAAGCCGAGTTCACTGCCGATGCGGCCACTCAGAGGTCGTCCGTAACCGAGATGAATAGTGATGACGTCTTCCGGTTGGCCTGGCAGGATCCAAACAGGAACCGACTTATTGATCGTCTTGTCGCCGACGCCGAGTGTGATCATATCGACATGCGCTTCGCGGCCTTTCTTCGCCTCTTCATAGTTCGGCGGCAAGCAGCCGAGCTTCCTTGCCGTAGTCGGGCTGACGAGCGCGACATTGTCCCAGGTGATTTTGGTTAGAGGCTTTGGCAGTTCCTGCAACCAGCCGTTGTTGGCGAAGCGTCCGTCGTAGATGGATGGATCAGCTTTGAAGACAAGCTCGAACGTGTTAGCTGGGAGCGCGGGCGCCCCGCCCGCATTTTGTGCGAGCGAACTCGCCCAATCAGATTTCACTGCGACGGTTTTCGCCGGCAACGCTGTGTTGGGGATAAAGCCATCGTGCAGCCACTTGCGCCACGATGATTCGAAGTCGGTTGGAGCGCCCGCATCCTGCGGGCGGTTCGCAGGCATCCTGCCTGCGCTTGGAGTTGAGTTTTGCACCCGCTCGCTACCGCTCGCGGTTCTGTAACTTCGCCAGTATTCCTTCACGATCTCATACGGCTTCTTGTCGTAATTATCCGAAAACAGCGCCAGCATTTCGTGCGCGGTCTTGCCGTCGTAAAGCGGCGCGATCAAAGGCTGCACGATCGTGACGGTGCCGTCGTACGCGCGCGTGTCGCTCCATGACTCCAAGTAATGCGCCGCGGGAATGTGCCAGTGACAGATGTCCGACGTTTCGTTGTTGTAGAGACTCAGGTGCGCGCGCAGCTTAACTTTGTTCAGCCGATTCAGATCAAGGCGCAAATCGATCGGCGTGTTGTACGCGGGATTACCGCCGATGATGATGAGCGTCTCGACTTTGCCGGCGTCGATGTCCGTAACGAGTTCGCGCAGCGATTGAGTTTGATCGACTGAGTTGGCTTCGATGGGATCCGAGTAGAAGACGGTTTGGCCAACGTTTTCAAGAACCCTGTTTAGATCGTGCGCCCATGCGTGAACAACTGGCGGTTGATCGTGTCCGGCAATGACTATCGACTTTCCAAATGAGTATTGTAAATCACTACCATAAATTGACACGATCAATTTACTGAATTCACTTTGGCTCTCGTCCAGATGACCAATCTTCGCGGTAGCGTCGATACCCTGCGCAAGCTCCGCTGGATTAATGGAAAATCGATGATCCGCATTTGCTCCCGTAATCGTCGGAGTGCTCTCGATTACGTACAGCCGATTCATTGTGGCACGCGCATCTTGCGCGTGATTCACGGGCGAGACGCCCGTGCCACTTTCGGTCCGGTCTCGATCGACTCCGCGGCGCCGTGCGTAATCACGCGCGTAACGCAGATTGCCCGGATAACCGTTCAGAAAATCAGAACCGAGCGAAAGAATGCGATCGGCTTTGCTGAAGTCGTAGGTCGTGTGCACATCCTGGCCGAACGCCATGACAGCACCCGCGCGCGCGTTGTCGCGATTGACAGGTTCGTATTGATGCCACTTCGCTTCGGGGAAGTCCGTGAGGATTTGCTTCATCTGCGCCGCGAGACTTGGCGAAGTAATCGTCTCAGTCAGAAAGCGCAGGCCGGCGCCTTTCTTTGCTCTGATTCCGTCGTTCTCTTTTTCAATCAGCCCGCGAATCTCGGCGACGAATGCGGTCCACGGTCGGGTCTCGCTGCGATAGAGCGGCGTCTGCGAACGATCGGGATCGTAAAGCGAAAGAATCGATGCTTGCGAAAAGATATCGGTGGCGGTCGAGCCACCGGTGCTGGGGTGATCTGGATTGCCTTCGACTTTTGTGGGCCGGCCTTCGTTGCTGCGCACGAGAACGGGTGTCGCGACGCCGCCGAGCGTGAACGCGCTTGCGAACCAAAGACCGCGCCCGGGAACTTCTTCTTCAGGCTGCTTGATGTAAGGAACAATCTTCTCAGGCGGTTGAATGACGCAGCCGCTCAAGCCGGCCAGCGCCAGCGACGCGCCCATAATCTTCAAGAACGTTCGCCGCTCGACCGGATCATTCCACTCTTCGGCGGCTGCGGGATACTCGCGGCGTACGAATTCTTCGAAGACCGGCGAGTCGGCCAGTTCTTCAAGAGAGCGCCAATATTGCCTGCCGGCGGATGCGGACGAGGCGTCCGCGCTCCCAGCGCCAAGGATGCGGTCGCGCAGCAGCTTGAAATTGATGTGACGATCGTTGCTCATTGGTAACGTGGCCCAGACTTCAGTCTGTGGTTTCCACCTTGAATTCACAGACTAAAGTCTGTGCCACTCATCGATGACAAGTCGAACAGCTTGTCAAAACGCTCTGGCCCATGTTGGTCTTCATCTGAATGTGATACTGCTTCACTAACTCCATACCTTTCTGTTTCTGATCCGCGGGCGGACGCCAGGCCATGTCGAACACTTTGTCCTGCGGCCGCACGTAATTTTCCGGATGGCGGTGACATTCGAGGCACCATTCCATCTGCAACGACTGCGTTTGATAAACGACGGGCATCTGATCGATTTGCCCATGGCAAGTCGAACAGCCGACGCCCTTATTCACATGAATCGAATGGTTGAAATAGGCGAAGTCCGGCAAGTCATGCACGCGAATCCATTCGAGCGGCTTACCGGTTTTGTAACTCGCGCGCACCGGCTCGAGATAAGGACTGTCGGCCCAAATCTGTTTGTGGCAATTCATGCAGATGGCCGTCGAAGGAATGCCGGCCGACGCCGACGTTTCGACAGTCGTGTGACAGTAACGGCAATCAATGCCGTCATCGCCGACGTGATGCTTGTGACTGAATTGGATTGGCTGCTGCCGCTCGATGTAGGCGCCGGTGTTCCAGCCCGAGCGATTGATTTCCGCGGCCACGAACAACGCGGCGACTAGAATGAATATCGCGCCGTAAATCGTGGCCCGCGCCAAATAGTTCGTGCTGTGACGGAAAATCTGTGGCATCGCCGCAGAACAACAGCTTGTTTAGAAAGACGAACTAACCCGCCCACGAGCATGCGGCACATGTGCCGCCTCTAAACGTCACTACAAAACTAAATGAATTGCTTTGTTCGGTTACTTTAGCGACAAGCGAAGTTTTTTTCAAACTAGTGTGGATTCGGTGTTAGCATGC
>DASYTZ010000184.1:0-12105 GCA_036001745.1 Pyrinomonadaceae bacterium
TTACGCCGGATGATCTCAAGCTCACCATGATCAGTAATCGTGGGGTCAAGGTTTGGCCGGGCGGCAAATCAGAAACGTTCTGCTCCGATCATTGGCGCTGTCGTTTCATGGCCCAGAACGGTTCGAATGTCAGTCACGAGCAGATCATCAAACTGCTCTCGAGCGTCGCGGCTGGCGGATTTGATTTCATCAAGACTGAGAACCTGTGCAATTTCGACGGCGAGCGTGGGTATTCGCTCGATCAGGGAGAATGAGAGCAAGGATGAGGGATGAAGGATGAAGGATGAACAGAAGCGGCGACTAATTCGGTCCAAGCGTAACCAGAAATCAGAGGGCGCGCGCCGGGCGTCTTCATCCTTCCGCCTTCATCCTTCATCCTTGGTTGCAGTCCTGATGGGCAGCAAGTCCGACTGGGACACGATGCGCGCCGCGTCGGACACCTTGAAGAGTTTTGGCGTGGCGCATGAATCGCACGTCATGTCGGCGCACCGCACACCGAAACTGGCAGCGGACTTCGCCGGCAACGCTGAATCGCGCGGCATCGAAGTGATCATTGCGGCGGCTGGTGGCGCCGCTCATTTAGCAGGTGTCATCGCTGCGCACACGACCTTGCCCGTGCTCGGCGTGCCGATGACCAGCGCGCTCAACGGGCTTGATTCGTTGCTCTCGACTGTGCAGATGCCTGGCGGAATTCCAGTTGGGACGCTGGCTATCGGGAAAGCGGGAGCGACCAACGCAGCGCTACTCGCGATCGCGATTCTTGCGAACAGCAGGCCTGAACTGAAAACGAAGTTGCGTGAGTTTCGCGCCGAGCAGGAAAAGAAGATCCGCCAAACGACCCTGGATTAACTCGGGTCAATCCTTCGCCAAATCAATCGCCGCTAGCTCGTCGGTCAAATCCTTCAAAGCTTTCTCGAGTTGCGTACGATAACGCGCGTTGGTGGCGTTCTTCAGACGGCCCACCACCTGCGCGCGCGACAGTAGCAGCGACTGCCGGCGTGTCTGCCGCTCGCGTTCTTGCGGCGAAAGGTGAGGCTTCGCCTGCGCGTCTTTGGCAGCCTCGGCATCAGCAAGCTGATCTTCGACGGACTTGCTTTCCCACCCACGCGCCATACGATGTCACATGCTCAGCTTAGGACACGGAAAAACTTGCTGACTTTTGGTCCTTCTGCTCGCCCTTCTCGTTCATCATCACGGCTTCGATTTTGTACTTGCCCTTCGGCCAGCCGTCCGGTGGCGGTGTGAATGTGAACGTGGCCGTTCCGCTGCCTTCCAGGTCCAAAGTTTTCTCAAGGCCTGGAATCGGTCCCGTTTGTTGTCCAGGAACATCTTCGACCACCAAACGGCCTTTGACCTTCACTTTGCCGGGCGCATTTGAAACGGTTGCGACGGCATAGACTGTATCGTTCGGTTCAAATGTGCTTGCCTCCTGGCTGATGGCTCTGTCTTTTCCTACTTTCAACGAACTAACATGCGCTGTTGAAAAGCTACAGCTCAGAGCAAATGCTGCGAGTGCCAGCATCGAGACCAAAGTTTTGGACAGTGTTCGAGTAAATTTCATTAGTGCTCCTTCTTCAATGTATCTCGATTAAACCGAGGTTTCATTTGATTAAAATCAATCGAGGGCCTCGTCGTCAATAGCGCAATTACCATCGAGTCAATTACAGCAAGCTTCGCACCCAACCGCCATCAACTTGCAACGTAACGCCCGTGATGTAAGACGCGCGCTCGGATGCGAGAAATGCGATCGCCGCCGCGATTTCCTCGGGCGAAGCGATGCGGCGCATCGGAGTTTGCGACGCCCACATTTCAATCATCTCTTCCTTTGATTTGCCCAAAGCTTTTCCCCGCGCGACAGCCAATTCGTCCTGCCGCTCAGTCAAGGTGTACCCGGGCGCGACGTTGTTAACGGTCACGCCGTCGGCGGCGACTTCGTTTGAGACCGTCTTGGCCCAGCCGGTCAGTCCCGCACGCACCGTGTTCGAGAGCAACAGCCCATCAACCGGCTGTTTGACTGAGATTGAAGTGACGTTGATGATGCGGCCCCACTTGCGTTCGCACATGCCGGGCAGGACGAGCTTCGCTAGCCTGATCGCCGACAGCCCATTCAATTCAAACGCCTGACGAAACATGTCGATGTCCGTGTCGGCAAGCGTGGTTGCGGGCGGCCCGCCTGCGTTCGTCACGCAGATATCGATGCGGGCGGCACGCTCTGTGGCGAGACGCACAAATCGCTCGACATCTGAACCATTCGTCACGTCGGCGGCGATGCCGGCCACGTTCGCACCGGTTTCGTTGTGAATCTTCTCGGCTGCTTCCGATGCGCGCCGCTCGTCGCGCGAACACAGAAACACCCGCGCGCCTTCACGCGCTAATTCCAGCGCGGCGGCGTAACCAATGCCACGGCTGGCAGCGGCGACGAGAGCGACCCGATCTTTTAAGCCAAAGTCCATAGAAGTTTACCTTTCGTTCCTCGGCAATTCTTAGCCGCGGAGCGGCGAGATGTTTATAGCACCCAAGCGTCTAATTGATTCTTAGCTCCGGAGGAGCGGAATATTGTCGCCCCTAAATGGGCTTTGAAATAATTTTTCCGACGGTAACTATAAATATCTCGTCCCTACGGGACTGCGGCCAAGCACTTATCGATCAGCCGCACCGGATCGTTATCATAAGAAATCCGCGAGTTGCTTCGTTTGCGAAATACTTGCACGAGCCGCTTGATCTCATCGGCAACTCCACCTGTCCCAGTCAGACAGCCAATCACTTTTCCTTCGTCGTACGCGATCGTGAATTCGTTCAGCGAACCGATGGAACCCGAAATGAATATCACGATGTCGCACGAGCGCACCAGTACCACGTTGCGGCCTTTCAAACCAAAGCCGGCGTAAACGATCGCGTCACAAGCATCGAGCGGCAACGCGTATCGCTCAACGTGTTCGTCAGCATCGTGGGCGGGTGAAATTCCGATGTGCGTCGCGCCGGCATCGCGCGCGGCTTTCCCGACGACATAAATCAATCCGGTCGTGGCTCCCGTCAACAAGATCGCATCACGCGCAGCGATGGCGCGGCCAAGTGCCCCGGCCTTCTCAACAGTGTCCGGCATTTCTTCAGCCGAACCCATCACGCCGATCTTCGTCTTCATGATCCGTTACAGAACCGCGAGCGATAGCGAGCGGGACAATGAATCAATTCTTCCTACCCCGCGCAAAGTTTGCCTCCTGATCCCGCTCGCTATCTCTCGCGGTTCTGTAATTTATTGCCCTCCACCTTCTGCGGTGTCCACTACTGGCGGCCGATAACTCGCCTCTAAACTGACTGGCTGGTATTTCACGTCCCACCAACGTTGCGTAACGAACCACATCAGTCCCGGCAGCAGAAAGAACGCGCCGACCGCCGCAGTCACGACCCGCGGCGAGTATCCAAATCGATCCATTAGTTCGCCCACGAGATAATTCGACGCGGCCATGGTCAACGTAACCAAAGCCATCTCCGCCGCGAACACGCGTCCGCGAAATTGATCCTCGACCGATCGTTGCAGAAGCACCGTCGAAAACACCCAGAGGATGCTGCCCCCCATATGCGCCATCAGCAGGAACAGCAGCGCCATGGTGAAACTCTTAGAGACTGCGAACGCGATGTAGAACGCACCGCCAATCAGAAACGCAATGCCAATCGAGGTCTGCATTTGCTGGCGCGTCTCGCCAGACCATCGCCGAGCCATGATCGGGCCAATGGCGGTGCCGATACCGCGGGCGGTAAACAACACACCAATGCCGGTCGCGGTTTTGCCGGCGACGGGGAAAACTCTTTCGCCGAACACCGCGAGCAGCGTCATGATGCCGCCACCAACACCCCATGAGGTTTTAACCATCAGATAAGCGAACACGCGCGGACGCCGCTTTACATAACGAGCGCCTTCGACTGTGTCAGCGATGCCGAGCGCTTTCGCAGCCGTCAGCTTCGATTTCTGGCGTTCGGCCCGTTTCGGAAAGCGCACGCGGCTAATCAAAATGGCCGAGGCAACGAACGTTAGCGAATCAAGCACAAAAGCCACATTCGTCCCAAACCAACCAGTAACGAACCCGCCAATCGCAGCGCCCAAAGTCAGCATCACTGACCACGTCACTGACGCGATTGCATTGGCCGGCAGCAGTTCCCGATCAGAGACAATCGATGGAATTGCCGCCGTCTTGGCTGGTTCGAAGAACGACGAGAACCCGAGTTGAAGAACTGTAATCACGTACACCAGCCACATCTGATCCGGATGACGCACGAACAAGAATCCCAGCACGACCAGCGCGCGCAGGATGTCGGAAGCAATCATGATCGAGCGGCGACTGAATCTGTCAGCGACCACGCCAGACAGCGGACCCATCACGACGCTTGGCAGAAATCGCGCGACCATGATCAAAGCGACGGAGCGACTCGAACCGGTGAGTTGCAGCGCCAGCGTGTAAACGGCAATCGTGTCGAACCAATCGCCCATCTGGCTGACGACCTGCCCCAGCCACAACGTGCGAAAACCTCGATTGCTTCGAAGCAATTCGAGGTAACCGACGGGCGGCGAGCTTTCCACGCTCGTTTGCATCACTTTCTTCTTCATCGAGAATTTCGGCGGGAGAGTGAAAGGTGCACCGTGCGAGCGAGGCTTGTCAACAACCGGTCTTCATTTTGACTTGTCAGTTTGAAGAGATTGACCGACTGACGAGAAGTTTAGGATGAGGCTGTTCACGAAAGCCGCAAATTGCTCAGAGTTTCATGCACCTTCAGCGAAGGCGTTCACGGCATGCGCGTTGTTAATGGCGAGGACGCGGCTAGGAAGCGTTAACCGCCGATGGGCCCACCGCACTGGGTCCGCTAGCCGCGCAAAGAGTGTGCATCGAATGCGCGAATTGTTTGCCTTGTCACTGCACCCCAGCCGGCGATGCATGCCAGCATCGCCGATTTCCCCAGTCACGCGCCGAAACCGCAAGACCGATTTGCTCCCGGTAAGCAGTTTCGGCGCGGACTCTTTTGAAGTGATTCACCGGAAAGGAACTCATCTGCTTTGAATTTGTAGTGCCAGGTTTTTGCTGTCGTTTCGAGAGCATTAACATGAAACTAATCAACATGTCGGATTATGGCCGCGTCGCGAGGACCTATTGGTTTGTCATGGTCCTCGCCGGCGCGTCGGTGTGCGTCTGGGCCCTACAGCAGGTTGGTAATCTGGCGCCAATGCAGTGGGCTGAGTTTGCAGCCCTGCTCTCGCTGGTAATCCTCGCAAGTTCTCATCCGATTCGCATTCCCAATACGAATTCCAGTTTCACCGCCAGCGATACCTTCACGTTCCTGACGGTGCTTTTCCTTGGCGTTCCGGCCGCGATTTTAGTCGGCGCCGTTGATTCATACGTCAGTTCACGCAGAACGTCTAAGCGGGTCGCGAGTTGGATTGCTGCGCCCGCGATGATGGCTGTGGCCGTCTTTCTCGCAGGGAACGCGTTCTATTTTGCGTTACAGCTATTTGCCGGCGGTGCACACAATCCGCTCGGCATGGCATCAATCCGAGCGGTCAACCTGTTCGCCGCGATTACCGCGATGGCGATGGTGCAATACCTCGTCAACGGCTTCTCGGTTTCGACAATCTACGCGCTGAAAACCGAACGCCCGATCCTGAAATTTTGGCGCGACGGTTACCTGTGGACGTGGTCGTCGTTTTTGGCGGCGGCAATTGCGACGGCGGTCATCTATTCGGCGATTTCGCGGTTCGGAGCAGGTTACGTTCTATTGAGTGTTCCGGTGATCGCCGCCACTTTTTGGACGTACAAAATCTATTTCGAGAAGATTAACGCCAAGACACGCGAAGCTGAGGAGATGAGCCGTTTGCACCTGTCGACAGTCGAAGCACTGGCGACGGCTATCGATGCGAAAGATCAGACCTCGCATTGCCACGTGCGCCGCGTTGAGATTTATACCGAAGGGCTGGGTCGCCTGCTCGGGTTGTCTGAAAAGGAAGTGTCTGCATTGCGAGCGGGGGCGCTGTTGCATGACGTCGGCAAGCTCGCGGTACCGGATCACATCCTGAACAAACCCGGTTCACTGACGTCCGCCGAATTTGAGAAGACCAAAATTCATACGGTCGTCGGCGCCGAGATTCTTAGCCGCATCGATTTTCCGTACCCGGTTGTGCCGATCGTCAAACACCATCACGAACGCTGGGATGGCTGCGGCTATCCTGACGGTTTGAAAGGCGAACAGATTCCCATCACCGCGCGCATCATGTCGGTCGTGGATTGTTTCGACTCAGTGCGCGAAGATCGCCCATTTCGCACCGGCATGTCGCGTGAAGATGCTATCGGCTTGCTGCGCAAAGGCGCGGGGACCCACTTTGATCCAAAGATCGTCGAGTTATTCATCGACAGTCTGGCGCACTTCGAGATTGAAATCACGAAGCGCGGACTCGATCCGCAAACTCAAGCGAGCCCGGCAACACTGCCGATTGCGCTGGCGGAAGATGAAGTCGCGCGTGCCCGCGAGAACACAGCATTCGCGGCGTACGACGAGATTCGCAATGCGCATCGCGAGGTCTACGCGCTCTACGAAATCGCGCGCAAGTTCAGCTCGTCTCTGGAAATTGAAAAGACTTTGGCAGTGCTGATAGATAGAGTCGGCCAGCTTGTGCCGTTCGATACTTGCGCCGTTTATCTGTACGACGAAATCAAAGGATACGCAGCCACGGCGCTGGCGGTGGGCCGGGACGCCGAAAGCTTGCGCGATCGCTGCATCGCGCCCGGCGAAGGTGTCACGGGCTTCGCGCTCGCGAATCGCCGATCGGTAAATCGATTGCAGCCAAGCTTGGATTTCGATCGCGTCGGCATCCAGGCGGAAGTCCCGTATCGATCGATGGCCTCGCTGCCTTTGTTCAGAGGCGACGTGTTACTCGGCGCGCTTTCGCTCTATTCAACTACTCTCCGCGAATATACTGACAACCAGATTCGGTTGCTGGAAACCGTCACGCGCCTCGCTTCCGACGCGCTCGCTAACGCGATGCATCATGCGCAGACCGAATCAAAAGCGTTGACGGATTCGTTGACCAGCTTGCCGAATGCTCGCGCGCTCCATCTGCGCTTCGATGAAGAAGTTTCACGCGCACGTCGAACCGACCGGCCGTTCCAGGTCATCATGTTAGATCTCGACGATTTCAAGTTGGTCAACGACACCTTCGGTCACAAGATCGGCGATCGGATGTTGCGTGAAGTCGCCAATCTCATTCAAAGCCAGTTGCGCGAATACGACTTTCTCGCGCGATACGCCGGCGACGAGTTCGTGGCGCTGCTGCCTGAGCTGACGGTTCAGCAGGTTGATGAGCTGCGCGGCCGAATCGAGACCGTCGTGCGCGGTTTTTCGTTGAGCGTACGTGCGCAAACCCGCGCTCGCGTCGGAATTTCGATCGGGGCTTCTGTCTTTGGCGTTGACGGCGAGACGCTGGATCAACTGTTGATTGCAGCCGATCAGGCAATGTATCGCGCGAAAAACGCGCACAAAACAGGTGGGTTACACATTCCGGCCCCTATCGGCCTCCCCGCCGAAGCATCGATAGAGCCGCCGGTTGAACCGGTCCCCGAAGATTTCGTAACTGCCTCAATTAATTAATCTTCTTGACAATTCCGGCCTCGATCTCTCAATCTGGAAACAGGCTGCGGACTGATATGTCCGCCGGGCGCGATCCTTCCGATGGTGGCGTCCGAGAAAATGCCTGGGCACGCTTTTCACGCCCGCCCCGCTCGTCCTCTCGAATCCACTTACGGTACGGTCCAGCTGGATCCTCGCTGATGACATTAATGCCTGTTTCCTCTGTGTTAGAGACTCAACCTGCCACCTTGCTGGTGATCGACGATGATTCGTCGGCGCGCGAGGGTCTGCGCAGCATCTTTGAGAGCGTCGGCCATCGCACAATCGCCGTACATGATGCGCCGGCCGCATTGCGTTTTCTGAAAAAGGAGCGCTGCGATCTGGTAATGCTCGATGTCGAGCTGCCGGAGATTGACGGCGTCTCGCTCTGTCGTTTGCTGCGCGCGCAACCTTCTTTACGGCAGTTGCCGGTGCTGGTTTTCTCGGCGACCGACAACGAACAGCGCAAGGTCGAAGCATTCACCGCCGGCGCCGACGATTACATCGTCAAACCTTCAACGCCCGGCGAATTGATCTCGCGCGTGAATTCCCATCTCGGTATGGCGCAGCGCGAGTCGCACCTGACGGATGCGAATCGCGAGCTGCGATTCCTCGCCGATCTCGGTCGCGGCTTGTTGCAAACTCTCGAGCCTGAGCAAGTCGCGCGTCGCGTCGCCGGCGCAACCTTCGAAGGCCTCAATGCCGCGCTGTGTGCCTGCGTCGTAAACAATAACGGTCATGGTTTCGCCGTGTGCGCTTTCGATCGCGAAGGAAACGCCGAAGGAGTTTCTCTGGTTGATCTTCCGCGGCTGGAGGCGTGGCTCGGTTCTTCGCGCTCGTCCGCCCCGGCGCTGCTGACCAACGAAAGAGAGTTCGTGTTGGTTGACGATCGGCGGACGACTGAGTACGTCAGCCCGATTAAATTCGGCGGCAAAATTCTCGGTGCGTTAGTTGTCGCGTTTGATCGCGGCGATGTTGACGCGTCAAACGAATGCCGGCTGATCGACGCGGCCGCGCAACAGGCCGCACTCGCGGCACATATCTCGCTCTTGTATCTGGCAGCGCGCGAATCCGCCGCGACCCTCGCCGAAGAAGTCGATCGTCGCGCAGGCGAAGCGGAAATGCATCAGCGCTTCACCGAAGCGATCATCGACACGCTGCCCGTGTCGCTTTATGCCATCGACCGCGACCATCGGATTGTCGCCTGGAACCGCAATCGCGAGCTGGGCGAGTTGGGTGTGCCACGCGGACAAGTGCTCGGAAGAAACATCTACGACGTGCTGACAAAACAGAAGCGCGAATTGCTGGAGAGTGAATTCGGCAAGGTCTTTGCAACCGGTGAAATTCAGCGCATCGAACAGGAGACCGTCTCCAACAGCGGCGACACGAACCATTGGCTCATCAGCAAGATTCCCATGCGCGCCGCCGAAACGAACGAAGTCTCGCACGTCATCACGGTTGGCGAGAACATTACTTCGCGGGTGAAGTCCGAACGTGCCGTGGCGCGCGCAGAAAAGCTGGCCGCGGTCGGTCGATTGGCCGCGGGTGTGGTGCACGAAATCAACAATCCGCTGGCAACGATCGCGGCGTGTGCGGAGTCGCTCGAAAAACGAATCGCCGAAGGCGCTTTCGCAGAATCGTCGGACGTCCGAGATTTGAAGGAATATCTCGGGTTGATTCGCGACGAAGCTTTCCGCTGCAAGCAAATCACGAATGGCTTGCTCGATTTCAGTCGGTTGCGTGTCGGCAACCGCGTGCCGCTAAACCTGGCCGACACGATTAAGATGACGGCGCGGCTCGTCACTCATCAGCAACGCGGCGACAATATTCAAATCGAAATTGAAACGGTGAACGATCTGCCAACCGTGCTTGGCGACGAGGGTCAATTGCAGCAGGCGGTCGTGGCTTTGGCGACGAACGCGATCGATGCGATGCCCGACGGCGGCACGCTGACTCTGCGCACAGCCGTTTCCGGGCCGAACGTCATCGTGCAAATCAAAGACACAGGCGTCGGCATTTCGCCGGAAAACCTCACCAAGATTTTCGATCCTTTCTTCACGACCAAAGATGTCGGTCGCGGAACGGGCCTCGGCCTCGCGGTCTGTTATGGTATTGTATCTGAGCACGGTGGCCGCCTCGATGTTCGGTCGGCCGTGGGTGTCGGCACCACCTTCACCATCTCGCTACCCAAGGTGAGTGATTCAAACTAACGGCGCCAGCCGTCGATTCAGTGCGGGAGTCGGAACAGTGAACGAACAACGCGACGCAAGATTACTGATAGCCGAAGACGAGGCAAACCTGCGCCTGGTGCTCCAGAAAGAGTTGCAGCGGCTTGGTTATCGTGTGCATGTGGCGCCTGACGGCGAAGCAGCCCTGCGCAAGCTGGAAGAGAGCAACGTTGATGTCGTGCTGTGCGACATCAACATGCCGCGCATGGACGGCATGGAACTGCTGCGCCGCGTTCACGAGCGTCCCAACCCGCCCGAAGTGATCATGTTGACGGGCCAGGGGACAATCGAAACCGCGGTCGAAGCGATGAGGATTGGCGCTTACGATTACTTGACCAAACCCTACAGCATCAGTGAGCTTGACGTGCGCGTCCGGCAAGCTGCGGAGAAGCGCAGCCTGCGTGTTGATAACCAAAGATTGCGCGCGCAGATTGAGCGCAAGTCCGCTGTTCCGGAGATCATTGGCGAATCACGAGCCATGGCTGAAGCCATTCGCCTGGTTGAGCGCGTGGCCCCGTCCGAAGCATCGGTGCTAATCAGCGGCGAGTCGGGCACCGGTAAAGAATTGATCGCGCATGCGATTCATCGTTTGTCGAACCGTGCCGGAGGGTCGTTTATTGATTTGAACTGCGCGGCGTTTCAGGAGACTTTGCTTGAATCTGAGTTGTTTGGCTACGAAGCCGGCGCGTTTTCCGGCGCAAAAGCGCGGAAACTAGGACTGATTGAATTGGCCGACGGTGGCACGTTGTTTCTCGATGAAGTGACGGAATTGCCGGCGGCGCTGCAAGCGAAACTCTTACGCGCGATTGAGACGCGAACATTTTTCCGCGTTGGCGGCGTGCGCAAGGTCGAAGTCAACGTCCGCATCGTCGCGGCCACGAACCGCAATTTGGATTCAGTCGTCAACAACGGATCGTTTCGCGCTGATCTTCTCTATCGCATAAACAGTTTTCAGATTCATCTCTCGCCGCTGCGCGATCGCCCCGAAGATATCGAGCCGCTGACGGAACACATTTTGCGGGAACTTGCCGGAGCGAATGCGCCGGACGTCGGTCCTGAAGTCATGGAAAAGCTGCGCGCGTACACCTGGCCCGGCAATGTCCGTCAGCTTCGCAATTGTTTGGAGCGTGCGGTGCTGCTGGCCAACGATGGCCGCATCACGGTCAGTGAACTACCGCCAGAAGTTTCCGGCCGCACGAACGGCGGCGCGTCGTTTGCGCCGATGGCCGGAGTCGCAGCGGTCGACGGCGGCGGACCTTCGACGCCGACGGCGTTACGGGATGTCGAGAAGCAGCAAATCATCAACGCGCTCGAGCAGACCGGTTGGCATCGAGGGAAAACCGCCGCGCTACTTGGCATCTCGCCATCTACGCTTTATCGGCGGCTGCGTGATTACGATTTGGAAGGAAAACTGCGGTAGGAGCGCCGACATCTTGTCGGCGGTGCGCGGGCATCTGCCCGCATTTTTATTTTGAAACGGTCTTCAACAACTTCCGATCAACCTTCCCACGATCATTCTTCGGTAGCGAATCAACGAACTCAACCCAGCGCGGATATTTATACAGCGCCAGCCTCTCTCTAACGAATTCCTTGATCTCGTTCGCAAGTTGATCGGATCGTTCGCGTCCTTCTCGAACGACGACGAACGCTTTCGGTTTTACGAGACCGCCATCGTCTTCGTGTCCTACGACTGCGCATTCGAGCAACGCCTCGTGCTGTAGCAGACAGTTCTCAATTTCCGCAGGCGCGACAAAAATGCCGCCGACTTTCAGCATGTCGTCCGTGCGCCCGTGATACCAATAGTAGCCTGACGGATCGACGTGAAATTGATCGCCCGTCGTGCACCAGTCGCCCGCGAAAGTCTCTTTAGATTTTTCGTGCGCATTCCAGTAACAGAGCGCGGCTGAGTCGCCTTTGATCCTCAAAGTGCCCATCTCCCTGTTCGGAACTTCGTTTCCTTCACCATCGACAATCTTTGCTTCGTAACCTTCGACGATGCGGCCGAGGCTGCCGGGTTTCACGTCTTCGGGCCGATTGGTGATGTAGATATGAAACATCTCGGCTGAGCCAATGCCGTCGCAAATCTCCACTCCGAAAGTTTGTTTCCAACGATGGTAGAGCTCGACCGGCAAAGCTTCACCGGCTGAGTAGCAGAAGCGAAGGCTCGACAGATCGTGAGCGCTCGCGTTATCGACATTGAGCATTGCATTGATCATTGTCGGCACGGTTG
>DASYTZ010000185.1:0-11348 GCA_036001745.1 Pyrinomonadaceae bacterium
TCAACTCTGCAACATCATCGGCCAATCTATAGTCACCGCAAAGGCAAACCGAGATGTGAAAGCTGCGTCGGCTGCGACCAGCCAGCAGTGAACCGCGTGTTACAGTCAAATTTGCAATTTGCACTTTTCAATTTGTAATGCGTTCTCGATCGCACGAACCAAACAAAAAAGCCTCTCCGGAAGGCGAGGTCGTCTATCGCCGCGTCGCGACAGCGTCGCCTGAGCAGCCGTCGCCTGGACCGCGCGACCCGCGCTTCGATCCGACGCTGATGCCTTTGCTGGTTGGGTGCGCGTTGCTGCTGCTGTTTGTGATCGTGCTCGGCAATCTCAGTGTGCGCAAGGTTGAAGACACTAGCCGCCAGGTGTTAATCCTCGAACAGCAACTCGCGGCGAGGGCTGCCCTGCTTTTGCAACTGCGGATCGCCCTGACGCGCCTGGACAACGAGGCTCGCGACAAGATGGAAGCAGAGGCGCGCCAGGAGTTGCGTCCGCCGTTTGACATGCGGCTGGGCACGGCACGCAATGAACTGGTTAAGCTAATCCCGCCCCTTGACCGTCCGCCGCTGTCAGAGCTCCCACGGTGGCGCGCGTTTCATGACGATTTAGCTTCGTACATCGAAACTACGAAGGATGCCAGTAACTATTCTTTGTACGGGTTCGAGCAGTTTCAGCGAGCCGACCGCGAGCTGAATGAACTGATCCAGGATAACTCCGCCGAGCAAACGCAGGTCTTTCAGCAGAGCGAGCAACTGGCGAGCGCCGCGGCGCGGTCCATCAGGATTTGGACGCTGATCGCAATTCTCGCCGGATTGTTTGTCGCTGCCGCGACGGTTTGGGAAGCGCAGCGACGCTTTCGGCAGACACGCGAAAGCGCCGAAGCGGCGCGTCGCGAGCGCGAGTTCAGCAATCAAATGCTGGAAGGGATGGTCAGCGCGATCGCGGCCATCGATCGTAACGATCGCATTCGCAGCGCAAACACTGCATTCTTCAAAATCTTTCCGGCCGTGGCGATTGGAACGTCGATTCATGAACAAGGCGCGTCGACTGAAAGCATGAAGCTGCTCGAAGCGGCGACGGCTTCGCATGTGACGGCGGCAACGTATCGTGGCCGTTGGAACCTGAATGAGAATGGCGCGGCGCGCACCTTCGAGGTTTATTCATCGCCGCTGGAAATCGATAACGAGCACGGACAAATTCTGACGCTGGTTGATGTCACCGAAGCAGCCAAGGCCGAAGCCGCGTTACGTCGCAGCGAGGCTTTGGCCGCAGTCGGCGAAGCAGCCGCGCAACTGGCGCATGAGATCAAGAATCCGCTGGGCAGCATCCGTCTGGGCGTCGAAATGCTACGCGAGCATGCGACAGCCGAAGAGGCTCAACGAACGATCACGCTTGTCGAACGCGGCATACATCACCTGAACAAACTAGTGGTCGACGTTACGCAGTTTTCGCGGCAGCGGCAGTTGGAGCGAACTGAAGTCGATCTGCACGAAGCTATCGACTCGAGTATTGACCTCATCGCGGATCGAGTGCAGGAAAAACAAACGGTAGTGGAAAAGAACTACGCGCCTACGGAAATCCACGGCACCTGGGACGGTGAGCAGTTGCGCGAGGTCTTTGTGAACCTGATCGCGAATGCCATCGACGCAAGCGAAACACGCTCGCCCATCAGAATTACGACTGAGTTAATTGACGCCGCTTCCACACCGACAATGGTTAGCGCGGCCCCGACGAATGGCCAGCCGCGCGCACGAATCACCATCGCTGATGAGGGCGTCGGCATGGATCAGAAAACGGTTAGTCGTTTGTTCGAGCCCTTCTTCACGACCAAGAAGCGCGGCACAGGTCTCGGCCTTTCAATCGTGCGACAGATTATCGATCTGCACGGCGGGAGCATCGATGTGGAGAGTGATCGCGGGAAGGGAACCACCTTTACCATCGAACTGCCGCTCGATAATTCGGCCTAGGATCTAAGTGATTCGCTGCGCAGCTTCCATAGGCGCGACCGTAATACTCTTAAAACGTGATAAGCGAACGAGGCCAGGCGCTGCGCCTTTGGGCTTCGAGAGAAACTTTCGTTGGGTGTAGTGCACGTCAACTTTCGGATCTTTGTTCGCTCGCGAGAAATAGGCGGCGAGTTGCGCGGCTTCTATGATCGTGCGATGGGGAATTTCCTTGCGCGTTGGGTTACGAACGATGACGTGAGAGCCGGGATAGTCGGCCGCATGCAGCCAAAGATCGTTTGGTTTCGCGATTTTGAAAGTGAGGTTGTCGTTGTCGCGGGCCGCGCGACCGACGAGAATCTCGTAACCGTCAGATGAGAGGTAGCGGCGTGTTCCGGGGATGCGTTTGGTGCTCCGATGTTGAGATCGTGTCTGGGTCCCGCCCGATGACCTCGGTGCTAATGACGAGTGCACAGCTGCCGAATCGACTGTGGCCGACGTGAGTTGTGCGAGTTGTGCTTCCAAATTCGTGAGTTCCGATTTTACTTGGGCAAGGCGTGACGCAATCTGTTTGCGCGCGCGCTTTGAGCGCTCATATTTCTCAAAGCGCCGCGCAGCTTCTTCCGGAATCGAGAGCTTCTCGTCAATTTCAATTTCCATTTCCGGCGCGCCGTTGGTGAAATAGTCGATCAGCCTTAGTCGGCTGCCTTCACGCTTTGCCGTACCCACATTTGCCAGCAGCAAATCGCCGAGGCGCTTGTGCTGTTCGGCTTCAGCATGTTCGGCCAGATCGCTTTCCAGTTGCTTTGCCAGTTTTTTGCGCCGCGAAATCTCCTTCCGCAGTTGGGCGCGTGCGTTTGTGAGTTGAGACTGGGCGGCTCGTTCGGTCGAAAGTTCGGTGTAGTGCGCATCGAGTTGTTCAGAAAGAGACGTGCCCTCGTTCGTGCTGGGGCTCCCGACATCTGAGTGTTGTCTTCCGGTTGCTTTAATGATCTGCTGTGCAGCCGGTTGCTGATATTTGTCGCCAATCGTTTGCCCAGCGCCGTGTGGCTTCCGCATTTGCGAAATGATCACATTGTCGTTGTCGAGCAGCAGCAGATTCGCTGAACGGCCCGTCAACTGCGCCACCAGGCTTCTTTGCTTCGGCTGGCCCAGTTCGTTTGCTCCCTCGAACTTAAACCACACGACGCGATCGGCCGGCTGCTTTTGGATTGAAGAAAGCGTTGTTCTCGACAGCTCCTTTCGCAGGGATAACCCGAATTGGTTTACTGGCGCCGATTGCTTTTCAAGGTCACGCACACGTCGTTTGACTAAGTAAAGACGCGCCTGTGCCGGCTCGACACTGATGAACAGATATCCGTGAGCGCGCAGTCCAAAATCAATCGCCAGCGATTGTGGCGTTAGCTGAAAGATTTTTCCCGGCCCGCGGCCAACAAGCAGCGGCACAATTTCAGACACGACCTCGCTGATGGTTGCATCGTCCATGACCTTACGAAATTAACACATCGAGACGAGCGTGAGCGTAGCGGGCGGAATGCCGGCAAGCCCGCTGCACGTCGGGTGCGCCTGACTAATCGTGAACGACGATGGTTCTGGAAAAGCGATCGTGAAGGGTGCGATGGTCGCGGTCGATCAGGGCAAAAGCGAAGCCGAGGCCGAGCAAAGCGAACGAGAAAACGTAGCCCAATGCGCGCTTGATTGACTGACCGCCCGTAGGTATCAAGCCTGTGCGCGCGTCGATGGTTCTGACCGAAAAGAGGCGCATCGAAAGCGTGCGGCCGGTCAACGCGATCGAGACTGTGAAGTACGTTAACGTCGCTGCGATAGTAAGCCCCGCCATCAAACCAATATTCCGCGGGTCAGACCAATTGCCGGCGTTGGCTTGAATCGCCGCTGCCGCTGGCGAGACCATCAACGCGATCAGGATCAAATCAACAACGCCCACAATTGCGCGACGCGTTAGGCTGGCGATGTCTCGGCGCGTGTCGCACGAAAGCACGGGCACCGAAAGGCAAGTTTCCAGGTATGACAACGCAGCATCCTCAACGCTCTCCGAAATCACGCGCACTCGCTTCGAGGTTGGCGGAGCCAGTTCTGTAACCGGCGCAGCGACTTCGGGTTTGGCAACCGGAGGCGGAGCAACGATCGTGAGCTTCGGTTTGGAATCGTTCCCGGATTCAACGGCAGTGGTTTGCGGACTCGCGCTCGGCGACAGTGGAATGTTTTTCGGAGCGGCAGCCAACGCCGGCGCCGCGGCGGTTGCAGAAAAACCTGTCGAATGAGGTTCCGCTCTACGCGCGCGATCGACGCGTTCCAGAGCTTTCGACACGATGGGATTGAGCGGCGCCTGTTCTGGGTCAGGCACTAACTCCAATTGGCCTGAGGGCAGATCGCACAAGACAGTTTCAGCAGCGCGCGTGGCGGCCTTGGCTTCCGCTACCTCGCGCGCTTTCTGCTCCTGAATTTCGCGCACTCGCTGGCTGAGGCGCTTGCGCCATTCCGGCACATTCCGCCCGCCCGGAAATTCGATCAGCGTTGACGCCGACTGTGACTCCGCGTTTTTGTCTTGTAGCGGTTTTCTAATGCTGCGTTTAGCGGCAGTGACGGTTTCCGCAGTCGTCGATTCAGTTAGAGTTGTACGCATTGAGGGACCTGAGACGTCATGGGGCAGGAACGAAACTCCTCAATCACGCGCCGCAATCCTGAGCCGAGATTGGCGGCGCAACTCCACCTCGTTCAAGCCGGGGCGAGACTCGCCCTGACCCGATGCTCAATTCGCCGCCGATAGTAGCAGTAATACTTTAACGCGTCAACGAGAAAATATAGCAGGGCTTGGACTTGAGTGGCATAGGCTTCAGCCTGTGCTCCGGACGCTGCACAGACTGAAGTCTCCAGCTAAAGCGGCTGCCGACCGGCGAACCCAGCTTCGACGTCGTGCCACCATTCGATGTTGTCGCCTTCGTCAGCCTTCCAACAGAGCAGCACCACGCGTCCGTCACGCATCGAGGGAAAGTCAATCAGGCCGTGGCCGTAGTCCTTGAGCTGAATTCCGAGCGTCTCCAACTCGCTGGCGCCGATCGACAAATCGACGAGCAGTTGTGCGTAGCGCTGGCCATTTGGAATTCCGCCGCCACCATGCTCAGCGCCACTCGCCGCACGTTTCGCGGCACTCTGAAGCGTCTCGAGCCGTCGATGCGCGCGCTGGATCTTATGAACGATGGGCCGGACGTTCGGCAGAAGTGAATTAGCCTCTTCGACGGTGAACAGTTTCATGCGGGAAATGTGCTGCGGCAACAACCCCATTCTAATCGTTGGATGCTGATGATGCCACTGCGTCGCCGGACGTGTCGGATGCAGGCGGCGCATGTGAAACGAGTTTCGTTCGCCAAACGACTATGGTGGAAACGATGAGTGCAATCGTGCAGGCTGCGCCGCCTTCAATTCCGTAAGCGCCGCCGGTCAACCAATCCGGTCCGGCGTTCATGGCGTGGAGCAGTGGCGCCGGCGCGATGCGTTCGATGCCGCTGACGGGCAAACCGAGCAGCGATGCCTGTGTCCAGTTCCATGACCAGTGCAGGCCCAAAGGAAACCAAAGGCTGCGCGTCCGCAGGTAAGCGGCCGACAACCAAACTCCGGCCACGGCGGTGTTGACGAAAGTGAATCCGCGGCTCACGTGCGGATTCGCCAGATGTACAGCCGCGAACGGCACCGACGTTATCAGCACGCCCACCCAGGCGAGCTGCGCCCGCGTAAATGTTTGCAGCGGGTAACCGCGAAACAGCGATTCTTCCGCAGCGCCGGCAACGATAAAGATAACCAGTGACACGACGACTGTCTTGCCAATCGTCGTTCCGGAACTTGGATTGAAGCTGAATCTGATCCCGCGTGTCACCGCCGCAAAGCCTGCCGCCAGAAGCAACGACGCGGCGCCAATGAGCGATCCCAGCGCGACGTTCTTCAGCCAGCCACGATGTGGCCACCAGCCGATTGAACGAAACGGAAGCTCTTCGAAGATCGCGCCGCAGGCCCAGCCGACTAACGTAGCAGCGCTGAAGAGAACAACCGCGCCAATCAGAAAGGGCAGGGCATCACCCCAAGGAGCGCCGCGCACACCGAACGCATTCGTAATCACCGAAGCAGCCGCTTCGAAAAGTCTTGCGCACACCAGAAAAGCGACGGCGAAAAACGTGGCGCGCCACCCACTGCGCAGGTGGCCTTCTTTGTTGACGAAGAAGTTGTGGACTTCCATTCGGGGTCAGCATTCTAACACTTGAATTGCTTGACGTGACTCAGTCGGGTGGCGCGCCCGCCTGTGCTAAACTTTGCCGCAGTCCAAGCCCGTCCGTTCGGAGAAGCTTCTCAGTGGCAGAACCCGCAGAACGTCAGAGCGAATCAAAAGGCAAATCCCGTCAACGCCGGATTCGAGCGTGGTTGTTGGGTGGGATCGTCGTAGTCCTCCTGGGGTTGATTGCCGCGCAGGGCCTGTTCAACCTGTGGTCGTTTGTTCCTGCCGAAACTGGATCTGACACGCTTTTGTTGTATGCGATCTCGACGCTGAATTTCGTCGCGTTTTTTGTCTTCACCTTCATTCTGCTGCGCAGTTTGCTGCGGTTGCGTCGGGAACGGCGTGCACGGCAAGCCGGTTCACGGATTCAGACGCGTCTGCTGGTCTACTTCATTGGCTTGAGCTTGTTGCCAATCACGGCGATGGCCGCGTTCTCGTATCTGTTTTTGAATCGCTCCGTCGAGAAATGGATGGGGCGGCTTCCGGAAAACGTCGTGGAGCGTGTGCGCGAACAACAGCGCGAAATTGTCGCCACGCAAAACCAGAGACTTCACGAGACGGCTACCTTACTCGCTACGGCGATTCGCCTAAAGCCGCAGACGGAATGGCAACCGACGTTGGATCAACTCCGGAACACCGGCGAGCTGACAGAGATCGAGATCGTTTCCAATTCAGGCGAAGTGATCGCCGCGAGTCGATCAGAGATTTCAACCACAAATGAGGCTGAGCTGGCGCAGGTGTTGGAAGCGGGCCGTCGTGCGCCGTATCCGACTGATTCGCAACTATCCGACGCAAAGGGATTCGACCTGGCGTCGGTGCCGCTGACGGAGTCGACGCGTCTGATTCTGGTGCCACGACGGTTTAGCGACGCCGACGTCAACGACCTCATTGCCGGATCACAAAGTGAATACCAGCATTTGGTCCAACGGCAACGCAAGGTGCGCCTGCTGGGTCTGTCGACGCTGGGTTTGATGACGCTGCTGCTTTTGTTTGCATCTACATGGGTGGCGATTCATCTGGCGCGCGGATTAGCGGCCCCGATCAAGTCGCTGGCGGAAGCCTCAAAAGAAGTGGCGCGCGGAAATCTTTCCCACCGTGTGAACACGCCCGCGGACGACGAGTTGGCGCTGTTGGCCGATTCGTTCAATCAAATGACCGCGGAATTGGAAGAGAACCGGCGTCGCATCGAAGCCGGCGCGGCGACCTTGAAAGAAAAAAACCAGGCGCTGGAAGAGCGTCGCAACTACATCGAAACAGTTTTGAATTCGCTCTCGACCGGCGTGGTGTCGTTGGACAGTGCGGATTGCGTGACCACGATGAATGCCGCCGCCGCTTCGATTTTGAGACTTAGCGAATCACCGCCGGCCTGGGCCAAGCTGTCGAGTCTTTTGAATCAGGAAGACCGCGCGGTTCTTGAGCGGCTAATCAAGCGAGCGCGGCGCGCGGGCCGAGCGGCCGAACAGAGTCAGCTGACGCGCGGCTCGACCGCGACCTCCATTCCCGTTGCGCTGACGGTTACTGCGCTGGGCGCGGCGTCTGGTGGCGAGCGCGGCGTCGTTCTGGTCATCGATGATTTGTCTGAATTACTGACTGCGCAACGCGCTGCCGCGTGGAGCGAAGTTGCGCGCCGCATCGCCCATGAAATCAAAAATCCCTTGACACCAATCCAGCTTTCTGCCGAACGCATCGCGCGCCAGTTTGGAGTGCGCGTAAATGGCGGCGACCACAGGGCGGGAAACGGGCAGGCAACCGCAACTGAAGACGAAGAATTGAAGCGCGTTGTCGAAGAGTGCACGTCGTCGATTACGCGCGAGGTTGCCGGCTTGAAATCCCTGGTGGATGAGTTCTCGCGCTTTGCGCGAATGCCGGACGCGCAGAAATCGACCACGGATCTCAACAACGTGATAGCACAAGCCGCCGCTCTGTACGAGGAGCGTCTGAGCGGCGCGGAGTTGCGGCTGGAACTCCAACAGGATTTGCCTCCGGCCATGCTGGACGGTGAGCAAATGAAGCGCGTGTTCGTGAATCTGATTGACAATGCGCTGGAAGCGTTGACTTCGTCAGCCGAGCGCCGGATCACCATCGTCACAAGTTTGGACGCGCCGCGCGAGATGTTGATTGCCGAAGTCGCCGATTCCGGCGAAGGAGTTTCTGCCGCCGATTTCAAGCGGCTCTTTCAGCCGTACTTTTCCACGCGCGGACGCGGCACCGGTCTCGGTCTTGCGATCGTGCAACGAATAATCAGCGAACACGGTGGGCGAATTTACGCGGAGAATAACGTGCCGCATGGTGCGAGGTTTGTGATTGAGTTGCCGGTCGCTGGTCTTTGATCTTTGGCCTTTGGTCTTTGAATTTGGCGACCAAAGACCCAAGTCCCAAGACCTAAGACGCTATGTCAGAGTCAATCTTAATCGTCGATGACGAGCGCGGGATTCGCGATTCTCTTAGCGCGGTCTTGCGCGACGAAGGCTTCACTGCCGAGGCCGTCGCCACGGGCGAGCAATGCCTGAAAGCGATTGGTCAGCGCGCCTACGGCTGCGTGCTGCTTGACGTGTGGCTGCCGGGAATTAGCGGCCTTGAAACCTTGCGCCAGATGCGCGACGCGAACTGTGATGCGGCGGTCGTGATTATCTCTGGTCATGGCAACATCGAAACGGCGGTGCGCGCGACCAAACTGGGCGCGTTTGATTTCGTCGAGAAGCCGCTGTCGATCGAAAAGACAGTGCTGACCGTGCGCAACGCGCTCAGGCAGCGGCAACTCGAATTGGCCAACCGATCACTGGCGGCAGAACTAAGTGTCGAGTACGCCATGATCGGCGAATCCGTCTCGATGCGCGCGTTGCGAAAACAAATTGCCGTCGTCGCGCCGACCGATGGACGAGTGCTTATCTCCGGCGAGTCCGGGGTCGGCAAGGAGTTGGTGGCGCGCGCGATTCACGCACAGTCGCGTCGCGCTGGCGCGCCGTTCATCGAAGTGAATTCGGCGGCCATCCCTGAAGAGCTGATCGAGTCCGAATTATTTGGCCACGTGAAAGGCGCCTTCACCGGGGCGACGGCGGCAAAGAAAGGAAAGTTCGAGCTTGCCGATGGCGCGACGCTGTTCCTCGATGAAGTTTCAGACATGAGCGCGAACGTCCAGGCGAAGGTGCTGCGCGTCCTCGAAGAACAAAGGTTCGAGCCGGTCGGGAGCAACACGCCAGTCACGGTCGATGTGCGGGTGATCGCCGCGACGAACAAAAAACTGGACGAGGAAATCGAGAAGGGAAGTTTCCGCAGCGACCTCTATTTTCGGCTGAACGTCATCCCGTTCGAAGTTCCGCCCCTACGCGAAAGGTTAGAGGACATCCCTCTGCTGGTCGAACATTTCAATCAGCGGTTTGCGACTGCCTATGGGAAGAAATCACTGCGGTTTGACGCGAAGGCGATGGACGCCATGCAGAATTATTCGTGGCCGGGTAATGTGCGCGAATTGAGGAACACGATCGAGCGCATCGCCATCATGCACACAAATCATCGCGTCGGCGTCAAAGATCTCCCGGCATTCGGCAGCGCGGAACCGCCGGCTTCATCGTACCGATTTCCGTCTTTCAAAGAAGCCAGCGATGCTTATCACCGCGAATTTATTCAGCGCAAATTAGAGGAAGCCGACGGCAATGTGTCGCGCGCGGCGGAACTGATGGGCATCGATCGCAGCCACCTGTATCGGCGCATGCGCGCGCTGGGGATTAATGTCCGCGGCTAGCGAAGGTCAGTCATTTAAGTGCGCGAAAGTAATGGCGATGATCGCGAGAAAAGCTCCCACGCCGATGCCAATACCAATGGCCAGGTTCCTCGCCGTCGAATGGCCTGAGCTCTTGTCGACCTTTGCCACGTCGGCGTAGCGCACAGTTGTTGGTGCATCCGTCTTGCGATCACGAATTACGAAATCGTCATCATCAGCGCGCGAGATGTAACCCTTTATCTGACGGCCATCCTTCAGGGTTATCTTGGCTTTCGCTTTTTCTCCGACGCCGATCTTGGCAATTTTGACTTTGACTTGATCGACGGAGGTTTGGGGTTGGCCTGCAAGCGCACGCGCCGCCGGCGCGAGGCAAAACAGGACGATCAGTAACAACGACGCGAATTTTTTGAGCATTAGTTTTTCCGTTTGCTGGTTTTTTAGTCGGTACGAAGAACGACCGCTAGGGTAAACGAACACCCTTGCTCAAGCAACGATGGTGCCGCAGAAGAATCATCATAGTCGCCTGCGATTTGCGCGACCATGCCCTTGCGATGCAATGTGTGCCTGACAGTTGCAATAATTTCAGTTCATCAGCGTGCTGGCAAAAGCTCGTGCGTCTCGTCGGAATTCAAGTATAATGCGCGCAGTCCTCGGTCAGTCTCTCTCCGCTAACCCAAGGAGGTGACATGAATTCACGCAACAAATCAAAGGGGAACTTTGCAGCGATTTGTGGTTTTGTGTTTCTGTTCGGGGGCGCGGTCATGGTCGCAAACGCCCAGGACGATCGCAAGCCGACGCCGGAGAGTCCACGAACGGAAAGCCCGAGAAGTGAAGCGCCGAGTCCACCGGCTGAATCGCCGCGCAGCGAACCGGCTCCCAGCTCGCCCAGCAGCGGTGGCAGTAGCAGCTCGAACAACGATAGCAGCCGAAGCAACGACACCGGCTCGCGAAGCAGCGATGACAATGGTCGCCGCAACCGAGACGACGATGCCAGTCGGCGAAACAACGACGCCGGTGGTCGCACCAACCGCGATGCGGGCTCGGGGAGAACAAACGAGAATCCGCGATCGGGAAATAATGAAGCCGGCGCGCGAACTCGTGGAACAATGGACGGTGATGGCAGCGCCAATCGGCGTGACCGCAAAATTGAGAAGGAGTCCGGCGACCCCATCGCACCACAGCCACCGCCTGCCAGCAGCCCGGGTGGCGGCAATCCGCGTGGAAATCCCGGCGGCGGCAATCCGGGCGGTGACAGAGATCGCGATCGAGACGGTGACCGGCACAGAGGTCGTCACGGCCACGGGCATCGTCATGCCGATGATTGCTATCGGGTTCCCACCTACGACGACACGATTTCATATTCGTCCGGCAACTACCAGGATTACGACGACAGCCTGAGCGC
>DASYTZ010000186.1:0-5547 GCA_036001745.1 Pyrinomonadaceae bacterium
CGCTGGGAGCGGAAAAGGAAAACGAGTTTACCTGACCGTCGCGGCAGTAGTTTTAATCATGGCCATTCTTGGATCGGGTGTGCTCGCCGCGCGCTGGTGGCGCGGCGGCAATTTCGCCGGCATCGCCGCGAGCGCAAGTCCGTCACCGAGCCCATCGCCAACTGCAACGGCGTCCCCGTCGCCCACTCCAACGCCAGAACCAAAACCGGCGAATCGTCCAAGGAACGCGGGCAAACCATCGAAGCTAAAGAAGGCTTGGGATAAGCTGAAGGGAATTCTCCCCTAGACCTTCTCGCGTCTGACCCCGGTCGGCTTCGGGTACTGCGCGTACTGTCTCACTTTGCGGATTCTTTGCGAGTTCTGCGGCTTTGCGTGAGAATTACTAAACCGAAGACTTAATTCACGCAAAGACGCGAAGGCGCCAAGGCACGCAAAGACACTGTGGGTCCTGAGGCGGGTTCGCAAGCGCAAACCTTCCATATTATAGTGCTACGTCCATTTGGCTGGCGGAGATGACTGTGGGCAAAAATTCGTTTCAGGTTGGTTCGGCGACGTTCGGCGATGGCCGATTGACGGTGATTGCCGGGCCTTGCGTGATTGAGTCTGAAGAGCACGCGATGATGATGGCGCGCGAGTGCCGCGAACGCGCGCGGGCTGCGGGACTCGACTTTGTTTTCAAATCTTCGTTCGATAAAGCAAATCGTTCTTCGATCAAAAGCTTTCGCGGCCTCGGCATCAATCCAGGTTTGGAAGTCCTTGCCAACATCAAGAAAGAGCTTGACGTGCCGGTGCTGACGGACGTTCATGATGTTGCTCAAATCGAAACAACGGCTGAAGTGGCCGACGTCCTTCAGATACCGGCGTTTCTTTGCCGGCAGACTGACCTGATTGTGGCCGCCGCAAAATCCGGTCGCGCACTCAACATCAAGAAGGGGCAATTCTTAGCGCCCGAAGACGCGCGGAACATAGTCGAAAAAGCACAGGCTGCCGGCGGCGAGCGCGTGATGATCACGGAGCGTGGCGTCAGCTTTGGCTACAATAATCTCGTAGTTGACATGCGATCGTTTCCCATCATGAGCGGCTTTGGAGTTCCAGTTGTTTTTGACGTCACGCATTCGCTGCAACTGCCGGGCGGCCTCGGACATGCAACCGGCGGCTTATCGCAGTACATCGAACCGCTCGCGCGCGCGGGGGTTGCCTGCGGAGTCGATGCAGTGTTTATGGAAGTTCATGACGCGCCGGAACGCGCGCCGTCTGATGGGCCAAACATGTTGCCGCTGAAACGAATGGGTCCGCTACTCGAGAGCTTGCGAGATATACACGAGCTTGCCAGAACATCGGAATTGAAAACGCAAAAATGAAGATTGCAAATTGCAAAATTCTCATCTCGCTTTTTTGCCTACAACTGTTCCTATCAATCGCCGGCCGGGCCCAAGACGAAGCGCGTGCTGCCTGGCAAGTCAGCAATTTCGACATCACGGTTGCGAACCTGAACAGCGAGCGAGCGCTCAACGCGCGCGCCGTGCTTACCGTGCGCAACGTTGGCCGCGGGGCCGGCTCGACGCTCACGCTGCGCATCAATTCGAAGGCTGAGATTAAGACCATCACGATTGGTGCCGCGACGGCCACATATCATTCGCTGCCGGAACAACGTGGCGGTGGTCAGCGAGCAATTATCAACCTGCCGACTTCAGTCGGCGCGAACGAGACAGTGACTGTAGCAGTCGAATACCGTTTGCCGGTCGAAGAGAATGCCGGCACGGCGGCAATTTCTCCCGTCGGCTCGCAGTTTCTGCCGTCGTCGATGTGGTATCCGTCTCCTAACACTGCGTTCGCCGTGCGCGGGCCCGACTACGCTCCGTTTCGTTTGACCGTCAGCAATGCCACGGCAATTTCGTCGGGCGTGGATAAGACTGCCGGTGGCAACAGTGTCTTTGAGCAGTCGCTGAACGCGCAGCCGTTTTTCGTAGTTGGGAATTGGGATCGCGTCGATGGAACCGCAAACGCGAAAGGTATTGCTGCTCTTTTGCCAAGGAGTGCTGGTGAAGACGAGCGCAAGCAAGCCGAGAGTCTGATGGCGTTAGCAGGGGACGCACGCGCATTTTACGCAGGCATGTTGGGCGCCGCACCTGACGTTCCGATTCGATTGGTTGCAGTCAAACGCGGTTCGGGCTTCGACGATGCGGGCACGGTGCTTTTGAGTGATGGTGCGTTGCGTCGAAAAAAGACTGATGCGATCACCGCGCTCGCTATCTCCGAGGCAGTCGCGCGAATCTGGGTTGGCGCAAACTCGGCGGTGCGCGGCGAAGGTTATGGTGTTCTGCGCGAGGGCTTGACGCGATACCTGGCGACCCTGTTTATCGAGAAGGAATTTGGCGCAGAGGCCGCTGCCGAAGAGCGCGGTCGTCAGCGACTCGCGTATGCGTCGATAGCGAAGCGCGACGCCCCCTTGTCGCGAACGACAGCGCTCGATCCAACCTACTTCAGTTCAGTCGGTAACAAAGGAGCAATGGTTTGGCGGCTCGCGTCGAGCTTCATGGGCCGCGACGCGTTTATTGCGACGCTCCGCGAGACGTTGGCGGCTATGCAAAAAGACCTCGAGGGATTGACGCTCACGCGTTTGCGGAACGCATTGGGCGATCGTGGCGGTGCGGCGCTGAAAAACATCCTGGATCAGGAATTGGATCAACCGACCGACATGGACTTGATGGTTGGCTTGCCGCAACAACAGGGCGGCCAGTGGACAGCCGCGCTAAGAAACATCGGCTCGTTCGACGCAAGAGTGATCGTGGCCGCCACGACGACGGGCGGACAAACGCTGACGACCGAGGGAATTATTCCGGCGCACGACTTTGCACAGGTTACATTTAGAAGTCAGTCAGCAATTACGCGCGTCGAAGTTGATCCCGAGAAACTCTATCCGCAAATCGACTATACGAACGATGTTGCGCCGCGGCCGACGGAAATTGCCGCGTCACTAGCTGAAGCGATGCGCTTGTTCGGCACGCAGGAATACGCGAAGGCTGAATCGCTCACAAAACAGTTGCTCGCGTCGACGCCGCAAATGCAGGAAGCGCGCGTTTTGTATGCGCGTGCACTTCTGGCGCAAAACAAGATTGACGAAGCTGAACGCGAATTCCGGCAGTTGGCCGACAATCGCTTGCCGACGCCTTCGACGCTTGCGTGGACGGCAATTGGCCTTGGCGAGATCGCGCTGCGTCGAGGGCAAACAAAGGAAGCCGCCCGGCTGTTCAACGATGCAGTTCGCGCGGATGCCGAATATGCAGCAACCCTCAATGCGCGCGCGGCGCGAATTCGCGCGGAGGCAGCGGCGGGAATGTCGCCACCGATCGACGAATCAGCCAAAGCCTTCATCGGACAACTTGATGCAGCCATTCGCAGCGGCCGCAAAACTGAAATCGCCGCGTTGGTTGTCCCCGGCGAGCTATCGAAGTTTGTTCTGGGCGCGGTCGGCACGCAGCCCGAAGTTTGGGAAACACGCGTGCTGCGGACGGAACCGCGCGGCGCGAACGAGTTGGCCGTGGACGTTGCCATGCAAACAAAACAACTCGGCGTCGAACATTCCGGAACGGCCGTTTTGATCCTGGCGAGAGTGGGAAGCGGCTGGAATCTCAGCGCGATCGAACTGTTTGAAGTCCGCTGAGCAAAGCGCAAAAGCGGTAGGTGGTAAGGGGCAAGAACGGCTCTTCTCTTCGCTCTTAGCCCCCGCACTTCGCGCTTAGCAGTATTCATGAAACTCGAAACTCGAAACTCGAAACTCGAAACCGACGAAATCCTTCGTCGCGCCAAGCGGATCAAACTCCTCCTGATGGATTGCGACGGCGTGCTCACCGATGGCCGCATCTGGCTGACGGCGGACGGCGAAGAGCAGAAAGCATTTCACGTTCGTGACGGACAGGGAATAAAGCTTCTGCATGGCGCGGGAGTAAAAACCGGTATCATCTCCGGCCGCTCATCGCCGGCAACCGAGCGGCGCGCGCACGAACTTGGCATCACCTACCTCCGTCAAGGTGCAGATGACAAGCTTCAGATCATCAAAGAAATCTTGAACGCGGCCGGCGTAGATTCAGATCAGTGCGCCTACGTCGGTGATGACCTGGCCGATGTCGCACTGATGCAAAACGTCGGTCTGGCGGTCGCCGTCGCCGACGCTGCCGAAGACGCGAAGAAAGCTGCTCACTACGTCACTGAGAACGCTGGCGGCCACGGCGCCGTTCGTGAAGTGTGCGACTTAATTCTGGCATCCATGAGCGCAGCATCCTAAACAGCCGGTGAGGATTGACAGACAGCTTTCTCATCCTTCATCCTTCCGCGGTCATCTTGCTTTAGCGGGCGTAACTCAATGGTAGAGTGTCAGCTTCCCAAGCTGAAAGTTGCGGGTTCGAGCCCCGTCGCCCGCTCCAATTAGTTCTCTTAGTTCAACCCCCCGCGATTCTGATTCGAAACAAATAGACTTTGTCCGAACGCGGCGATACTATGCTGCGCCTGCACAAAACATTGACTGAACTTCGGGAGAATTTATGAGCTGCTCAGTAGCTGCAAATCGCTTTCGTGTGTCTGCAACTCTGCTGATCGTCGTCATTGGCTTCACATCAGCGGCCGTCGCCCAGGTCAACCCTGACCTTTTCAAATCGCTTCGCTGGCGCAGCATCGGGCCACATCGCGGCGGACGCGTGCGCGCGATTTCGGGAGTGCCTTCCCAGCCGAATGTTTTCTACATGGCACAGGTCATCGGCGGCGTTTTCAAGACGACAGACTACGGCCGCACCTGGATGCCCATCTTCGATGATCAGCCGACGGGCTCGATTGGATCGATTGCTGTCGCTTTATCTGATCCGAACATAATCTATGTTGGCAGCGGCGAAGGATTGCAGCGTCCGGATCTTTCCATCGGCGATGGAATCTACAAATCGACGGATGCCGGAAAGACCTGGATGCATCTCGGACTGCGCGACGGGCAACAGATTCCGCAAATTGCAGTCGACCCGCGCGATCCGAATCACGTGCTGATCGCGGTCGCCGGTCATCCGTACGGCCCGAATGAAGAGCGCGGCATCTTTTTATCGACAGACGGCGGTCAGACTTTCGAGAAAGTTCTCTACAAAGATGAGAACATCGGCGGCGCTGACGTGCTGTTCGATCCGACGAATCCGAGTATTGCGTACGCGTCTCTGTGGGAATCGCGGCAAGGGCCTTGGGAGAACGGCGTATGGACGGGCACCGGAGGCGGAATCTACAAATCCACGGATGGTGGCAAGACGTGGACACAACTAGCCGGCGGATTGCCGCAGGGGATCATCCAGGCGAATCTCGCGATTTCGTTGAGCGCGCCAAACCGTCTGTTTGCATCAGTCGCACAGCCAACGGGCGTCAATCTCTATCGGTCAGACGATGCCGGTCGCACGTGGACAGTCGCGACGACCGACACACGGCCGGCTGGGCGCATCGGTGGCGGTGACTTGCCGGTGCCGCGGATCGATCCAAAAAATCCGGATGTGATCTACTCTGCGAGCACCGTCTGCTGGA